>JAUHZI010000168.1 GCA_030426105.1 Bacteroidia bacterium | reverse complement strand
CCATACGTTTACTTTTGGTGAAGGAGGGTTTGTTAATACTACCTTAGGGCTGAGCTATCAAGAAAAGACTGACAGGGCAGCTGAACCTGGAAAGGATGACTTATTTGGTGTAGATAATCAATGGACAAGAGATAATCCAGATTTAGGAATGATTATAGGGCAACCAGAGATGAAAAAAGGTGATTTGTTTGTTAATGCTGAATATCCTTTAAATGAGAATACAAAATTATATGCATTTGGTGGTTTTAATATGCGACAAGGTAAAAGTTTTGCATTATATAGACCTCCATACTGGATTACTGATGATTTTGGATTATTAACTCCAGATGGAGAAACATATGATGGTTTTCAACCAACTTTTGAAACAGATATTCAAGATATCTTATTTACAGCAGGAAGTAAGTTTAAGCTAGGTGGTTTTGATGCAGATTTAAGTGCAAGTTTTGGGCGTAACTCTGTGGATTATACAATAGGAAATACAATTAATGTAAGCCTAGGTCCAAATAGCCCTACTTCTTTTGATGCTGGGGCATATGCTTTTAGTAATATTATCGGGAACTTTGATGTAAGTCGTTCTTTTGGAGATGTAAGTATAGGTTTAGGTGTAGAAGGTCGTCAGGAACGGTTTGAAGTAACAGCAGGAGAAGAAGCGTCTTATATTGATGGAGGAGCACAATCATTTCCAGGTTTACAACCAAGTAACGCCTTAAATGAAACAAGAACAAATATTGGAGGTTATGGAACTTTAGATTGGGATGTCTCAGAAGATTTCTTAATAGGGGGAGCGTTACGCTATGAGAATTATTCTGACTTTGGAGATAATTTTTCATGGAAAGTGAGTTCTAGGTACAAAGTTGGGGAAGCAGGTGTGTTAAGAGCGTCATATAGTACTGGGTTTAGAGCGCCTTCATTACATCAAGTATATTTAAGTAATGTACAAACTTTGGTTTCTGGAGGTACAATCTCTAATCAAGGAACATTCAACAACGTGAGTCCTGTGATTAAAGATTTAGGAGTAGCTTCATTGTTTGCAGAAACATCAAAAAATATTTCAGCAGGATTAACTGTTAAGGCTTCTAATGATTTTACTATTTCATTAGACTATTATAATGTTAAAGTAGAAGATAGAGTTGTATTTTCTGGGGAAATTGGAGGAACTGATGATAATGGTAATCCAAATGCTATTGTTCAACAAATTTTAGATGATAACAGTGTTACAAGTATTAAGTTTTTTATTAATGCGGCTGATACAAAAACAGAAGGATTTGATTACACAATGCGTTACAAAAATATAGATTTTGCTGCAGGAAAGCTTGGATTGAATTTAGCGTTAAATATTAACAGAACAAAGTTAGAAGGAGAAGTAAAAACCCCTACTAAATTAGCAAATTATAAGAATGCCATATTTAATAGAAAAGAACAATCTAGAATTATTAGTGCAAGACCAAATACCAAACTTTTGTTTGGTGCAGATTACAAGTATAAAAAGTTTACCGCTTTTTTAAATAACACCTATTTTGGAGAAGTAACTTGGCAACATGCAACAGATCCGAATAAAGATCAAACATTTAGTGGGAAAGTAATAACTGATGTGTCTTTTGGTTATGAGTTTTCAGACATGATTTCGTTTAATGCTCAGGTAAATAATTTATTTGATGTGTATCCAGATGAAATTGATACTAAAGGAGATGTAGTGACTGATTTAGGAGGGCGTTTTAAGTATCCATGGGAGGTAAATCAATTTGGATTCAATGGTATGACTTTTAAAGCAGGATTAACTTTTAAGTTCTAATTTAATTATTTGATAAAAAAAAGCACCTTTTTGAGGTGCTTTTTTTTATTGTTTATATTCTTTTAAAAATAGTTTATCGTTTTCAAAAACCGCATAGGTATAATACTGAATCCAATCACCTGTATTAAGGTAAACACTGTTCTCTTTAAGTTGAATTTCTAAAGGAAGATGTCTGTGTCCAAAAACAAAATAATCGTAGTGTTTGGTTTCTAATTTACGTTTACAATATTGTACTAGCCATTCATTGTCTTCGCCTAAAAATTTAGCATCCTCATCACCAGAAATCAATTTGTTTTTAACCGACATGTATTGTCCTAATCTAACTCCTAAATCTGGATGTAGCCAACGAAACATCCATTGAAATAGCGGGAATGTAAACACTTTTTTCATACGTTTATACCCTTTGTCTCCAGGTCCTAATCCATCACCATGGCCTATTAAAAATAATTTATCGTTGATTTTAAATTCTTGAGGTGAATGAAATACAGGAATGTTTAATTCCTTTTCAAAATAATCATGCATCCATAAATCATGATTTCCAACAAAAAAGTAAATCGGGATACCACTATCTTTTATTTCAGCAAGTTTACCTAAAACACGAACAAAACCTTTAGGAACAACAGTTTTATACTCAAACCAAAAATCGAATAAATCACCTAGAATAAAAATTACTTCAGCATCTTTTTTAACATCGTTTAGCCATGTAACAAACTTTTGTTCACGAGGAAAACTAGCTTCAGAAGTTGGAGCTCCTAAATGTTGGTCAGAAGCAAAATAGACTTTTTTATTTTCAGAAGTATTGATTGAAATCAAATCGTAAATTTTGGTAAAAATAAGTATTTTACCTAGAGTTTACACAAACAAATTTTGGCTACATTTGTTTTAGTATTTACAAAAACTCTTGTTGATGAATCCATTTGATGATGCCTACTTTATGAGAAAAGCTTTACAGGAAGCTGAGTTAGCTTTTGATAAAGGAGAGGTTCCTGTTGGTGCAGTTATTGTTTTTAAAGATCAAATAATAGCAAGAGCACATAACTTAACAGAGTTGTTAAATGATGTTACCGCACATGCAGAAATGCAAGCGTTTACTGCAGCAGCAGATTTTTTAGGTGGAAAGTATTTAAAAGACTGTACTTTGTATGTTACGCTAGAGCCTTGTCAAATGTGTGCGGGAGCGAGTTACTGGACGCAAATAGGTAAGATAGTGTACGGAGCTAGTGAACCTAAACTTGGTTTTTCTGTTTTACAAACTAAAATACATCCAAAAACAAAAGTAATATCAGGAGTTTTGGAAGAAGAGTGTGGCTTTTTGTTGAAGAAATTCTTTATTGAAAAACGCAACTTAAATTGACGATAGTCATTCCGAACTTGTTTCGAGACCTTATAAAAAGAAATTAAAACAAAGTCTGTTGTTTGGCTCCACTTTCGTGTTCCAATAACCATTTTTTACGCCAAATACCTCCTGCATATCCAGTTAGAGAGCCATCAGAACCCACAACTCTATGACAAGGTATGATAATCCAAATAGGGTTTTTACCGTTAGCAGAAGCTACCGCACGAATTGCTTTTACATCTCCTAATTGTTTGGTTTGTTCTAAATAGGTTCTTGTACTTCCAAAAGGAATATGTAATAACTCATTCCAAACAGATTGTTGAAAAGTTGTTCCTTGTGGATTCAATTGTAAATCAAACACTGTTCTTTTTCCAGTAAAATATTCATTTAGTTGAGTAACGCAATCTTGTAAACAAGTTGGAGTTTCATTTGAGGTAATTAGGCTAGTGGAAGTATCATCATTTAATACAGAAATTGATTGAATTCCGTTTTCATCACCTTCTATTTTGGCAATTCCTATAGGAGTTTTATAATATGTAGTTTGTAGGTTAAACACCAAAAATGTCTTTAGAATTCTGTGTAGTAATTTCAGAAATTTCATCGAAAGTCAATCCATAAATATCTACCAACTTATCCACAATATTAGTTATGTAGCTACTTTCATTACGTTTACCTCGATATGGAGTAGGAGCTAGGTACGGGGAATCGGTTTCTAACACAATGTGTTTGATATCAATTTGATGTAAGAATTTATCTATTTTTCCATTTTTAAATGTCGCTACACCACCAATTCCTAATTTCATGTTGTATGAAATTGCCTTTTCAGCTTGCTCTAAGGTTCCGGTAAAGCAGTGGAAAATTCCAAATAAATCCTCTCCTTTTTCAGTTTCTAAAACTTCAAAAATTTCATCAAAGGCATCACGACAATGAATTACAATAGGTAGTTTTTTCTCTTTTGCCCACTGAATTTGCGTACGGAAGGCTTCTTGTTGTTGAGGTAAAAAAGTTTTGTCCCAATACAAATCGATACCAATTTCACCAATAGCATAAAAGTCACGCTTATCTAACCATTCTTTTACATGCGCTAATTCTTCTTGGTAGTTCTCTTTTACCGAAGTAGGGTGTAAGCCCATCATTAAAAACACATCTTCTGGATAGTTTTTTTCTAAGTCGAACATACGTTCTGTATACGAACTATCAATTGCAGGAATAAAAAAACGAGAAACACCAGCTTTTTTAGCGCGTTGTATCATTTCGTTTCTGTCTTCGTCAAACTGACTTGAATATAAGTGGGTGTGTGTATCTGTAATCATTTATTGCCGTATCTTTACGAGACAAAAGTACAAGAAATGGCAAGTTTGAAAAAAGTATTACGAAAAAAGAAATACATTAAAATAAAACTCAAAAAAATGATCACAAATCATTTAGAGTTAGATGCGGAGATAAATGGTGTTAAAGGAAGGTTTATTTTAGATACAGGCGCTTCCAATTCGTGTGTTGGGTTAGATTTAATAGAGCGTTTTAAACTTGTTTCTGAAGAAAGTGAAGTGAAAGCTGCTGGAGCAGGAGCGACGGATATGGAAACACATAAGTCAGGAAACAATTCTCTTAAAATAGGGAAGTGGAAAGCGAATGATTGTGATTTAGTATTGTTTGACTTAACGCATGTAAATACTGCCTTAAAACAACATGATGCTGATGAGGTAGACGGAATTATAGGAGCAGATATTTTAGAGTTGGGGAAAGCCTTTATTGATTATAATAAGAGAGCATTGTATTTAAAGAAGCTTAAAAAGAAAAAAGTTAGAAAATTAAAAGCTCCATTTTAGAACATAAAAAATCCGTAAGACGCGTCTTACGGATTTTTTTATACTTAATAGTTTAAGTTAATTAACTTAAAACTTCTTTAATTCTCTTGATTGCCTCACGTAATTGTAATTCAGAAGCAGCATATGATAAACGAACACAGTTTGGTGCACCAAAAGCTTCACCAGTAACCGTAGCAACATTTGCTTTTTCTAACAATAACATAGAAAAATCATTTGCATCTTTAATTTCTTTTCCTTGGATTGTTTTTCCGAAGAAATCAGAAATATCAGGGAAAACATAAAAAGCCCCTTCTGGTACGTTTAATTTAAACCCATCAATTTCTCCTAACAACTGTAAAACTAAATCTCTACGTTTTTTAAACTCATCTACCATATATTGTACTTTTTCAGGAGATGCTTTTACAGCCGTAATTGCAGCGCGTTGAGCAATACAGTTAGTTCCTGAAGTAATTTGACCCTGCATTTTAGTACAAGCCTTAGCAATCCATTCAGGAGCTCCAATATAACCAATTCTCCATCCTGTCATGGCAAAAGCTTTAGCCAATCCGTTAACAGTTATGGTACGGTCGTACATGCTTTCAATAGCAGCAAAACTAAATGGTTTTGTTCCGTAGTTAATGTGCTCATATATTTCGTCAGATAAAATATAAATATCTGGATGCTTTTCTAATACTTTAGCTAATGCTCTGTATTCTTCCTCGCTATAAATTGTTCCACTTGGGTTATTTGGCGAGTTAAAGAAAATCATTTTTGTTTTTGGCGAAATAGCAGCTTCTAATTGTTCTGGAGTGATTTTGAAATCATTTTCAATAGAAGAAGGAATTTCGGTAAATTTAGCTTCACACAAAGTTGCAATTGCAGAATAGCTTACCCAATAAGGAGCTGGTAATAATACTTCATCACCAGGGTTTAATAATACCTGAGCTACGTTAGCAATAGATTGTTTTGCTCCTGTAGAAACAACTACTTGGTTTGGAGCATATGTTAAGTTATTATCACGCTTAAATTTCTCACAAATAGCTTCTTTTAACTCTACATATCCATCAACCGGAGTATATGAGTTGTAATCTTGATTAATAGCTTCAATAGCGGCATCTTTAATAAAATCAGGAGTATTAAAATCTGGTTCTCCTAAACTCAAGCTAATGATGTCTTTACCTTCAGCTTTTAATTCTCTTGCTTTAGCAGCCATTGCTAAAGTTTGCGATACTGGTAAACTTTGAATTCTGTTTGATAATGCGTTTGACATTGTGTTGTTATGTTGTATGTTGATTTATGCTAATTGCGGTTTTTTCCCTAATTCAGCTAAGTGTCTAAAGTGCTCAATAACTGCTCTACGTGTAGTATTGTATTCGTTGTAAGGAAGGTTAAATTCCATAGCAGTTTCTTTTACAATTTGAGCTAACTTATTATAATGAATATGAGAAATATTAGGGAAAATATGGTGTTCTACCTGATGGTTTAAACCACCTGTGTAAAAGTTGATAAACCAATTTCTTGGAGCAAAATTTGCTGTGGTGTATAATTGGTGAATAGCCCATGTGTTTTTCATATTACCATCTTCATCTGGTAATGGAGTTTCTGTTTTAGGAACAATGTGTGCTAATTGGAAAACCACACTTAAAATGATTCCTGCAGTATAATGCATCACAAAAAATCCGATTAATACTTTCCACCAAGCAACATTCATTACTGCGATTGGCAATACTATCCAAAGAGAATAATAAATAACTTTAGAAACTACTAATTTAGTCCACTCTTTAGCTGGATTTGGAAACTCACCGTATGATAACTTACGCTTTAAATAGCTATGCATTTGTTTAAAATCGGTAGTAATTGCCCAGTTAATAGTTAACAATCCGTATAAAAAGATTGAATAATATTTTTGGAATTTATGAATCCATAACCATTGTGAGTGTTTTGAAAAGCGGATAATTCTACC
>JAUHZI010000167.1 GCA_030426105.1 Bacteroidia bacterium | reverse complement strand
TACCTTAAAAGAAGACCCTATATTTGCGATGCGTCCCGAACAGTTGTCGGTGCAAAAATTCATTGAGTTGACACAAAAAATAGCTCAAAACAATAGTTAAGAGTCCTTTTTTATATAAGAACAAGTCTTCTTTTTGAATTAGATTTCAACATATTCAAAACCTCGATTATCGAGCAAAATTGCAAGCAATGGCATTAGAAATCACAAAAGACTTATTAGAAAACGTACAAAGCCTGATTCAACAACAAAAAGACACAGCTCTTTCTGAGGTTTTTTCAGATATTCACTACGCTGATATTGCTGAAGTTTTAGATGAACTTACTTTTGAAGAAGCAGTTTACATTATACGTTTATTAGATAGTGAAACAACTTCGGATGTATTAATGGAAGTTGATGAAGAAGTTCGTGAAAAAGTTTTTGAACAACTATCTGCCAAAGAAATTGCCGAAGAGGTTAATGAACTTGATACCGATGATGCTGCCGATGTTATTGCTGAACTTCCTGAAGAACGAAAACAAGACGTAATTCGGAAAATTGAAGACCGTGAACATGCTAAAGAAATTGTAGAATTACTACGATATGATGAAGATTCTGCTGGTGGATTAATGGCAAAAGAGCTTGTAAAAGTAAATGAGAATTGGAATGTACTTACCTGTGTTAAAAAAATGCGTCAGCAAGCAGAAGAGGTTACTAGAGTTCATTCTATTTATGTGGTTGATGATGAAGGTAAGTTAAAAGGGCGTTTGTCGTTAAAAGACTTGTTAATGGCTTCTACTCGTTCTAAAATTTCGGATGTTTATATTCCTAAAGTAGATTTTGTTCATGTACACGATGACGCGGAAGATGTAGCTAACATTATGCGTAAATATGACTTAGAAGCCATTCCTGTTGTGGATGAATTAGGTGTTTTGGTGGGTAGAATTACTATTGATGATATTGTTGATGTAATTAAAGAAGAAGCTGAAAAAGATTATCAATTAGCAGCAGGTATTACCCAAGATGTTGACTCTGAAGATAGCATTTTACAGTTAACCCGAGCTCGATTACCATGGTTGTTCCTAGGTTTAATTGGAGGTATTGGAGCTGCAAGAATTATGGGCTTTTTTGAAGGTGCATTAGAAGAAAATGCTATTCTTTTTATGTTTACACCTCTTATTGCAGCTATGGCTGGTAATGTTGGGGTACAATCTTCAGCAATTATTGTACAAGGTTTAGCTAATGATGATGTAAAAGGAAGTGTTACTAATAGGCTATTAAAAGAAATGTCTTTAGCCGCTGTAAATGGGCTTGTTTTGGCTGTTATCTTGTTTTTCTTTATTTGGATTTGGAAAGGAGATATAACAATTGCCTCTGCTATTTCATCTTCGTTATTTACGGTAATTATTGTAGCTGGTTTGGTAGGTACTTTTATTCCTTTATTTTTAGATAAGAGAGGTATTGACCCTGCAATTGCTACTGGGCCATTTATTACAACGAGTAACGATATTTTTGGGATCTTAATCTATTTTTGGATAGCAAAAATGATTATTGGCTTTTAATCTAGCGATTCTACTTTCTCAATCAGGTTATCAATCTTACTTTCAGGAATAAATCCTTTTAGCATTAACACAGCACCAAAAACGATTAATAACACTCCCATTCCACGTTTTATTCGATAAATAACCAATGGAGTTAACCTACTCTTAAGTTGTTTAGCTAATAATATTTTCCCTAAATCTGTAATTGCGTAACCTGCTATTACAGTACCAAAATACCAAACCAAATACTTCGGATTCATATCATACGTTGGTCCTATAACCACAATTAAACCCAGCCAAAAAGCTAATACTCCTATATTTATAAAATTCAAGAAAAAGCCTTTAAAAAGGAGCTTTAAATAGTTATTACTTTCAGGTAAAACAACATCGGGAGCTTTGGCTTCTTTCTTATTGTTTTTATCTAAATAAGTAATTAATCCATAAACAATAAGCACTAACCCTCCGATAAGAAACAACCGCGGGTCATCTTTTATTTTTTCTAACAGACTTCTACTTCCAAAGTAGGCTATTAACATAAAAGAAATATCTCCTAAAATCACTCCTACATCAAAGGCAATGGCTGCTCTAGCTCCTTTTAAAATACTGGTTTTAATCAGCATAAAAAATACAGGCCCTATCATAAAAGCCATGAAAACACCTACAAAAAATGCGTTTTTAAAGTCGTAAAAATCCATTCTATAAAGTTACGATTTTACCTAAACATCATCAAAGTCTACCACTATTTTCTGTGTAGTTGGATGTGCTTGACATGTAAGTATCAAACCTTCTTCTAATTCGTCGTCAGTTAAAATAGAATTTTTTGCCATTACAGCTTTTCCTTCCGTAACTTTTGCAATACAACTACTACAAACTCCTCCTTGACAAGAATATGGGGCATCTAGCTTGTTGCGTAAAGAAGCTGCTAAAACTGTATCGGTTTTCTCCATCATAAAAGTATGTTCTTCATCATCTAACACCACTTTAATTTCTGATTTTCCGTCTGGAATATGTAATGCCGCTTCTTCATCTGAAATAGTAGCGGTAAATAATTCAAAATAAATGTCTCTTTCATCAAATCCATCTTCTTGAAGTGTTTCAGAAACAGTTTGGATCATTTCTTCTGGTCCACATAAATAGACTGAATCGAAAGAAATATCTTTATGTATATTTTTCACGAAATAGTTTACATGTCCTTTATCAATTCTACCAAATTTACTATTAGTTCTCACCTCTTGACTAAACACATAATGTAAGTTTAATTGAGAAGAATACTTTTCAGCTAACTCATTTAACTCATCATAAAAAATTGTGCTTTCAGCTCTTTTATTTCCAAAAACTAGTGTAATTGTAGAAGTTGGTTCATTCTCTAACACTGTTTTTACCATTGATAAAACTGGGGTAATTCCACTTCCTGCAGCAAAAGCAAGATAGTTTTTTTGTGCTTGAGGTTCTAAAATAAACTTCCCCTCTGGTTCAGAAATCTCTAAAAAAGTGTCTTCTTTTAGCTTAGTTGTTGCATAGGTTGAAAATTTTCCGTGGTCAACTGCTTTTACAGCAACTTTAATTTGCTTACTGTTAGGAGAAGCACAAATAGAGTAAGCTCTTCTTATTTCCTTATCGTCTAAGATAGCTTTTATTGTAATATATTGACCTGCAAAAAAAGTGTAGTTATCTTTTAGTTCTGCAGGGATATCAAATAAAATAGACACAGCATCTGCTGTTTCTTTTATTATTTTTTCTATACGTAGTTTATGAAATGTAGACATGTAATCTTTTTAAAGAGTTACAAAAATAAGAAACTCAAGAAGAAGAAAAGTTAGGGTTTTTATAAAACTTTAATTTCTTTACTTTTTCCCATCAACTACAACCACGATTTCTCCTTTAGCTGGTTTTTCAGTATAATATGCTAGTACTTCTTTTACACTTCCTCGTTTGGTTTCTTCAAACAATTTTGTCAGTTCTCTAGAAACAGATATTTGTCTATCCTCTCCAAAATACTCTGCAAAATTTGCGAGTGTTTTCAATAACTTGTGTGGACTCTCATAAAAAATCATAGTTCGTGTCTCTTCTGCCAAGAATTTTAACCGTGTTTGACGTCCTTTTTTTACAGGTAAAAAACCTTCAAAAACAAATTTGTCATTCGGTAAGCCAGAATTTACCAAAGCTGGAACAAAAGCAGTAGCTCCTGGTAAACATTCTACATCTATCCCATTCTGTACACACGCTCTAGTTAATAAAAAACCAGGATCTGAAATTGCAGGGGTTCCTGCATCTGAAATTAACGCAAACGTTTCACCACTTTGCAAACGTTTCACAATTATTTCTACCGTTTTATGCTCGTTATGCATATGATGCGACTGCATCGGTGTAGAAATATCAAAATGCTTCAGTAGTTTTCCGCTCGTACGTGTATCTTCCGCTAAAATATAATCTACTTCTTGTAAGACTTTAAGCGCTCTCAGCGTAATGTCTTCTAAATTCCCAATCGGTGTAGGCACCAAGTACAATTTGCTCATACAACAAAACTACAAAGTTTTTAGTCTAAAAAGTTAGGAATCTCTACCTTTTTGTACTTTTGCTATATGTCGAACGACCTTTTGAAAAACATTCAAATTCCTGCTGATTTACGTAAATTAACATCAGAAGAATTGCCACAGCTCGCTCAAGAATTGCGTGAGTTTATTATTGATGTGGTTGCTACAAAAGAAGGACATTTAGGCGCAAGCTTAGGTGTCGTAGAATTGACCATTGCACTTCACTATTTGTTTGATACTCCAAACGATTTATTAGTTTGGGATGTAGGACATCAAGCCTATGGGCATAAAATTTTAACAGGAAGAAAAGACTTTTTTCATACCAACCGCCAGTTTGATGGTATTTCAGGATTTCCAAAACGCTCAGAAAGTGAGTACGACACTTTTGGTGTTGGTCACTCTTCTACCGCTATTTCAGCAGCTTTAGGAATGGCAATTGCCTCGAAATTACAAGATATTGAAAAACATCATATTGCTGTTATTGGCGATGCTTCTATCGCCAGTGGAATGGCTTTTGAAGCTTTGAATCATGCAGGAGACACGAATGCAAATCTCTTAGTTATTTTAAACGATAATGCCATTGGTATTGACCCATCGGTAGGCGCTTTGAAAGATTATTTAACAAAAATTAAAGCTCCTCGATTAGAGATAGAACAACACAATATTTTTGAGGCCTTAAACTTTGATTATTCTGGACCTATTGACGGACATAATTTTGAAGAGTTGTTACGTGAACTAGAACGCTTAAAAGGTATTCAAGGTCCCAAGTTTTTACATGTAATAACCACCAAAGGTAAAGGTTTACGACAAGCAGAACAAGACCAAGTAAGGTATCACGCTCCTGGTAAATTTGACAAAATTTCTGGAGACGTCCTACCTAAAGAAGCTAGTAAATACACTAAATTTCAAGATGTTTTTGGGGGAACTATTGTTGAACTAGCGCAGCAAAACGAAAAAATTGTAGGAATTACGCCTGCTATGTTAACCGGAAGCTCATTAAAGTTTATGATGCAAGAGTTTCCTGATAGAACATTTGATGTAGGTATTGCCGAACAACATGCAGTAACCTTAGCTGCAGGTATGGCTACCCAAGGATTGATTCCGTTTTGTAATATCTATTCTACCTTTTTACAACGTGCTTACGACCAAGTAATTCACGATGTAGCCTTACAAAATTTACCTGTAATTTTTTGCTTAGACAGGGCTGGGTTAGTAGGTGAAGATGGAGCAACTCACCATGGAGTTTTTGATTTGGCTTATTTACGTTGTATTCCAAACCTAATTGTATTTGCTCCTCGTAATGAAATTGAGTTACGTAACATTATGTTTACCGCTCAACAGGGTCTTGAACATCCGATAGCTATTAGATATCCCAGAGGGAAAGGCAAGTTAGAGCAATGGCAACTTCCATTCGAAACCATAGAAGTTGGAAAAGGAACCTGTTTAAAAGAAGGAACTCAAATTGCAGTATTATCTATTGGAACAATAGCTGATAATGTCTCAGAATCAATAAACCAGCTTAAAAACAACGAATCAGTTGCGCATTACGACCTACGTTTTGTAAAACCTTTAGACAAACAACTTTTAGATGCTATTTTTAAAAAATTTGACACTATTATCACTATTGAGGATGGCACTATCAAAGGTGGGTTTGGGAGTGAAGTATTAGAGTATGCTTCCGAAGTAAACTATCAAGGAAAAATTAAACTATTAGGAATTCCTGATGAGTTTATCCATCATGGAACTATTCAGCAATTAAAAGAGGTTTGTGGAATTAACACAACCTCCATTCAAAAAATAATTCAAAGTCTACTATAAAAGAAAAGCGAACCAAATTGGTTCGCTTTTTTTATAAATTATTTAGGGAATCAGTAGAACCTTCTAAAGAAGTTACTTATAATTTGATTCTGATTTCTCCATCTGAAAATTAGTATAAGAACTTATAGACTATTTTTCAACTCCGAAGGTAACATTAAAATGTCCAAAAAGTACATTTATTTTTGCTTCAGTAAATCCCTCATTAAACTTTACCGTAAAAGATTTTTCATTAGTTTCACCTATAACCTCAATATGTTCACCACTTTCTATTGACCATCTATACTCTGGAAAGTCTTCTTCAACTGTATAAGTCCTAACCTGACCTATTTCAATTGGCTCATCTCCTTTATCATCAAGTATCGCAGAGCTAAGTAAATCTCCATCATAATCTAAAAATTCATATTCTTCTTTGATCTCTTCCACAATATTATCATTATCTGATTGACATGAAAAAAGAAAAATAGAGAATAAGAAAATAAATGCGAAATTTTTAAAATTCGTTTTCATAATAATTTTTTTTAATTTAAACAGGCACTAATATAATAAAAAACAACTACTTAACAAGTTCTTTTTCTTTTGGACTTTTTATTTACCTCTTCATAATCTTTTCAGAAAGTTTCTTTTGTCCTAGTTCATCATATATTTCAACAATGTAAATTGAGTTACTTGAAACTGTAGAAACATCTATCGAATTATTAATTACAGGTGCTTCTATTACTTTTCTTCCTGATACGTCTATTATTTTCGCAATCCACAAAACTGTATTTTTTCCTCCTTTAATATAAATCCTATCAACAGCTGGATTTGGATAAATACTCATTCCTGAAGTATTCGTTTCTTCTTTTTCTTGGCTTCTTAATTGTGTTTTTGCAGAAGTGTTAGTATTTAAACAAACCTGTTTAGTCTCCGAAGACCCAAAGCTTCCTCCTGAAGCTAATACATCTCCATTATTATTTGTTATTTCATACGAACCGCTTCCATAACTACAGCAAATGCCATCACCATATGTATCATTAATTGTAAAATCATAACACCCTACCGGCAAGCATTTTGATACAGTAATAGATTCTCCATTTC
>JAUHZI010000020.1 GCA_030426105.1 Bacteroidia bacterium | reverse complement strand
AAACAAATACTTATCAAAACTTACGCCTTTAAGCACCTTTTTACTTAATCCTAACATAATTTCACCTTGTTTTTTTGTTGTTTCGTTGTAATAAATCTATGAATAAAACTTGAAAAAACAAAATTTAGTGTTTAGGGGCTTGTTAAGAAAAGTTAAAAGCCTATTTGAAGATTTGACTGTAACTATTGTTACTGTATAGATAGGAACCTCATTCTACATTTGTACTATCAATTTAAACAAAATAGAAATGGGGTTATTAGAATTATTAGGATTAAAATCTAAAGTTGACTATAAAGAAATTTATACAAACGGAGCGCTTATCATCGATGTTAGAACAGCTGGTGAGTATAAACAAGGACATTATAAAGGTTCTCAAAATATTCCTTTAGATCAAATTTCTAAAAAGGTAAATGACATCAAGAAAAAGAACAAAGCTGTGATAGCAGTTTGTAGAAGTGGAGCTAGAAGTGGTCAAGCAACAGCGATACTTAAACAAAATGGTATCGATGCATATAACGGTGGTCCTTGGACAAGCTTAAACTCAAAGTTGAGTTAAGCTATTTTTTCAATATAGTAGTGTTTTATTTTTGTAAAAACCGAGCTTTAGGGCTCGGTTTTTTCTTTTCCTTTATTTTATCGTCAAACTAGCTAAATGCCGTATATTACATTCTTGAAAAAATAGTTAGTTTTGAAGGATAATCTGTTTGAGTATGAAAATAAAGATAGCTGTAGCTGAAGATAATAATTTTTTATTCGAATCCATTAAAGATAAGATTTCCCTATTCCCTGATTTTACGCTAAAATTTAGAGGAGAACATGGACAGAACCTTTTAACCCTTCTCCAAGAGAACCATAATATAGATTTGGTATTAATGGACATACAGATGCCAGTAATGGATGGTATCGAAGCTACTCAAATTATCAAGACCAAATACCCACAAATTAAAGTCATCATGCTTACTATTTTTGATAGTGATGATTATATTTTTAAAGCAATTCAGGCAGGCGCTGATGGATATTTACTCAAAGAGACAACTCCTGAGCTACTCCACAAAGGCATTATTGATGTGTTAGAAGGAGGAGCTGCGATGACCCCCTCCATAGCCCTAAGGACCCTACATTTATTGCGTTCACCTCAAACATTACCAAAGAAGAGTGAAATGCAAGATTTCGCTCTCACCAAAAGAGAAACGGAGATTCTAGAACAACTCTCAAAAGGGCTAAATTATCATCAAATTGCTGATAATCTTATTATTAGTCCTGCTACTGTTAGAAAACACATTGAAAATTGTTATAAAAAGCTTCAGGTTCACAACAAAATGGAAGCAGTACAAAAAGGAATTAAGCATAATTTAATTTAAAATGATACTTTTGTTTGAATCATTTTAAACAATTATTATGAAAAAACTAATTATCCTACTTTTGATAGGACTTTCACTTGGATCATGTGCCTCATTAGCCAAAGCTGCTGCCAAATATTGGACAAAAAAACAGATTAAAGAATTTGTCACTAATTGTGAGGAAAAATCAAGTCGATTAATTGGAGAAGATAAGGCCCAACAATATTGTGATTGCGCAGTTGATGTTGTTGCTGAAAAATACCACAACTATGAAGATGTAAAAAAGGCTTCAATTATTGAGGTATTAAAGATCGCTAAAGATTGTAAAAACTGACCCCACTATAGCACTTAAAACCATAAAAAAAGAGCCATTCAGATAGAATGGCTCTTTTTTCATTTATAAACTTGTATAGAGCTTATTGAGCAATCTGTTCCTCTACGATTCCATAATGCTTTTTGTAATCGTTATAACTTCTTTTGATGACTTCAATAGCCTCTTCTTTTCCATAGGTATGTGTAATTTCAACTTCAACTTTTTTCCCATCACCTGGTACATTTTTATACGTTAAAAAGTAATGTTTTAAACGTTGAACTAAAGCTTCAGGACACTTAGAAATATCATCCCACTCACCATAAACTTTATCACCTTTAAGAATCGCTACGATTTTATCATCAGCCTCTCCTCCATCAATCATTCTAAATCCTCCTATTGGAATTGCAGGAACTAAAATATTACCATGTGTAATGTCTCTTTCAGAAAGCACACAAATATCTAAAGGATCTGCATCTCCAACAATACCGTCTCTACCTGTTTTTTCCATGCAAAACTCTGCAACTTCTTCAGCACAATATGTTTGTGGAACAAAACCATATAAAGCAGGCATAATATTCGAAAACTTCTGTGGTCTATCAACCATAATGTATCCTGATTCCTTATCTACTTCATATTTAACAGTATCACTTGGCGTCATTTCTATAAATGACATTATCTCATTTGGAGCGTTCTCTCCTATATTTATTCCATGCCATGGATGCGATTGAAAACGCAATGACAATTTCCCTAAAAGTTCTTTTATCGACTCGTTCATCTCTATTTGTTTTAATATCTAAAAAACTCCCTTTTCCAAAAAAAGAGCGGACAAATGTAATGGTTTTTTTTGAGACCTCGAAAAATGCGGTGAAATGATTATCTTTTTAAGCTTACAACACCTGTTTTGATAATTTCTTCTTCTGTATATGAATAGGCTTTTACAACATAATAATAAGTTCCCTCTGGTACAGCCACTCCAGCAGGAAAAGTATATCCATCCCAATAACCTTTAATACCCCACCATTGATAGATGACTTCACCCCACCTGTTGTAAATGTAACCACTAACATTTTTAACTCCAACATAAGTTGGTCTAAAAACATCATTAACACCATCATTATTTGGTGTAAAAACATTAGGCATCTCAACTCTTGCAGAGTCTTGAGCTAAACCACAAAAAGTTAGGCTCACAATAAATAATATAATTGCACTAAGTTTTTTCATGCTATTGATCAAACATACTTTATACTAAAAAAATATCCTAGTATAAAAAATATTCCTCCAAATTAACAAATGTAAGCGTTTTATTTTAAAATTAATTTTTTATTTTTTTGATGTTCTTATGTTGATAAGTAATTGTGTATATTTATCCGACGAAAGTAATTTTAAGACCAACTATACTGGATAAAAATGGAAGAAAACAACCCAAATCAACCTGAAAATAACGCTCAACAGCCGCAAGAAGTAAACGATCAGTCAACACCAAACGAATCTTCTTCTGAACAGCCAATAACAGTTGACAACCAACACTATTCAACTTCTTTCAGTGGCTCAAGAATTGATTTATCATTAATTAATGAAAAAATATCTAAAGCTAGAAATGAAATATCCAACTATTTAGTTGGACAACACGAAATGGTTGATTTGCTTCTAATTGGTTTATTTAGTGGTGGTCATATTCTGTTAGAAGGAGTTCCAGGGATTGCAAAAACACTTACAGCAAAAGTTCTCGCTCAAACACTTTCTGTGGATTTTTCAAGAATTCAGTTCACCCCAGACATGATGCCTTCAGATATTATTGGAACATCAATCTTTAACATGAAAACCAGTGAGTTTTCGTTTAAAAAAGGGCCTATTTTCACCAACATTGCGTTAATTGACGAAATTAATAGAGCTCCTGCTAAAACACAAGCAGCTTTATTTGAGGTTATGGAAGAACGCCAAATCACTTATGATGGTGTGACACATAAATTGGATTTCCCTTTCTTAGTTATAGCAACACAAAATCCTGTTGAACAAGAGGGAACTTACCGTTTACCAGAAGCTCAACTGGATCGTTTCTTATTCAAAATCAACCTGAACTATCCATCTTTAGATGAAGAAAAAGATATTTTAACGCGTTATAAAAGTGGAATTTCTGTAGATTTTTCAAAAATTGCTAGTGTCTTTTCTAAAGCAGACCTAAAAAAGATACAGGAAACCATCTCTCAAGTTAGAGTTGAAGATTCTATCATAAAATATATTGCTGAAATCACTCACAATACTCGTAATCACGGAAAACTTTACTTAGGAGCTTCTCCTAGGGCTTCACTGTCTATGCTAAAAGCTGCTAAAACAATGGCTGCTATGCGTGGGAGAGACTTTGTAATTCCTGACGATGTACAATATGTAGCTTACCATGTAATTAACCATAGAATTATTTTAACTCCAGAGGCAGAAATGGAGGGAATGACAGAAGCGAATATTATCCAAGAGATTATTAAATCTGTAGAGGTTCCTAGGTAATTATCTAGAACGCACCTTTTAAGACACGATAAATAAACCAAGTTAAAATTTAGTCTATAATTAGCTGATTATGGACTGAATTTTGTTAATATTGGTCTATTAAATTTTGTGTCTTATGAAGTTGAATCACATCTTTTTATTATTACTTGGTTTTTACCATATTAGTTATGCACAAACGACTGTCATAAGCTATCCTGATTCTACAAATGGAATCGTTAGCAACAACTATACCCCAGGAGTATTCTATGTTCCGAAAACACAGGAAGCCCAAACTAACTTTTTAAATAATGGGATTCATCAAAACGCTATCCGAACACACATTATTGAAAGTGCCATTAACAACTCTAGTGACATCAATCAAAGTTTAGCATATTTGGATAACGTTAGCACTATTATTCAAGCCTTATCGGCTAAAACCGATAAACTTATTTTTATTTTCGAAAAAATGCCAGTTTGGATGAGTAGCTCAAATGACGGTTCTCCTGCTACAACTCCAGGATGGTATGTATTAAATACGAAACCTCCTTCTAGTTACACTCAATGGAATAGCGCAATTACAGCCATTACCTCTAAACTAGTAAATGACTATGGTATTACCAATGCTTATTTTGAGATTTGGAACGAACCAGATTTAGGCTCTTGGACTGGAACAGAAGCTGAGTTTTTTGAACTATTTAGCAACACTTATTCAGCCATAAAAGCTGTAAACAACAATATCCCAGTTGGAGGTCCAGCAACAAATTATTGGGGTAATCATATTTATACTCAGTCACCATATGGCTATTTAAGCCATTCTATTGCTGATGCTTCTTTGATTGGAGCTTTAATCGATTCCTCTATATCATGGAGCAAGCCACTTGATTTTATTTCTTGGCATAACTTTAACCACACTTATCAGACCTACGAGAATGCTGTTGATTATATTGACTACAAATACACCAGTCATTCTCAAAACACACCAGAACTTATCGTCAGTGAATGGAACGCTCCTTCTGTTAGTCGCGACACGCCTATCCAAAAATCTTATTTTATTAAAAACTTAATTGCTATTGCCAATACTTCTATTGATAACAATCTTGTTGCAGCATGGCAAGATTTTAGTCAATCTTCCAATGAATTCCACAACGATTATGGTTTAGTTAGTTATGGCGCTATACATAAACCAGCATACAACAGTTTATTATTGGCTAATAAATTAAAAGGTTTAGCAATCAAACACATGACTAATGTTCCTTTAGATGTGATACAGACAGTCTCAAATGACACATTAAATATTTTGATTGGCAACTATATTCCTCCTGCTTTTGCAGAAGCGTTTAACCATACCTTATATGAAGGTAATTTTAATGCTAACGAATTAGATGCGCAAGGATTGATTAATGTCTCTTCAAATGATTTATCACACCTAGACTCTATATACAGGGGGCTAATTACAATTCCCAACTCAAGCCCTATGAATACAGCCATTAATAACTCTATTCCTATTTACAAACATTATGATAGTCTGCAAACAATAGCTAGAACAATCCAACTAACTGTTGATGGCTATAACAGTAATTATTCTGGGCATTATTTTTTGATTGACGACAATCACAACAACAATCAATTCACCTATGATTCATTAATTAACGCTGGAATTAGTCAAAATAATGCTATACAACAAATCACCACTAATCAATCTCTAAATAGCGCTGCAACATTATTACATAATGGAGTTTTAAATTTTACTTTGGAGCCTAATGCTGTTATCTTATTTCAATTTAAGATTCCCGAACTTGTTGGATTAAAAGAAGATCTAAAACAAATAAATACTATTGCTTATCCAAACCCTACTAATGGTTTATTAAAAATTGAGGGGATTCAACCAAGTGAAACCATCTGTGTACTTAATATCAATGGTCAGGTTCTTCAACATTATCAAAACACTAATATTCTCGATTTCTCAAGCTACAAAAAAGGCACTTATCTCATTCACCTTAAAGGAGTTAAACAAACAATTAGGGTAATTAAAGAGTGATTTAAATTGCTCAAGTTGCTAACTATTTAAGATAAAACAAATAATAAAATAACAGTTTTTTAATGTATTCTTATCAGAATATCATTACTTTTGCTACGAATTAAAGTTATTCAACTACTATTAATTTAAAAATTAGTATCTTTTTCACAAGAACTAATAATCTAACCTCCTTAAATATTCGATTGAAAATAGTTTTTCAATATCTTAGTGAACATAATTTCAAAGGAGAAATTCAAACCAACGTCGTCAAACAATTCAAAAACGATGTTCCATCACCTAATATAAATTTTACAAATCAATTTGGTGGTGTTAAACTTAAAATATGAGTAAAAAAAGAAATAAAAGAAAAACCCCAGCTACTTTAAAGAAAAAATTAATTCAGAAAACATTAAAAGTTTTTGACCACAACCCCGATACAGCTTTCAACTATAAGGATATGTCTAAAGCATTAGGACTTGCTAATGGTAGTGAACGAAAACTAATGAATACCATCCTTATAGAACTTGAAGGTAATGACTGGATTAGGCATGTAGGCAGTGGTAAATATAAAGCGAACTATGCTGGACAAGAGCAAGAAGAGTTAATTGGAAAAATTGACTTTAATTCAAGAGGATCTGCTTATTTGATTGTGGAAGGTAGAGAAGATGACGTATACATTCACTCTTCTAATACAGGTAAAGCTCTACAAAAAGATACAGTACGAGTTTCTGTTTCTGAACGAAAAGGAAAACTAGAAGGTAAAGTTATAGAAGTTGTTCAGCGTAATAGGACCGAATTTATAGGAACAGTAGACAAATCTTCTAGAGCTGTCTTTGTTAGACCAGATGACAAAAATATGCCTGTTGACTTCTTTATTGATAGAGGGCATCTACATGGCGCTAAAGATGGAGAGAAAGTAAAAGTAAAATTACTTACATGGCCAAGCAATAACAAGAGCCCTTTTGGAGCTGTTCTTGATCGTTTAGGGATGCCTGGAAATATTGATGTGGAGATGAACTCTATCTTATCTGAATTTGGGTTTCCATATGAATTCCCAAAGCAAGTTGAAAAAGAAGCCAATAATATTGAAGAAGCTAACTATGATGAAGTAGTAAAAGACCGAAGAGATTTTAGAGATATTCTTACTTTCACTATTGACCCCGTAGATGCAAAAGATTTTGACGATGCATTATCGTATCAAAAATTAGAAAATGGAAATATAGAAATTGGTATTCACATTGCTGATGTGAGCCATTATGTACTTCCTAACTCAGCGTTAGATCAAGAAGCCTATGCTAGAGGAAACTCTGTTTACTTAGTAGATCGGGTAATCCCTATGTTACCTGAAGTCTTATCCAACAAACTATGCTCACTGAGACCAGAAGAAACTAAACTAACATTTTCTGCTGTATTTGAATTCAATGAGAAAGGAGAAGTACTCAAAGAATGGTTTGGAAAAACAATCATTTATTCTGACAAACGCTTTACTTACGAACAAGCTCAAGAAATCATAGAAGGAACTGTTACTGATGAAACTTATGGCCCAGTAATTATAGAAATGGATCGTATTGCTAAGATTATGCGAGGGGCTCGTTTAGAAAATGGAGCTTTAAATGTTGAAAGCCAAGAAGTACGTTTTCGATTGGATGAAGAAGGAAACCCTTTAGGGATTGTCTTAAAAGTATCCAAAGATGCAAATAAATTGATTGAGGAGTATATGCTTCTCGCTAACAAACGTGTTGCAGCGTTTGTTGGAGAGCCCGCAAAAAACAAGACTATAGTTCCCTTAGTCTACCGTATTCATGATGAGCCAAACAGTGAAAAGATAGCAGACTTAAAAATCTTTTTAAACGAATTTGGTTATGAAATTAAAGAGGTTAAAAATAAGCCTATTGCCTATGCTTTGAATAAAGTGATGCTTGAAGCTAAGGAAAAAGATGAATTACATATTATCGGACCAATGGTAATTCGTTCGATGTCCAAAGCAGAATACTCTACTGAAAACATTGGGCATTATGGATTAGGGTTTCGCTATTACGCACACTTTACCTCTCCTATTAGAAGGTATGCAGATTTATTAGTTCACCGAATTTTACAAGCTAAACTCACCAACAAAAAGTATATTACGAACGATCTTGAAGATCGTTGTCAACACATTTCTGCTACTGAAAAAGAAGCTACAAATGCTGAACGTGCATCAGTCAAGTATATGCAAGTGAAGTTTATGAGCGATAAAATAGGAGAAATCTTTGAAGGTAAGATTACAGGTGTGACTGAATGGGGAATTTTTGTAGAATTAAATGAAACCAAATGTGAAGGGCTTGCCCATATACGAACTATTGAAGATGGATCTTTTTTCTACAATCACAAATCTAAGCAATTAGAATCTTTCCAATCTGACAACAAGTTTCATTTAGGTCAACAAGTGACTGTTTTGGTTAAAAATGTTGATTTAATTAAAAAGCAAATTGATTTGGAGTTGGCTGAAAAAGAAACAGAATAAGTTTAGGGTTTAAAACAACCCTAAACTTTGATATGATTTTCCTAAAACTTTTTGTGCATCAACATTTAAGCGATGTGTTAAAAGTTCTTGGTAAATGCTTCTAAAGTCTACTTTATATTTTGGATCACCTCTGTATAAATCCGACAAATCAATCGTATTGAATTGATGTGCTTGTTGAGATAAATTCTTATCAATTATGAAGGAAATATTAGCAGCCCCATGATCTGTCCCCCGACTTGCATTTTCTTTTAATCGCCTTCCAAATTCTGAAAAAACTAGGATAGTAGTATCCTTCATTAAATTATCTTTTTCCAAATCTGCTACAAAAGCACTTAACCCTTCATCCAGAAGCTTTAATAAACGATTATGACTTCCTAATTGATTGACGTGCGTATCAAACCCTTTTAGCGCTGTATAAAAAACAGGTGTTTGTATATCTGATTGTATGAGTGTAGCTATTTCTTTTAACTGTTGTCCAAAAGCTCCTTTCCCATAATCGACTGTATTGGAGACTAATTGATGCTGCTCATAAATATACTTTGCTGAGTTTTTGGTATCATTAAATACTTTGTACATAAAATCTAACTCTGTATTGCTAGTATTTACTGTTTTTAACTCTTGATAAAATGGGGCATTGATAGCCCTATAAAACGCTTCAGGATTTGTAAAAGCTATTCCACTTTTTGCTTTTCCTTTTAGCGCTAACGATAAGTTCCCATTCAATTCTATAGCTTGATACGCATTTTGGCAGTAACTATCTAGATATTGTCCTATCCATCCATATGTTTTATACTCTTCAGAATTAGAAGCTGTATGCCAGATATCCATTGATCTAAAATGTGAACGGCTAGGATTGGGGTATCCTACCGAATTAATTAAAGAAATCATTCCTTCTTGATGCAATTTATAAAGACCTTTTAATGCTGGATTAAAACCAAATTGATGATTAATTTTTAACAAGTTTTCTTCTTTTAAACCTATTCTAGTTCGATTCTTATAGTATTCATCTAACCCATATGGAACGACAGTATTGATTCCATCATTTCCTCCACTGAGTTGAACTATCACTAACCTTTTCATTCCATTTGTTAATGAACCTGAAAGTGAACTAGCTCTCAAAAATGAAGGCAACAATAATGACCCTGCTGTAATGACCCCAGTCTTTTTTAAAAATTCTCTTCTTCTCATAACTTTTGGTATTAGGTTAATTGATAATCTGGTGTTGAGATTAGCTTTACAACTGTTGATTTTTCATTGTCCTTGAATTGCGCTCTTAAAATGGGGTTTTCTGTTCTTATTAGCACATCGTATATGCTTTCTTCTTTTATATTTTCTGCAAAACTTAGCCAATTAATTTCTTCATAAAAACGTGTAAATTTGGCGCTCACTTTATTCTCAGAACGTTCATCCAAATCTGCACCTATATCTATTTGAAAGCTGCCTTTATTTAAGATAAGTGACCCTAACCTTAATCGAAAAGCTAATCGCGAAGCATCTATCCAATCTCTGCCTCCTGACCACCCCGCAACATTAGGTGGTTTAAATAAAATTTGCCCCAAATATTTTTGATACTTTATCAACAGGTTCGCTCTTCTAAACTTTAAATCAAACGTCTTTCCCATCCCCACTAATAAGTCAATCGGACTTTTGATTAGCTTTCCCTCTGCCTGATAAAACCAAGCTGCATTGAACAAGTATCTCATTGTCTTGGTAAGGTCATAATCTGATTTATAAAGTACCTGAGCAATTTCTTGAATATTAGCTTCATCCAATCGATCAACAACAAAAAAACGATAAAGTTTAGTTGCTATAAATTTTGCAGTATTTGGATTATCCGTGATTAACTTTAAAACGTCTTCTCCTTTAAAGTTTCCAGTTTGTCCGAAAATAGTTTTTACTCCAGTATCATGTTGTTTTTCATTAAACATAAATTCACCCATTGGGGAAATTGTCCAACCTGTAAATGCCCTAGCTATTTCTTTTACATCATACTCGGTGTAATCTACATCTCTTCCCAAAGTAAACAACTCACACAATTCTCTGGCAAAATCTTCGTTGGGTTTTTTCTTTTTATTTTGCTTTAAATGTAAGTAGTTGATCATTCCCGCAGATTGAGAAACTTCCAACAACAAATCCTTAAAATTTCCTAGGGCATGCTTTCTTAAAATATTATTCAATTGTAAAGTTGTATATGGGTTTTTACTTGTATCACAAGCAAAATGACCATGCCAAAACAATGTCATTTTTTCTATAAAACTCTTATCCTCCTCCAACATCTGTTGAATCCATTTTTGATTGATTTCAACAACCTTCTTTTTCCATTCTCTTTTTAATTCTTTTCGTTTGGCTTTTGAAAGCTTCTTCATTGGAACTGGGTTATACTCTGGTAAATCTATTGTAATGGATTGACGTACTTGATTATTGATAATTGTATCAACGATTGTTTTTACATCTTCTTTTTTACTTTGATATTTAGGATGTGTAAAAAACGATGTTCTGGCGTATAGATGGTTTTTATGTTGTTGTGTTAATTTCATATACTGTTATGACTAATTGAAAAAAGAAAGGTTTAATACAAAGCATAAAAAAAGCGTGTCACATACATGACACGCTTTCATTTATTTATTTTATATCGCTTCTTATTCTAACTCTTTCAATAAAGCTTCACATTTTTTATAGCATTTTTTAGCGTCTTCATAAGTTTGTGGTAATTTCATTGCTTTTTTCACAAACTCTTTTGCTAAATCATCTTTACCCATTTCATGGTAAGTAACAGCCAACTCATAAGTATGTAGCATATACCAAGGTTCTAATTTAATTGCTTTTTTCAAGTTAGAAACAGCATCTGCATAAGTTCCTCCTTCAGGTTTTCCTCCAAAAAACGTATTAACCAAAGCAGTTTTAGTTTTTCCGAATCCAGCAAAAGTTCTGTGCCATCTTCCCATAATGTGGTATGCACCAGCTTCGTTAGGGTTTAAAGCTAATGCTTTGTCACATTCTTTTTGAATTTCTTTAGCATTAGAAATTTTTGTTTTAGAGCTTGCATTTTCATTTTCTCTTGCTAATGCTAATGCATAAGTATAATGTGCAAACGAATGATTATCATCTAACTCTTTTGCTTTTGCTGCTAATGACTTAGCTTTAGCATAATACTTTAATTGAGTAGCTTCTTCCTCTAAGTTTGCTCCTACTTTACTAAAGGAAAAACTTAAGTGTGATAAGTAATCTACATTTTCTGGTTTTAACTCCACTAGTTTCTTAAAAGTGACTAACATTTTCTTGTTGTTCACTTGCTTTTTATACTTCAATCCTTGTGCATAAAGTTCTTTTTCTGTTTGAGAAATTCCTGAAATAGAAATAAATAAGAAAGCTAATATGCTTAAAATAAATGTTGTTTTTTTCATGTCTCGTTGTTTAAATTAGTGTAATAATAAGCATTCTATGCCTAATTTTCAATAGTTAAGCATTCAATTTTTATGCCGTTAATCAATATTGCTACCCAATCACTGTTAATTTCGCATATTTTAGAAGCAGTTGTTTTTCTCCACTTGAGGGGAATAAAACAGTAGCTTTTAGGTTAGGCGCTTCACCTTCAATTTTTAAAATTTTTCCTTTTCCAAAACGATCGTGGCTCACGACTACACCAACTGCTAACTGAGAAGTATCTACAGGTTTACTTGGCGCTGAACTTGTCGAAGATACTTTCTTCAAGTTACGATTTCCAAAGGATGGTTTATGAGCTGCTGGTTTTGCTGTAGAAGCTGTTTTAGGAGCTACAGTTCGCTTACTAAAACGACTACCAAACTGTTTAGTACCTACACCACCAGTATTTCTTGAACCAAAGTTACTTGTCCCACCTCCTGCTGATGGGCTCCCCATCATTTCTGAAGGGTTTCCTGCTTGAGCTAAATCTAGGAATCGTTCATCAATTTCCTCTATAAAACGACTCGGTTCACAAGAAATTAAATTCCCCCAACGGTATCTGCTCATTGCATAACTTAATGTACATCTTTTTTCTGCACGTGTTACCGCTACATAAAACAGTCGACGCTCCTCTTCTAATTCAGCCCTAGAGTTTAATGCTAATTGAGATGGGAACAAAGCTTCCTCAAGTCCAACTATATATACATAAGGGAATTCCAACCCTTTAGAGGCATGAATTGTCATTAAAGTAACTTTATCATTATCCTCCTCATCATCATTATCTGCATCTGTCAATAACGCTACATCTAATAAGAAATCAGGTAGAAAGACATCTGTCCCATCAGCTTTGCTCTTTTCTGTAAATTCTTTTATACCGTTTTGTAACTCTTGAATATTCTCATAACGAGCAACTCCTTCTGGTGTTTTATCAGCATATAATTCACGTGTTAAACCACTGGATTGACCTATTTCATATGCTAAATCAGAAGCTGACAGTGTTGTTAACTTTGTGGCAAAACTTTTAATCATTGTTGTAAAATCAACAATTTTATTCGAAGTTCCTTTATTAATCCCTACATTATACTTGGGCAAATTACACAACATCTCCCATAGCGACACATCATTTTCTCTGGCTGCAACAGTAGCTTTGTCTAAACTTCCTTGCCCTATTCCTCTCTTAGGGTAATTAATTACTCTTTTTAACGCTTCTTCGTCATTATGATTAGCTGTTAACCTGAAATAAGCTATTAAGTCTTTGATTTCTTTACGTTGATAAAACGAAAGTCCACCGTAAATTCGATACTTTATATTTAACTTTCTTAACGCTTCCTCAAAAGATCTTGATTGTGCATTTGTTCGATATAAAATTGCAAAATCAATGTTGTTAACTTGCTCATTCTGCTTCGTTTCAAAGATGTCGTTTGCAACAAATTTACCTTCTTCATTATCAGAGTAGGTTTTTATCACTCTCATTTTCTCTCCTTCTTCATTAGCTGTCCAAACATTTTTTTGGATCTGTTTTTTATTGTTTTTAATAATGCTGTTTGCTGCATTTACAATAACTTTTGAAGAACGATAATTTTGCTCTAACTTAAACAGTTTGTATTGTGGGTAATCTTTCTTAAAGTTTAGTATATTTTGGATGTCAGCACCACGAAAAGCATAGATACTCTGAGCATCATCTCCTACTACACACAGGTTTTGATTTTTGGCTGCTAATCGCTTGACAATTAAATATTGAGAATAGTTCGTATCCTGATACTCATCTACAAGAATATATTTAAATTTATTTTGATATTTTTCTAAAACATCAGGAAAATTCTTCAACAACACATTAGTCTTGAATAATAAATCATCAAAGTCCATTGCTCCTGACTTGAAACAGCGCTTAGCATATTCCATGTAGATCTCTCCCAATTTCTTTCTTCCTGTTTCTCTATCATCTGCTTGAATATCTGTATTCTGCAAATAAGCTTGTGGTGAAATTAGATTGTTCTTCGCTGATGATATCCTAGACCCCACAATGGATGGCTTGTACAATTTATCATCTAAGCCCATCTCCTTTACAATTGCCTTAATCAAACTACGTGAGTCTTGGGTATCGTAAATTGTAAAATTACTGGGGTAGCCGATTCGCTCGCTCTCTGAACGTAATATTCTTGCAAAAATAGAGTGAAATGTTCCTGACCAAACATTACGAGCTTGCCCATCTCCCAACATCTTAGAGATACGTTCCTTCATCTCTTTTGCTGCTTTATTGGTAAATGTTAATGATAAAATGTTAAAAGGGTCAACTCCCTTATCTATCATGTTTGCAATTCTATAAGTTAACACCCTTGTCTTTCCAGAACCAGCTCCAGCAATAACCATCATAGGTCCATTGATATTCTCTGCAGCAGCTCTTTGGGGTTCGTTTAATTCATCTAAATAATGCATAAAAACAAAAATAAGAAATCTTGTTTTGAACTACACTAAATCTTTTCCTTAGAAATCAACAATTATCAACAAATAATTGTTTACCACATTTGTTCTGTTCGAACCCTAACAGTGTAGTTGTTAGGATGACTGTACAGCCTGATTCGAATTGTTCCTGCATCATCATATATTTCAGGAGTATTGCTTGTTGTAGAGCCAAAAGAAGCTATTCTTTCAATGCTTACGGTTCCATTTGGCCACCTTTTGACCATCCAATAAGAGGTACCAAAAGCATTTGTACTCGTAACAGAACAGAATAATAAACCTACAAAATTTGTTGGTAAGGGGTTCCCATCTCTATCTAAAACGACAGCTGTATTTGTATTACTTATGACATAGTCTCTATACCAAAAACGGTCAGAAATGGCATAACCATTTTCAATATCTAAAGAAGCTTGTGGGTTAGTAGTATTCATTCCTATTCTACCCGTCGCATAGGCTCCATCAAAGCTAATAGATCCTGTTGGAGTAGTCCAATCCTCTCCTCTCGGTCGATCTGCGTGAAAACTAAAGATTGATGCTCCTCCAAAATTTAAAGAATTAACATCATCGAAGCGAACATAATCATTATTAGCATTTGTAGCTGCATCATGTGAAAAATACATATCATCACCTCTCAAATATATATCTCCATTAACATCTAACTTTTCCAAAGGGTTTGTAACTCCTATACCAATATTCCCATTAGCTAGAAAAGTCTCTAAAACAGAAACTGTTGATGTCCCTGCATCATTGGCTAAAGTGACATCCATTCGATCAGAACCAGACTTCATCCCAAATGATTTTGCGCCAGGACTTGAATCATCATCCTTTAAAATCAAATAAGAATTCCCACCAGCTGAACCTGTGTTCTCAATCAAAACATGGTTTCCTATTCCATTTCTGTAGAAGTGAAACGCTCCTACAGGTGCAGTTGTTCCAAAACCAATATCTCCATCAGGATCTATAGCCATTTTCACTCCATCTACTCCTGCATTTTCTGTCCAAAACTGCATACGCCCTGAGTTATCTGCACCATCTCTTACTGCTCCAATATGAGCAATCTCGTTATCTACACCTGCATTATCTTCTATTGCAAAATCTAATCGCACACCGAACCCATCTACCATATCGACAGTTGTTGACTTTTTAGCTCTAATAATCCCAGCGATTCCATTGGTTATTGTTGAAGTTCTTTCCACCATTAGAGGCGGATAATTTGGTGTTGAAACCCTAACCTTACCTTCTGTATAAATATCGTCAGTTATTGCATCAGGAACAGTTGTCGTCGACTCTTCATACCAATCATGATCATCTAATGTAGTAGAAGCATCAATTAATTGTATCCAAGCTGTTCCATCCCAATAATAATAACCCTCTCCCGTTGTTCCATTTGTATTATACACCAATAAACTTGTTACGGGTGATGCAACTGGCGCAGCTGTGCTCAAATCGGCTATATCCACTCTTGGAATCAGCAAACCTTTATTGGTAGCCGAAACATCTAACATTGCTGATGTTGCAGGAACAGCACCTGTAGTGTTTATTCCAACAGTTTGGGCAAATATTCTTCCTAGTAACCCTATCGATATTATAAAAAATATATATTTCACTCTTTTATTATTTACTTACAAAATACCCCATAAAGCTTCTCCTAGAATAATCGGATACAGGAGAACCTCCATCAACGCCTGTAATTTCGACTTCAATTGTATCTCCAGCACTTAAACGAACTAAACAGGTGTTTGATATTACCATTTCAACACCAGCAATAGAGAAATATTCTGGATTTATCAACATTGGATTAACTGCAGTTGTATTGTTTTGTAAAAACCGTATAAATTGAGAATCATCATTACCATCTCCTCCAAAGAAATTCACGTTAGTAGAAAAGAAATATAAGCCATCGATTGGAGCTGTATATTCAGTACCATTATAATTGCTATGATTATCTTCAATTTCGGTAAAAGCTAGACTACCATTAGAATAATCGTTTACAGTATTTGTTGAATAAGCAGAAAACGAAAAAACTTGTCCGATATGATAACCGTTTACATCTAACTTTGTTTCTGTATTCGGATTACTTTGGTTTACACCTACTCTACCATCTCCCAATAAGATAAATTTGTCGGTTGGTGTTCCATTTAAATCTCCTATTGCATAAATCAATGTATCATCATCTGACCCACCATTTGACTCTATTAGCAGTCCATTTCCAGCTACATCCTGAGTATTGAATAAAACTGCGGAGTATTCACTAGACACATCGTGATTCACCTCTAATCTACCTCTTGGTGACGTTAGCCCTACTCCAACTTTACCATTAGATAAAACCCTTACTTTTTCAGTTGTATTTGTTGCAATACGCCAGCTATTATCTAACGTATTATAGGTTAATTGACCTAAGTTATTTGTAGTTGAATTTCCTACATAAAAATTCCCATTATTCTCTGTACCTATTGACAAACCTGCATTAGAATTATTTTCAATTGATACCTCATCCGCTTGAGCACTTGGTGTAAAACCTGTACCCGCTATTTGAGTAAACACATTTAGTTTAGCATTAGGAGTGATTGTTCCTATTCCTACATTACCTGTTGTTAATATTGTTAGGCGCTCATTTGCATCAGCATTCCCTCCAGCTCTAATTCCTAGACGATCATTGCCTGTTGGAGTGGCTGTAAAATACCATTCATTAGTAGCATCACGTCTCAAATGAATAGCAGGACTTGTATTATCCCATACTGCCAAATTTACACTAGGGGTAACAGTTCCTATCCCAACATTTCCTTGCGTATAAATATCATCATTGATATTGTCTGGCTGGGTAGTCCCTCCTACTTCATACCAATCATGATCATCTAATGTGGTAGAAGCATCAATTAACTGAATCCATGCCGTTCCATCCCAATAATAATAACCTTCTCCTGTTGTCCCATTTGTATTATAGACCAACAAACTTGTTACGGGTGATGCAACTGGCGCAGCTGTACTCAAGTCAGCTATATCCACCCTAGGAATAAGTACACCTTTGTTTGTAGCTGCAACATCTAACATTGCTGATGTTGCAGGTACTGCTCCAGTAGTATTAATTCCTACAGTTTGAGCACTTCCTATCCAATACAACGTCATAAAAATGACTCCGATAACACCTTTTTTCATAATACCAAGATATAAAAATAAAAGTAAAAACTATTATATTTGGAAGAATGAACAAAGAAGTAACAGTATTATCTCCCAAGCCTATTTTTTGGATATCTCAATTTATAGGATGGGGCCTTCTTCTTTTTTTAGGGGTAATTGGAGAATTAATTGCTACACAAGCCTTGAGTTATAAGACTGCTATTAGTTCTATTCTAATTTTCGCTGGAAGTATTCTGATCACTACTTTATTCAGGTTATTAATTTTGAGAAAAAACTTATTGAGGAAATCATTTTCTAAAATGGTGCTTCACTTTTTAGGATGGTCTGGAGTATTAGCTATATTCTTCTACCTCTATTTAATTACTGGGCTCCTAATTTTTTCTTTTGACATTGATTTCTCAATTCCTGAAATTCTAAGCCAAGTTTTGAGCAACTTTGTTATCTTCTTTATGTGGTCCATTGCATACTCTACTTATTTTTTTATTCAAAATAGTAGAAAACAAGAATTAAACAACCTCAAACTACTTAGTGTCCAAAAGGACATGGAGTTAAATGTTTTGAAAAACCAATTAAACCCTCATTTTATGTTTAATGCTTTAAACAGTATTAGAGCTTTAATAGACGAAGACCCAATTATCGCCAAAAAATCCATTACGCAATTGAGTAATGTTCTTAGAAACACATTGGTATTAGGGCAAGAACAGTTCATTACAATCGAAGATGAACTTAAAATTGTAAGTGACTATCTACAATTAGAAAAGATAAGATTTGAAGAGCGGTTAATTATCCAAAAACATGTAAGTAAAGAAACTTTACACATCATGATTCCTCCTCTCCTTATCCAAACTTTTGTTGAAAATGCAATAAAACATGGAATCAGTAAATTATCGAAAGGAGGACGTGTAATCATAGCTATAAATAGCGCTAATCAATTGCTTAACATCCAGGTATCAAATGATGGTTTTTATGACAGTCAGAAAAAAAGTGAAACAGGAATTGGTTTAGCCAACATCAAAAAACGACTTAACTTAATATACCCTCAGCATCGTCTCAACATATCAAATATTGACGATTTGGTTGTGGCAACAATTGAAATTCCCTTAAACTCTAATTCAAAATGAAAGTAATAATAATAGATGACGAACGCTTGGCACGTAAAGAGATGAAGTCTTTATTGAACAATTATCCTGAAATAGAGGTGATTGATGAATGTAGCAATGCTGAAGATGCTATTAAAAGTATTCAAAAAAACCACCCTGATTTAATTTTCTTAGATATTGAAATGCCTGAAAAGAATGGTTTCGATTTACTTTCTAGTTTAGATCGAGTTCCTAAAGTCATTTTTGTAACTGCATACAATGACTATGCTTTAAAAGCTTTCGATGTAAACGCTATTGGATATATAACTAAACCTGTTGACCCTGAAAAATTAAAGAAGGTATTGAGTCCACTTATTGAAGATTTTGAACAGCGCTCACACGACAACAGCCCCAGAGAAACATTAGACTTAGAGCAGCAGATTTTTCTAAAAGACGGAGAGAAATGTTGGTTTGTAACATTAAAAGACATCCGTTATTTTGAATCTGAAGGCAACTATATCCGTGTTTTCTTTAATGAGGAAAAGCCCCTTATTCTTAAATCACTGAATTTATTGGAAGAAAAATTAGACAGTAGCTATTTCTTTAGGGCCAACAGAAAAAACATTGTTAACCTCAAACATATTAGCAATATTGAGAACTGGTTTAGTGGAACTTTAAGAATTACACTAAGATCTGATGAGCATATTGAGGTTTCTAGAAGACAATCATCTAAGTTTAAATCAATAATGAGCCTATAAACTCACTTTTTTAATCTATTTTAGGTATAAACACCTATTTTTAGTCAGCTTTTTGACCTATAGCCATTCCCGTTAATAGAATTTCTTCCCATTTTGAAACGCTTAAAAACCCACCCATTAGGTATAAACACCCAGTTTTAAAGGGGTTCCGACTTTTGGTACGATTATCCATTATTCCACTATCAAATAATTAATCGTAAAAATTAAAAGTCATGAAAACAGTATCAACATTAATCGCATTTTTATTCGCAGTACAAGTAGCATTTTCTACTTCAATAACAAAAACACACACATTTACTTCAGCATACACAATTGATGGAACAGGAGATTACGCAGTCTCATTTAACGACATCGAATTTATAGCAGGAACAGATTTCCCTGCATCAGACAGAATTTCATCTGTAAATGTTTCTATCCAGTTTCACAAAACGGATGGTTCTTGTGGAAACCCTAGAGGGGGGTATGCATATCACGGAGAAACAACTTTTAGAGTTGTTAGCCCATCAGGAACTAGCGTTATCTTAGCTAACGACGACACATGGACAGGAGGATCTAATTCACCAACAGTAACAGTTGAATTTTCAGCTCTTGCAAGCTCAAGACCAAGTGGAACACCTACATCAGGAACTTTTAGACCTAGAGGAGGAAACTTAAATGATTTCGTTAACGAATTTGCTACAGGAGTTTGGACTTTACAAGCTGGTGACGATGCAGGAGCTGATCCATTATGTATCTATTCTTACAGCATAACTGTTAACACATTCAGTCCACTTCCAATTGAATTATTAAGTTTTGATGCTCAATTAGACAATTCATTAAACGCTACCAACTTAACATGGGCTACAGCTTCGGAATTAAACAATGATTTCTTTACAATTGAAAAGTCAGACGACTTAGAAAACTGGGAGGTAGTAACAATGGTTGAAGGAGCTGGTTTTTCAGTAGAGACAATCAACTACTCAACAAAAGATGATAATTTAAATAGTGGAGTGAGCTACTATAGATTAAAGCAAACAGATTACAATGGAGATTACTCTTATTCAGAAATCAAAGCTGTTGAAAACCACAAAAACAATGTTGAAATCGCAACTGCTAACCAAAGTATTACAATTAAAAACATTACAGAAACTTATAACAATATTTCATTAATCAACTCTTTCGGACAGGTTGTAAAACAAATTACTGGACAAATTGACTCTGAAGTAACTTTCTCAAATTTAGAAACAGGAGTTTACTTCATCCAAATCGACAACCTAGAAGTTAAAAAGACAATGATTTTATAAACCGACCTTTTAAATACCAACAACAAAGTCTTACAGACAAAAAAGGTGTTGCGAATCAAAAGAATAGACTTATAACTTTTTCATGACACACTTAATATTCTTTAGTTACCAACACCTTTTTAAAGCTCTCTTGTAGAGCTTTTTTTTGTTTATAACACAATCATCAAAACTTCCATTATTAAACGCTAGGATAGAACATAAAGATTTTTGTAAATTCGCGCCAGATTAAAAAAGATATAATGAGCGAATACAACCATAATTCAATAGAACAAAAATGGCAAAAGTTTTGGGCAGAAAACAAAACTTACAAAGCAACTGAAGATGATACTAAAGAGAAATTCTATGCTCTAGACATGTTTCCTTATCCTTCTGGTGCTGGTCTACATGTAGGTCACCCACTAGGCTATATTGCTTCTGACATTATGGCGCGTTATAAAAAGAATAGAGGTTTTAATGTTCTACACCCATCTGGGTACGATTCTTTTGGTTTACCTGCAGAACAATATGCGATAAAAACAGGACAACATCCTGCTATAACAACTGCCCAAAATATTGATCGCTACCGACAACAATTAGACAAAATAGGTTTTGCATTTGATTGGGATAGAGAAGTACGTACTTCTAATCCAGATTACTACAAGTGGACGCAATGGATTTTTAAACAAATTTTTAATTCTTGGTATAATAATACCTCTGATAAAGCTGAGGACATTGCGACATTAATTGCAATATTTGAGCAAGAGGGTAACGGCAATATTAATGCTGCTTGCGATGAAACTCCAATTTTTACAGCTACTGAGTGGAATGCTTGGAATGAAGAGAAACAGCAACAAACATTGATGAATTACCGTTTGACTTACCTTGCTGATTCTTGGGTTAATTGGTGTCCAGAATTAGGTACTGTTTTAGCAAATGATGAAATTAAAGATGGCGTTTCGGAACGTGGAGGACATCCTGTTGAACAAAAATTAATGCGTCAATGGAGCATGCGTATTACTGCTTATGCTGAACGTTTACTTACTGGCTTAGATCAAATTGATTTTTCAGATGCGTTAAAAGAACAACAACGCAACTGGATTGGAAAGTCGAAAGGAGCAAGTGTATTTTTTGATGTTGACGGGTTTGATGATAAAATTGAGGTTTTTACAACAAGACCTGATACTATTTTTGGAGTTACATTTATGGTGTTAGCTCCTGAACATGATTTGGTTTCTAAAATTACCACAAAAGAATATAAAGAAAAGGTAGAATCATACCAAAAAACGGCTGCCGCAAAATCAGAAAGGGACAGACAAGCAGATGTAAAAAATATTACAGGTGAATTTACTGGTGCTTATGCTCTTCATCCCTTTACAGGTGAAAAAGTTCAAATATGGATTGGAGACTATGTATTAGCGACTTATGGGACTGGTGCTGTGATGGCTGTTCCTGCAGGAGATCAAAGAGATTGGGATTTTGCTAATCATTTCAACATTCCAATTCCAAATATTTTTGAAGGAGCTGATATTTCTGAGGGGGCTTACACTGAAAAATCTGTAAAATTGATGAATTCTGACTTTTTAAATGGCTTGACAGCCAAGAAAGGTATTGGAACAGCAATTTATGAAATAGAAAAAAGAGGACTAGGAAAAGGGCAAACGAATTACCGTTTAAGAGAAGCGATATTTAGCCGTCAACGTTATTGGGGTGAACCATTCCCTATTTATTATAAAAACGATGTTCCTTACGTTTTAGAAGACCACCAATTGCCTGTTACTTTACCAGAAGTCGATGCCTACTTACCTACTGAAGATGGAGAACCTCCTTTAGCGAGGGCAAAAAAAGAAGCATGGAATATTTTTGAAGGTGAACGCATGGAATACAATACCATGCCTGGATGGGCTGGAAGCTCTTGGTATTTCCTACGTTATATGGATCCAAAAAATGACCGTGAATTCGTAAGCAAAGAAAAAGCTGATTATTGGAACCAGGTTGATTTATACATTGGTGGTTCTGAACACGCCACTGGACACTTACTCTATTCTCGTTTTTGGACTAAATTTTTATACGACAAAGGGTTTATTGGTTTTAACGAACCTTTCAAGAAACTCATTAACCAAGGTATGATTTTGGGAAGAAGTAGTTTCGTTTACAAAGTAAAAGATGAGCATAAGATTGTTTCTAAAGGATTAAGGAAAGAATACAAAACTCAAAAGCTACATGTTGACATCAAATATGTCGAAAATGATGTTTTAGATATTGAAGCAGCTTCTCAAGACCCATTGTTCAGTTTCTTAAAAGATGCAGAATTTGTATTGGAAGATGGTAAATACATCTGTGGGCATGAAATTGAAAAGATGTCAAAATCGAAATACAACGTACAAACTCCTGATGATTTATGTGAACAATATGGGGCTGATTCCTTGCGTTGTTATGAGATGTTCTTAGGACCATTGGAGCAAGCTAAACCTTGGGATACTCAAGGGATTAATGGAGTCAATAACTTCTTAAAGAAATTATGGCGTTTATTTCCACAGGACAATAATTTTGATGAAGGTGAAGCCACTAAAGATGCTTTAAAGACCTTACATAAGACAATAAAAAAGGTAACAGAAGATATTGAGCGCTATTCTTTCAATACGGTTATTAGTACTTTTATGATTGCTGTAAATGAATTAGGTGCTCAAAAATGTAAAAACAAGACTATCTTAAGTGACTTAGTCGTTTTAATCGCTCCTTTTGCTCCACATATCACAGAGGAATTATGGGAACGTTTAGGAAATAACACAAGTATAACTACAGCTGAATGGCCTGCATTTGATGAAAAGCATTTAATTGAAAGTAATTTCTCTTACCCTGTTTCTTTTAATGGGAAAATGCGATTTAAGCTAGATTTACCTGTTGAAATGGGGAAAGAAGATATCGAAAAAGCCTTATTTGCACATGAAAAAACAGCAGGATACTTAGGAGGAAAAGATCCTAAAAAGATTATAATTGTACCTAAACGTATTATTAATGTTGTAGTATAACATTGATTTTTATAACATTTAAAATCCCTACTAAATAAATAGTAGGGATTTTTTTGATTCTATTCATCATATAAATTGACATCAACGATATATTATTAGAAATAAATTCTTAATTTCCCGATGTGAGACGCCCACTAATCATACTACTCATCATTTTGAGTAACACTTTACTTGCACAAAATGTTATTGATGGATACATAGACTTAAGTAAAGAAGAGTTTCAAGATCAAACATACGCACTTGATGGCACTTGGCTTTTTAGTTGGAATACCGACTTCGAAACATTTAACTCAAATCAAACAAGCGTTGTTCCTGGTTTTTGGAATAGTGAACAAAATGGGAATTTCCCTACCTTCGGTCAAGCTTGTTACCGTATTAAAATTAAAGTACCTAAAACACAAACTAAACTATCCTTAAGAATTAATAACATTCATAATTCTTATCGTGTTTACATCAATGACTCTTTGATTCATGAACATGGAAAAACAAATAAACTTGAACAAGAGCAAATAGCTAACTGGAGTCCATTTTTGCTTCCTATCCGACCTAAGGATACAACCTTTAACCTAACGTTTGTTATTGCTAACTTTGGACATAGAAACTCTGGCTTTGCCTCTAGTATCTTTATAGGAGATTATGAAAAGATGATCAAAGACCGAGAATTCTACATGGCTATTGATGCCATAATTATTGGTGGGTTATTGGTTTTAGGCTTTTTTCTTCTAGGAATGTATTTGCTTTGGAAAAGAGATCAGCCCCTCCTCTATTTTTTAGGTTTTTCTCTTGTATTTGGACTTTGGATGTCCTTTAGAGATGAAAAAGTTTTCTTTTCTACTTGGAATTCTTTTGACTGGGAATTGGCTCTACGAATTGAATATAGTGCTATGATCATTGCTGCCTCTCTTTTTATCCTTTACATTGCCAAATTATTTCCACGTCAAAACATAGCCTTTATGCAATATGCTGTATTAATAATCAACAGCATAGCTTTACTTCTTATCTTGTTTTTTCCTCCTGAAATTTTCACATATGTTGCAGTAACTAATATTATTACATTAGTTATAGCTATGGTATATATCATGTTGGTTTTTACTCAAGTCATTAAGAGCAAAGAGTTTGATAACACATTTACTTCAATCTCTTTGATGCTTTTATACACTTTTTTATCGCTTAAGGTGATTAACTTTTTAGACATTATAGCAATTAACAATACCATCTTAGATATTATTACTTTACTATTTGTGCTTTCTATGGCCCTTATTTTTGCCAATCGTTTTTCTGGAATTTTCAACTCTACTTTAGCACTAAAAGATAAAGCAGAACAACAACAGAGAGATTTAAAAGTTAAAAACAAAGAGATTCTTGCTTCAATACAATATGCTAAGCATCTACAATCGACCATTCTACCCACTGCTGCTGAGATAAATGCAAATTTTGAAAAAGCATTTATCTTCTTTGAACCAAAAGATATTGTTTCTGGGGATTTTTATTGGGTAGAACGCCATAACAACCTTATTTATTTTGCTGTCGCTGATTGCACTGGGCACGGAGTTCCAGGAGCTATGGTTAGCTTTGTATGCTCAAATGCGTTAACTCGGGCTATCAGTGAAGAAAAGCTATTACAACCCGATGAAGTTCTAGATCGTACTAGAGCCATCGTTATGCAACAATTTAGTACATCAGAAGTATCCCTGAATGATGGAATGGACATTTCCTTAGGTATTTATAACCCTTCCTCTAAAACCTTAGAATGGGCGGGGGCCAATAATCCTATTTGGGTTGTAAAAAAACAAAGTAATTCTATTCTTGAGTATAGAGGAAATAAACAGCCTATTGGCAACTATGTTACTACACCACAACCTTTCGACAAACATAAGTTAGAACTCCAAGAGGGTGATCGGCTCTATTTATTTTCCGATGGTTACATTGATCAATTCGGAGGGAAGGATGGAAAAAAGTTTAAATCTAATAATCTAAAGAAATTAATTTTAAGCATTCAGGAACAACCTATAGATCAGCATCTGGCTGTTCTAAGTAAAGCTTTCTATGATTGGCAAGGCGAATTTGAACAGATAGATGATGTTTGTGTTTTAGGAATTGAAATTTAATTTTACACTGGATTAAACCTTTTTATCTTTTCATAGTCATACCTATATAAACCAAAATTCTTTTCAATATGCGTAATTCACTTTTTTCTTTTTTAGTCATCGTTTTTGCCTTATTTATAACTAACAATAACTATGGTCAAAGACGCCAGCATCGTAAGGTAAAGCGTAACAACAAAACTGTTGTTGTAGTCAAAAAACGAACACCTAGGACACTTAGAGCAATGCCAGCTAAACACACTGTCATTGTGCATCGTAATCGAAAATATCATTTTCATTCAGGGAACTACTATCGTCATGTTAACAACCGTTATGTACTAGTATATCCTCCAAGGGGATTCAGGGTTCGTACATTACCAGTTGGGCACCGTATTGTCCTTGTAGGAGGCGTTAAAAGGTATTACTACCGTGGGTTATTCTATAAAAAGATGGAGAATGAATATGAAGTCATTTCACCAGAGCTCGGAACAATTGTTCCAGAATTACCAGTTGAAGATCTAGAACCAATTATTGTAGATGGCAATACGATTTACGAATACAATTCGATAGTCTATGAGCCTGTGACTATTGAAGGAAAGACTCAATATCGTGTTACAGACATTATTGAAGAAGAAGTCGAAGGATAAGAATTGCAAAAACAAACGCCACATTTCAAATGAAATGTGGCGTTTTTATTATATAGACGTTCCGCTCTATCTGTGACAAGACAGGAAGAGCAGACCGAGGAAACAAGTTAGCTACGCCAACCTGTTGTTCGTTTTTACATCATTCCTGGCATTCCGCCTCCCATTGGTGGGTGAGCATGTGCTCCTAACTCCTCTTCTTCATCAGCAATAACACATTCAGTCGTTAATAACATAGAAGCTACAGAAGCTGCATTTTCCAATGCTGTTCTAGACACTTTTGTTGGATCTATAACTCCAGCCTCTAATAAGTTTTCGAAAGATTCTTTTCTTGCATTATATCCGAAATCATCAGCTCCTTCTCTTACTTTTTGGACAATTACTGCTCCTTCACCTCCAGCATTAGCCACAATTTGTCTTAAAGGCTCTTCAATAGCTCTTTTTACAATTGCAATACCAGTTGTTTCATCATCATTTTGACCTGTTAAACCATCCAAAGCGTTTGATGCTCTAATATAAGCAACTCCACCCCCTGGGATAATTCCTTCCTCTACTGCAGCTCTTGTAGCAGCCAAAGCATCATCAACACGATCTTTCTTTTCTTTCATTTCTACCTCAGTAGCAGCTCCTACATACAATACAGCAACTCCACCAGCTAACTTAGCTAAACGCTCTTGTAGCTTTTCCTTATCATATTCAGATGTTGTTGTTTCTATCTGAGCTTTAATCTGATTAGTTCTTGCTAAAATAGCATCTTTGTCTCCTGCTCCATTAACAACAGTTGTATTGTCTTTGTCAATATCAACTTTCTCAGCAGTTCCTAACATATCAACTGTAGCTCCTTCCAAAGTATAACCTTGTTCTTCAGAGATAACTGTTCCTCCAGTAAGTATCGCAATATCCTGTAACATTGCTTTTCTTCTATCACCAAAACCTGGTGCTTTAACAGCAGCGATTTTAAGACCAGCCTTAATTCTATTAACAACTAAAGTTGATAATGCTGCACTATCTACATCTTCTGCGATAATTAACAGCGCCTTTCCTGATTGAGCTACAGGCTCCAATACAGGTAATAATTCATTAATATTTGAAATTTTCTTATCTGTGATTAAGATTGAAGGGTTATCGAATTCAGTTGTCATCTTTTCTGCATTCGTAACAAAATAAGGAGATAAGTACCCTCTATCAAACTGCATTCCTTCTACAGTTTTAACTTCTGTTTCGGTACCTTTAGCTTCTTCAACAGTAATAACACCGTCATTACCTACAACTTTCATTGCTTCTGCAATTAAAGCCCCTATTTTTTCATCATTATTTGCAGAAATTGATGCGACTTGTTTAATCAATTCATTGTCTGAACCTACCTCTTTAGACAGCTTTTTCAACTCTTCAATTACAACATCTACAGCTTTATCCATACCTCTTTTCAAGTCCATTGGATTCGCACCAGAAGCTACATTTTTTAACCCAGCATTAATGATTGCTTGAGCTAAAACAGTTGCTGTTGTTGTTCCGTCACCAGCTAAATCATTTGTTTTAGCAGCTACTTCTTTAACCATTTGAGCTCCCATATTTTCAACAGGGTCTTTTAACTCTATTTCTTTTGCTACAGTAACTCCGTCTTTAGTAATATGAGGCGCACCAAACTTACGATCTATAACAACATTTCTTCCTTTTGGTCCAAGTGTTACTTTTACTGCATTTGCTAATGCATCTACTCCTCTTTTTAAGCCATCTCTAGCCTCTATATCGAATTTTATTTCTTTTGCCATTTTTTTATAATGATTTTAAAGTCTTATAACCTTTTAAAATTTATTATCCTAATACTGCGTATATATCGCTTTCTTTCATAATCAAATAGTTCTTACCCTCAACAGTTATTTCTGTTCCACTGTACTGACCATACAACACTGTATCTCCTTCTTTAACAGTAAAAGTTAGCTTTTCATTCCCTGTTGCTAATACTGTTCCTCTTTGTGGTTTTTCTTTTGCATTATCAGGAATGATAATCCCTCCAGATGTTTTTGTTTCTGCTGCAGCTGGTTCAATTAAAACTCTATCTGCTAATGGTTTTACATTAATTCCCATGTTTATTATATTTTTTTAGAAATAATTTAAATTATAGTTCAGTAGGCATTTGGCAGATTTTATGCCAAATAAAAATGAAGTCAAATTGACTTAAAAATTGAATTATTTTAGCAATTGTGTATGACAAAAAAACAGAAAATATGACAAAAAAGGCCATTATCGACCAAAGATATCAGTGATAAGTATAGACTAAAATTTCTGTTGCTCCATATCCATACTTTCGATACGATGCATCATGATGTTCTATAGATGGGTAAGACTCATAAAGTTCTTTTTTTATTGCTGCTTTGAGTGTACCTTCTCCAACACCATGGATAATAATTAGTCGCTTTACCTTTTTGCGAATAGCAATATTTAGCTCTCTTTGAAAGTTTGCCATTTGCACTTCTAAAATTTGAGAGTTTGACATCCCCTTATGGGTTTCTATCAGCTCTTCAATATGAAGATCAACCTCTATTTCCTCTGGGGTTTCTATTCTATTTAAACTTTTAGTTTTTTGATAGAAGTCTTCTAATTGTCTTTCTTTAGATTCTGAAGCCAGCTTTTCTTGAACAGATAAATTATGCTCTATGCCATCCAACTTATAATCTTTAGCTGATTTTTCTTCAACCAAATCTTTTACAAAACATTCTACATCAAAACCATCTTCGTTTTCAACTACTACTTTAAAGTTGGAGAGTACTTTTACTACAACACCTCTACCAACATCGTTTAAAAAACGAACTTTACTTCCTTCTTTCACTTTGGCTAACAATTAATTTTTGGAACTGTGTATAAAATAAATGTCATCTACTATTTTTTCATCTTTAGCTCCTTCTTTTAACTCCCCTTGATCTAACTTAAATAATTTATATCCTGAAGCTAACAACATATCCTGAACTAAAGTTCTACTCTCTTTTGATCCAAATTCAATCTGCAAAGTTGGCTTGAATTTTTTGATTATTCCTTCGAAAAGAGGTAACACTTCTATTTCAAACCCTTCAATATCACATTTAATATAATCTAGACGCTCCAAATTATTGAATAACTTTTCTGGATGTGTCATTTTTACATTTACTGTTTTAGAAGGTTTATCTTCTTTCGTCAACACTTTTGTTAAACCATGTCTAAACACCCCATTTTCAACAAACAACCCCATCTCAATATCCTTCTCTTCTTTTCCAAGCGCGTAATTATAAATTGTTATGTTACCTTGATTGGGGGACATTTTTACATTCTTTCTTAAAATTTTTTCAAAAAGAGGAACAGGTTCTACAGAATACACCTTTCCTTGTTTGCCTACAGCAATTGAAAAAGGAACCGTATAATATCCTAAATTAGCCCCTAAATCAATAACATAATCTCCTTCCTTTATTAATTCATTTATATAATGATGTTGAGGAAAGCTTTCTTTTTTCATCCCTCTTTTATACATCCATATAAAACTTTTACTAATGAGCTTTAAGTAACCTTCTTCTCCTAAAACTTTATATAATGTTTTTTTCATTTGTTAATGTGTATCTGTATCCCAAATCTGAGCAGAAATAGCTACTCCATTTTTAAAGTAATTAGTAGCCCATCTAGACGCCACCTTTTTATATTCATCTCCTTTATTTCCTTTAACAACAATTCTCACCGTTGTTACCTCAACAACATTACCACTTTTATCTTTTCTTTGGAATGTTTTCTCAGTTACACCTTCAGGAAATTGAGTTGCTAAATAATCTTGATTTGCATCACTAAATTTTGTTGCCTTCTGACTTTTTATTTGCTCAATATCATCCATCCCGTCATCTATCTTATTTTGAGCATCTTCCACGTCTTTATTTTCTATTGTCGATTTACTTTCCTTATAAGCAATAATCTCATCTGTATTCTCTTCATTTATCTTTTTAATGTTCTTATGAAACTTTTCTTCTTTTTGAGCAAACGCTTCATGACCTTCATTGACATTATCTGACTTATTTTGAGCTGCTTCCTTATCTGATGTATTTAACTCACTCAACTCCTCCTTATATTTATCTACTTCTGGAGCATTTTCAATCTGACGTTCAACATTTTTTGTACTTCTTTGCTCTTCAGTTATTTGAAAATCTACATGTGCATCTGCGTTTGAGTATGTACTTTCTTTGGCATTTTCATGACTTTCAAAACTCTGAAAGTCTAATTCTGTTTGATAATTAGCTACCTCTAGCGCGTTTTCTTCTCTAGGATCATCAGCCGTTTCATAAATTTCCTCAAATCGATCAATTAAATTTTCTTTTTCCGCATAGTTCCCATAAGTAGACTCTTTTCCTCCCTCATCTCTTTCAAACTGTCCATTAGCCCTAGCATCTTTATAAGCAGCAACCTCGGGAATATTCTCCCTGCTTTTATTATCACTTTCTATTTTAGCTAAAGTTCTTTCTGTTTGTAAATTTTCTCCTGCCTCAAATGTACTATAAGTCACTTCTTTCCTATCAAGATTATAATCAAATGCATTATTATCTCTTTCATTTTTATAGGCAGCAACCTCGGGAACATTTTCTCTACTCTTAACATCAGATTCTATATTTTTAAGTGTTCTCTCAGTATTAAAATCAACATTAGCTGCATCTATATCATAAGTATACTCCTTTGAAACTTCTTGCTTATCAAAAGCTTGCCCTTCTTTCTCTATTTTAAACTGCTCAACTTCTGGTATATTTTCTTTACTATACTCATTTAAAGCCACATTTTCTTGACTAACTTTATTTTCAAAACCAACAAATTCTTCATTTAAATCATCTGTTTTATCTTGCTGATTCCCTTGATTCTCAAATTTGGTTGCAGATTCACGCTCTTTACGTATAATCATTTGCTCTTGCCTCTTATCATCTTTATCTATTTGAGCCCCTTGCAATAAATTATCTGCTGTCGCTTCATCCAAATCTGAAACCTCCTCACCATAATCAGCAAAAACATACTTTGGAATTTCTCCAGGCTCAGTTGCTACAGGCTCTTCTTTCTTATTCAACAGCTTCTTAAGTTCCTCTATTTTCATTTTAGGATAAGACTCTCCAGGTTTTAAGCTTAATGCAGATTGGTAATTATTTAAAGCTTCCTTATATTGTTCTGAATCGAATTTATCGTCAGCTTTAGAAATATATTCATTGTACTTTCTGTCTAACTCCTCAGCATTAGCCATAGAAGCTAAAATATCATTGATCTTTGATATCTGTGCAGGAGGATAACTGTCTGATGGCTTCAACCCTTTTGCCCTCTCGTATAAGCCTTTTGACTTCTCGTAATTCTTTGCTGTGAATAACTCATCTGCTTTTGCTATAATTTTTCGATATTGCTCCTCTGCTGTATTTGAAGCTAACTTTTTCAGCAACTCATTAATTTTATCAATCTCTTCTTGTGGACGTGTTTCTGTTGGAATAACATCATGCGCTTCCTTATAAACAGCTTTGGCTTCCTCAAAAGACTCCCCATCTCTTAAACCATCAGCTTTAGACATTAATCCATCGTATTTATCTCGCAAAGCCTTTTGTGCTGCTGCATCTGCATTTGCCGCTGCTAAATCTGCTAATATCTTATCGATTTCTGCTATCTTTTGTGGTGGATAGCTATCGTCTGGATTTAAGCCTTTGGCACGTTCAAACAAGC
>JAUHZI010000166.1 GCA_030426105.1 Bacteroidia bacterium | reverse complement strand
ATAAATCAAGTATAGCAATAGAAGAACAAGTTTTCCAAGTAGAGACTAATGATATGTTGTATATGCACAGTGATGGTTATCCAGATCAAAAAGGAGGTCCAAGAGGGAAGAAGTTTTACTACCAACCAATCCGAAGAAAGTTTGAAGAGATTAGTTTATTAAACTTAATGGAGCAAGAACAAATTATGAGTCAAACATTTGAGGTCTGGAAGGGAGATTTAGAACAGTTTGACGATGTTTGTATGATTGGAGTTAGAGTGTGAGCAATGGGAAAATTAAGATTAGTAATATTTAGCTGTTTGATAGCTGTAAGTTCATTCGCTCAAACAAACTTAGATTCGTTGTGGGGAGTATGGAATAATGTAAATGAGAACGATTCTATACGTATTAACGCTTTGTTATGGTATTCCAGTGAACTTATCTATAGTAATCCAGATAGTGTTGTTCAGTTAACGTATCTTATGGAGGATTTCTCCATTGCAAATGAGATGAGAGATTTCGAAGCACGGTCAGCGCTCTTTAGAGCAGCGGCATATTATTTTCAAGGATTATCAGATAGTGCCCTAAAGTATTATGGTAAGAGTTTAAAAAAGTCTAAAGAATATGATATTAGGTGGATGATTAGCGAATCGCATAATGGGTTAGGATTAGTGTATTCAGAAATCGAAAACTATGAAAAGTCTGTAGAGAATTACGCAGAGGCTCTAACTATTGCTGTTGAAGATAAGGATACAGTTGGGATGGCCAATTTATATAGTAATATTGCTGTAACATACCACCTGCAAGGAAGAAAAAAAATGGCTTTAGAATATTATTTTAAAGCGTTAAAATTAAATGAGAAATCGGGGAATTCTAAAGCTAACATAGGAAGAGTACTTAGTAACATCTCTAATGTCTACAGGGATATTGGTGATTTAGAAAAAGCACAGCATTATAATAAAAAAGCAATAGTCAATCATCTGGAGGTAAATGACTTAGATGGACTTTCAGTTTGTTATTTTGATGAAGGAGCAATGTATGAAGATCAAAAAAAGTATAAAGAAGGGCTAAAAAAATATCTTAAGGCATTAGACTATGCAATTAAAATAGGAGATAAGGCTCAAATTTCTTCAATATATTATAATATAGTGAATGTTTATCTTAAAATAGAGGATCAAGAGACAAGTCCGTTGGTATTAGATAATGCTTTTTTAGTTGAAGAGTTAGAGCTATCTGAAAACTTTTTGAAAGTTGTACAGAATTATTCTCTCCAAGAAATGTTAGAGAAAAGTATAAAATATTCTATTGAATCTGGAGACAACTATAATTTAGCTTATTCATACTTAGTAATGGGAAAATTAAAACATAAACAGAATAAGTATAATGATGGGACATTATTTTTATTAAAAGCATACGATGTAGCTCAAAATATAGCTTCTCCTACACATAAAATTGAATCAAAAGTGGCTGTTACTGAAGAACTGTACTTGATGTATAAAGCACAAAAGAACTATAAGGCCTCTATTGCTATGTATGAAGAGTATATCATCTTGAAAGATAGTTTAGATAGTGAAGAAGCCAAAAGAGAACTTTATAACCAAGAATATAAATACAATTATGAGAAGAAAGTAGCTATAGATTCAATAAAACATGAAAAAGCTCAGAAGATAAAACAAATTGAAATTGAAAAGCAGAAAGTAGAATTAAGGCATCAAAAGAATAGACAATTATTGCTCTATGGAGGGTTGGGGATAGCGTTATTGTTTTCAATTTATTTTGTAAAGAAAAATAAAGAAGTACGCGAACAGAAAAAAGAAGTAGAAAAGCAAAAAGATTTTGCAGAAGAACAGCAAAAAATTGCAGAACAACAAAAAGAAATATTAGGGAAACAGCATCGAGAGATAAGAGATAGTATAAATTATGCACAAAGCTTACAACGTTCAGTGTTACCTTCAAAAGAGGCTGTTTATCAAAATTTTTCCAACAGTTTTGTATTGTTAAAGCCTAAAGATGTCGTTAGTGGAGATTTCTATTGGACATATAAAAAAGGCGACTTAGTATATTTGGCAGTAGTCGACTGTACTGGGCATGGAGTTCCAGGGGCTTTTATGACAATAGTCGCTAATAATTTATTAAATGAAATTATACAAGAAGATTACAATACACCCAAAGAGATTGTTGAGGAGCTTCATCAACGAATTAAATTGCGAGTAGGTGGAAGCCCAACAGCTCAGGTGAGAGATAGCATGGATTTAGGTTTATTTTCATACAATGAGCAAACACAAGAAGTTCGGTTTGTTGGAACACATACAAGTATTTATCGTGTAAGAAATTCAAAATTAGAAAAGTTTAAAGGTTCCAAAGCTGATATCGGATATAAGCCAAGCATAGCAATAGAAGAACAAGTTTTCCAAGTAGAAACCAATGATATGTTGTATATGCATAGTGATGGCTATCCAGATCAGAAGGGAGGCCCAAAAGGGAAGAAGTTTTATTATCAACCAATTAGAACGAAGCTTGAAGAAATCAGTTTGTTGAACTTAATGGAGCAAGAACAAATTATGAATCAAACATTTGAAGATTGGAAAGGAGAAATAGAACAACTTGATGATGTTTGTATGTTAGGTGTTAGATTATAGGAATATGAAAAGTATATTAATATCATTAGTTATAATATTGATTTTTCAAAGTGCTGTTGCACAAGAAAAAGCTGATTCTTTATGGAACGTATGGAATAATGGTCAGATTGAAGATACAACAAGAGTTGATGCTTTAATAAAATTGATAGAAATTGAGTTGTTGAAAACAGATCCGGATAGTGTCTTTACACTTTCGAATGTAGGTCTAGAAATGATTAATCATGAAGTAGAAATCAAAAGAGTAGAGCGATTAATGAGATTTAAAGGGATCTCTTTAGGTATTAGAGGTTTTAATAAAGAATCGATTGCTGTTTTTGAAAAGAATAAAGCTTATTGTGAACAATTCGGTTATGTGCCTGGTGTTGTATTTAATATGTCAAATATTGCCCAAATATATTCTGATTTGGGAAGCTTTTCAAAGTCTTTAGATCTATATTTAACTGCAATAGAGTTATACCAAGAAATAGATGATGCAAACGGATTATCAACATGCTATAATAATATAGGTATACTATACGATTGTTTAGGAAATAGCCAACAATCTATTCTTTATTATCAAAAAGCGCTAGAGTTGGCCATAGATAATAACAATAAGGGGAGAATGCTAAACGCTTATAATAATATAGGAATCGTTTATGGACATCAAAATATTTTCCAGGAGGCAGTTAAGTATTTTTTGGAAGCCTATTATTATGCTTTAGAGTTAAACGATAAAGAAAGTATAGCAATGTTTTACCAAAATTTAGGTGTCATTTATATGGAGATTGGAGATTCAGCAGCAAATAGGATATTGGTAAAAGAGGGAGCAATGGAAATGCTGAATAACTCTGAAATAAAAAAGAAAGGAAATACAAGAATAGATGGTTATACAGCCAATGAATTACTAGATAAAAGTTTAATGATTAATGAAGAGCTAGGTTTAAGGTCTGATGTCGGAGGATGTTATGTATTGAAAGGTAAAGCAACGAACAATGACCAAGAAGCTATGGTGTATTTTACAAGAGCCTATGAAATAGCAGAAGAAACAGGTGATTATCTATTAAAAAAAGATGCCTCAAAGTATTTAATGGAAGCAAAAAAAAAGACAGGGCAGTATAAAGAGGCATTAGTTTTGTATGAAAAATATGTAAAATTAAAAGATAGTTTAAGTCAAGAAGAAATACAGAAAAAGTTTATTAGAAAAGAATATGAGTTAAATTATGCAAAACAAGCTGCAGAAGACTCAATTAAGCATGCAGAAGCTCAAAAAGTGAAACAAATAGAAATTGAGAAACAAAAGGTAGAATTAAAACATCAAACTAATAAGCAATTATTGCTCTATGGAGGGTTGGGGATAGCGTTGTTGTTTTCAATCTATTTTGTAAAGAAAAACAAAGAGGTACGTGAACAAAAAGTTGAAGTAGAACAACAAAAAGAACTTGCTGAAAAGCAACAACAAATTGCAGAACAACAAAAAGAAATATTAGGAAAACAACATAGAGAAATCAGGGATAGTATAAATTATGCACAGAGTTTACAGCGTTCTGTATTACCCTCAAAAGAGGATGTTACCCAAAATTTTCCGAACAGCTTTGTTTTATTAAAGCCTAAAGATGTTGTTAGTGGAGACTTTTATTGGACATACAAGAAAGACGATTTAGTCTATTTGGCTGTAGTTGATTGTACTGGTCATGGGGTTCCAGGAGCTTTTATGACAATAGTTGCTAATAACTTATTGAATGAAATTATACAAGCAGAGTTTAGTACTCCTAAAGAGATTGTCGAAGAGTTGCATCAACGAATTAAGTTAAGAATAGGGGGGAGTATAACGGCTCAGGTGAGAGATAGTATGGATTTAGGCTTGTTTTCTTATAATAAGCAAACACAAGAAGTACGATTTGTTGGAACACATACAAGTATTTATTGTGTGAGAAATTCAAGTCTAGAAAAGTTTAAAGGCTCCAAAACAGATATCGGTTATAAGCCAAGTTTAGTAATAGAAGAACAAGTTTTTAAAGTGGAGACCAATGATATGTTGTATATGCATAGTGATGGCTATCCAGATCAGAAGGGTGGTCCAAAAGGTAAGAAGTTTTATTACCAACCCATCCGAAATAAATTTGAGGAAATCAGTTTGTTGAATTTGATGGAACAAGAACAAATTATGAGTCAAACATTTGAGGACTGGAAAGGAGAGCTAGAACAATTTGATGATGTTTGTATGTTGGGAGTAAGAATTGTTTAGCTTGTTTGTAGAATATTAACGTGTTTGATGTTGAGTACTAATATTAGAAAAAAACACATTGTGGTTTGATTAATCAAAAGGTAATAGAAGGAGAAGAGTTTGATAGTAAATAATTACACAAAAACGATATCCAGTACAACGACTTTACCTAAATCCTCATTAATCATCTTAATGATTTTAGATTTACCCATAGAAAGTTCTTCCCTTATGACTGATGAAGTCAATTTAATATACATACGTTTATTTTTTAAACGAATCTCATGTGTATATTTTACAATGGGAGCTCCCATAATTTTCTTAAATGAATTAACAGCCTCGTATTCATCATAGTTTTTAGTCAAACCATAAGCTTTTAATAGTTTATTGACAACATCATCAATACGCTCTTCTTCAGAGTTTCTGTTGTTGGGTCTACGTTTGTTGTTATAATAAGACATTGTTTCTATAGTGATTTAAATAGATCGATTTTCAATTCGTTTATACCAAATGAACGGCTCCCTTTTCAACTTTAAAAACCTGATGGTTTACATTAAGATTGCTCAATATTTCAGGAGTTTTTGTCAAGCTGGTATCAGTAATAAAAGTTTGTCCAAGTTTATTGTTAGCTATCATTTGTAAAATATAGTTGACTCTGTTTTCATCCAATTTATCAAAAATGTCATCTAGCAGTAAAATAGGAGGAAAGCCTTTTTTCTGCTTAATATACTCAAATTGGGCCAATTTTAAAGCAATAAGAAATGACTTTTGTTGGCCTTGGGAAGCAAACTTCTTTAGAGAGTAGTCATTCATAATTCTAAAATCTAAATCGTCTTTATGTATTCCCTTAGAGGTGTATGTTAAAGCTCTGTCCTTGTTGAGGTTTACTTTTAAGATGTTTTCAAAACTATCACTGTTTAAAGATGAGTTATAAATTAAGTTAACTTGTTCATGATCTTTAGAAATATCAGAATAAAAACGATTAAATATGGGGATGAATTCTTCCAGGAATAGTTTTCTTTCACGATGGATTAAGTTGCCTTTTTCGATTAACTGTATGTCAATGACCTCAATAAAGTCTTGATTAAAGGTTTGTCTTTCAGCCATCTGTTTTAAAGTCGCATTTCTTTGAGCTAATAGTTTATTATAAGCCATTAAATTATCTAAATACTCCTTGTTGAATTGAGAAAGTAAACTATCTAGAAACTTCCTCCTAGTTTCACTCCCTTCTAAAATCAAATTACTATCATATGGAGTAATGATTACTAATGGAAATTTGCCAATATGTTCGGCAAGTTTAGTATAGTTTTTTTTATTGAACTTGAATTGCTTTTTTGTGCCTTTCTTTACTCCGCAGTATATGTTAACATTTTCATTGCCTATGCTGTATTCCCCTTGTATAACAAAAAAAGGCTCGCTAAATTTAATGTTTTGACTATCTATTGCATTAAAGTAACTCTTAGTGTAAGAGAGGTAGTATATTGCGTCCAATAAATTGGTTTTTCCTTCACCATTATTACCCAAAAAACAGTTGACAGCTTGATTGAGTTGTAAAGAAGCTTCAGTACAGTTTTTAAAGTTTATTAAAGAAAGGTGGTTTAAAAACATATGGGTTAATTAGTGTAAAAAAATAAATCAATAAAATCGAGTAAGCCTTTAAGTTTTGCAAGTTATTGGAATATCTCCAATCATTCAATAAAAGACATAACTAACATTCATTTTAAATAGGTGTGAATTGCAATCAACACCATCAAACAAAAGTACAGAATATAATGAAAAGAAAATGAGATATAGTCAACTAAAATTCGATTATGTTTATAAAAAAAAGAGAGAATAAGATTGCTCTTTTCATAAAAAGATTATTTTTGCGTCTTGAAATTAAAAAAGAACGATGTCAGAACAAGAAATAGAATTTGAAGAAATTGAAGCAACAAGCGGAATTGACGGAGATATAATAGCCCAAGGTCAAGACTTTTTTAAAGGACCAGGTAAGTTTGTATTAATCGCAATAGCTGGTATTGCAGTTCTAATTGGAGGTTATTTTGCTTACAATAAACTTGTTGTAGCCCCTAAAGACGTTAAGTCTGTTGAAGCAATGTATATGGCTGAACATTATCTTTTAGATAAAGAAGATTATGCTACAGCAATTAATGGTGATGCTAATGGAGCTAAAGGTTTAGAAGCTTTAGCTAAATCAAGTTATGCAGGAGGAGAGATTGC
>JAUHZI010000165.1 GCA_030426105.1 Bacteroidia bacterium | reverse complement strand
ATTCAAAGGGATAACATTCCAAAAAATGGTGTTACAAACAGAGTCACCTAAATTCTCTGTTGATTATTTCGGAGTTAAAGGGAAGTTACAACTAGCAAACTTTCCTATAGTAATCAATGAAATAGGTTTAAGAACTCCTGCGGATAATAAAGCAGAATTAGTTTTTGATTTTGCAGTGAATTTAACATCAGAATCAGATGGAGGAAACGGAGGAGCTTCAAAACTAGCTTTCAAAGCTAAAATGGATGAATCCGGAAACAAATGGAAGTTTGACGGTGTACGATTAGAGCACCTGTATATAAAAATGGATGTTGCTGGTATGCAGTTAAAGGGGGCAATTTTCATTTTTGAAGATGACCCAACCTACGGAACTGGATTTGCAGGTGCGGTTGGCGCTAAGTTTTCTACAGGAATAAAGCTAGAAGTAGAAGCAAAAGCTCTTTTTGGAAGAACAGATTCATTTAGATATTGGTATGCAGATGCTAAAGTAACATTGCCACAAGGAATTCCAATTTTTCCAGGTTTTGCATTGAACGCTTTTGGAGGAGGTTTCTACAATAAAATGCGTATGGCAGGGAATTCAAATGCACAAGATGCTGCTTTCACAGAAATTGGAGCTTCAACTTCAGGAGTAATTTACGAACCCTATGAGCAAAATTCATTTGGAATGAAGGCGTCGGTAGGAATCATTACTCAAAACTCAGAAGAACTTTTTCATGCTACAGTAGAGTTTGGCATGGCTTTCAGAAAGTCAGGAGGATTACAAGAAGTATATATGAAAGGTTTTGGAGAACTAATAGCTTCTTTACCAGGTGATTTTTTTGATACAGTAAACAGTAACTTATCTAGCATCGCAGCAGTAGGAGGCCAAGGAATTCCTGCACAAAGCCCAACAGCAGCAATTTCAGCAAATGTTTTTATTGGATTTGACTTTGTCAATGATATTTTCCATTCCACATCCGAAGTATATATAAATTTCGGAGTTTTAAAAGGAATTGGTCCTTCAGGAAGAGCTGGTTGGTTAGATTTTTATGTAGCTCCAGATGAATGGCACATGCTTGTTGGAACTCCAGAAGACAGAGTAGGAGTAAAAATTGATTTAGGAATTCTAAAGATTAAAATGGATAGTTACTTCATGACAGGAGAAAACTTACCAGGAAGTCCACCTCCCCCTCCAATTGTTGCAGATATTTTAGGAGTTGATGTTGCTGAGCTCAACTATATGAGAGATGCGAATATGTTGGAATCTGGAAAAGGATTAGCTTTTGGTTCTAGTATGAGTGTTTCAACAGGAGATTTAAAGTTTTTAATATTCTATGCTCGATTTGATGCAGGAATAGGTTTTGATATCATGCTAAAAGACTATGGTGAAGCTTATTGTAAAGGATCTTCAGAAGCTATAGGAATGAATGGTTGGTATGCTAATGGACAAGCGTATGCTTATTTACAAGGAGTTTTAGGCGTGAAATTTAAACTCTTTGGAATTAAAAAGAAACTACCTATCATAGCAGGTGGAGGTGCGGTATTGTTACAAGCAAGGCTACCAAATCCAGCATGGTTTAGAGGTTATTTGGCAGGAAAATATAACTTATTAGGAGGCTTAATTAAAGGAAGGTTTAGGTTTAAAATAGAGTTAGGAGATAAGTGTGAAATAGTAGGAGGAAGCCCGATAGATGGTATTGTCGTAATTAGCGATTTAAAACCAAAAGAAGGAAGTACAGATGTAGATGTATTTGCTGCTCCACAAGCAGTATTCAATTTACAGATCAATAAAATTTTTGAAATTCCTGACGATACGGGAGATAGAAAGTATAAAATTTTATTGGATGATTTTTCTGTAACAAAAGATGGACAAAGTATTGTAGGAGAAATAAAGTGGAATGATCGAAATGATGTGGCAGTATTTTATTCACATGAAATTTTACCACCTCATGCACAACTAAGAGCGAAAGTTCAATTGCATTTTGAAGAATATAAAGAAGGAAGGTGGCAAAAAATGAAGTCAGGAGGACAAATAGCTACAGAAGTTAAAGAGGTAAACTTTACAACAGGAGAAGCACCAGAGACAATACCATTAACTAATATAGATTATATGTACCCTGTACTAGGGCAAAAAAACTTCTTTATTGATGAGTATAATACAGCATATGTAAAATTAAAAAGAGGTCAAACATACTTGTTTGATGCTGCGCCAGATTGGAAAAAAGAAATGATAATGACCAGTGAATCTGGAGAAAGTTTCTATAAAGAGTTTACATATAACTCAGCTAAAAAGCAGTTAGTTTATATGCTACCAGCAAATCAAATGCAGACACAAACGCAATATGATGTAAGTTTGAAATTAACATCAGAAGCAGGGGATTTGGATGCTAATGTATCAGAAACATATACTTCTAAAAATATAGGAGGTAGCTCTGAAAATACAGTTGAAGTAAAATCAAGAAAGGCAGAAGGAAATGTAAGTAAAGAAGGCGAGAAAGAATTGTTAGTTTATGATTTTAGAACAAGTAAATACGAAACATTCAGAGATAAAATGCGAGATATGAATAAGAGTAAAGATTTATATCAACACATTGTTTATCCTTATGGGTTAACGTTATTATCAAGTATAGATTATCAAGAAGCATTTGATTTGACAGAATTGAAAGGAAATGAATATACAGGATATAAACCATTAGTGGTATCAAGAGCAACGTTAGATGATAGTTACTATAGAAATCAGATTTATCCGTTAATTTATAACAACTACCCTTATGAAGGAAATATTTCAGTAAGTAGAGAAATTAATAAGGTAGGAGTACCACCAGTAGAAGGAGTGGAACCAATGACTTGGTATGTAACTTATTTAGAGAATAACTATTCAGGAGAAATAAACTTATACAATCCATATAGATATAATCTCACGTATTATTATTTAGAAGATTACGAAGATTTGAGATACCAATTAGTTAGTTCAAATATTAATTGGAATGGAAATCCTCAGTATATAAAATTAATAACGGAAGCTTTTCCTTATATGCGTCAAGGAAGATACAAGGCAACGTTACAATACGTTTTACCGGGTCAGGTAAAAAAGAGCAGAATAAATTCATTAAAATATTTAAACCCATTAAATGATTAAGAAGAAGAGAACACCTATCATCTTTATGCTTCTGATGTTGGGTATTACAGTAAAAACCTATGCCCAAAAAGAAATAGGTAATATTAAAGCAGAGGTAAAAGCAATTGCAACAGTATCCGAAAATAAAATACTACTACGATGGGGAGTAACGACTCCTACAGCTTGGAACTATGCTAATAAATATGGATATATAATTGAAAGAAAAACAATAGCGGTAGATAAAGAAATACTGGAGAAACCTGTAATAAAACAATTAACTCCCATTCCTTTGAAACCTTATCCAATGATGGAATGGAAAGAGTTTTCAGAAGAAAATGATTATGCTGCATTAGCAGCGCAAGCACTATATGGAGAAGAGTTTGATGTAGAGATGAATGATGGAGGGAATGGATTACTAAATATTATAAATAAGGCACAAATACTAGAACAGAGATTTACTTTTGCTCTGTACGCAGCCGATCAAGATTTTAAAGTAGCAAAATTTTCAGGGTTGGCATTTACTGATGATACGGTAAAACCAACAGAACGCTATTTATATACCATACGAGTTGCTTTACCACAAGAGAAAAAAGACTTGATAAAATCTGGAGGGGTATATTTAGGATTATTAGATAAAAAACCGCTACCCGAACCACAAGAATTTGTTGGGGTCTTTAAAGATAAGACGGTTATTCTAAGTTGGAATCAAGCTATCTTAAAAAAGTATTATACAAACTACATTATTGAGAAATCGGAGGATGAAGGTAGGACTTTTAAAAAACTACTAGGTACTCCAGTAGCTACATTAGGAGAAAAAGAAAAGAACCCATCAAATAGGATGATGTATATAGACAGTCTTTCTAAAAACAATAAAACATACTCCTATAGAATTAAAGGAATATCTCCTTTTGGTATTGAAGGACCTTATTCAAAACTGGTTTCAGGTAAAGGAATAAAACCATTAACACACACTCCATTTATTACAGATGTAAAATTGAATAATGAAGGAGGAATTTTAAGTTGGGAGTTTCCTTCGGAAGGAGTTAGTACACTCAGTAATTTTAAGTTAGTAAGAGCTAATACCCCAAAAGGTAAGTTCCTTACTGTAAAAGAAAACATATCAAAGAACAAAAGAACTATTAAGTTAGAAAACTTACAAGCCATAAATTATTATAAAATTGTAGCTGTAGGTAATGATGGAGGTACCCGAGAATCTTTTCCAAAAATGGTACAACCTGATGATAGTACACCTCCTGCTGTTCCAATTATGTTAAATGGAACTATAGATTCGCTTGGAGTAGTAAGGTTACAATGGAAACAAAATGAAGAAATAGATTTTTTAGGGTATAGAGTATTCAAAGCCAATTTAAAAACAGATGAATTTACTCAAGTAACATTTGAACCTATACCAAACAGTACGTTTATAGATACAATAAACATTAAAACACTAAATAAAAAGATTTATTACAAACTTCAAGCTTTTGACAAAAGATATAATCCATCAGAATTTTCTGAAGTTTTAGAATTAAATAGACCGGATATAGTGCCTCCAACTGCACCCGTTTTCACTTCTTTTAAATCAGATAAAGGAAGAGTTGAAATAGAGTGGATATCAAGCACTAGTAATGATGCTCAATCTACCGTAATTTATAGAAAAGAAAAGGGTGTAAAAGAGTCATGGTTGATGTTAAAGAGTTTATCGCTATTAAAAAATAAATTTATAGATGAAACAGGAGTTGTTGGAAAAACGTATCTGTATACAGCTTTGACTATAGATGAATCTGGACTTGAATCAGAACCTATTACACCTTTAAAAATAACAGTTTTAGATAATTCACCTAAGTCAAGCATAGAAAAATTTACAGGATATGTAAATAGAGAAGAGAGATATATTGAGCTGAATTGGAATTACAAAGAAGCAAATACTAAAGAGTTTGTTTTATACAAAGCAGAAGAAGGCAAAAAGCCAACGATGTATAAAGTTTTTAAAGCAGATACTAATAAGTTTAAAGATAAAGACTTATTAATAAACACAAAATATACATTTTTAATTCAGGCAATTTTTGAGTCAGGAGCAAAATCTCCACTTAACAAAATTGAAATAAACTATTAAAAGGAAGCTATATGAAAAGAAATATACTCTTAATTTTATTCTTATTTTTTTCAATTATATCGCAAGCACAAAAGTATACCATAAAAGTTGAAGGGTATATAGGACAAGGAAGGTCTACTTGTGGTTCAAACAAAAATGGTTTAGGAGGAATAAAAATGTTTTTCTCTGATGGAACCACAAAATATTTAAGAGATCCTGCGATTTATGGGTTACGCTTTATTAATCAAATGTATTCACATGAAGACACTTTTAATGTATCTAAAAAAGTAACCAAAGTAGAGTTTCATACAATCACTAGAAGAAATGGAACTTTTGGATGTAAAAGTTCTAAAGAATCTTGGATTTCAGTAAATGTAACTTCTCCATGTTTTTATAAACAATATCAGAAAGATGAGGTATATAGAAGTGATATAAATACAGGTTGGGCACGAATTTCTATAGAACCTGATATTTCTCTATCATATCCTGATGGATCAAGCACTTCAAGAGTAAAAACAGTTTGTGAAAGTAGTCCAGTTACAATTAAGGCAACTTCAGGTTTTACTCCAGCTTCAGGTGTATATGTTTGGGAATTCTTTGATCCAGTAAATACTGAGACTAGAACACATCCAGATTATCAAGATTTATTAAATGCTGTGTCTTCTGCAGAAGCTGCTTATGATAGTTGTGTTAGAAGAACGGGAGATTTTGATAGATGTGAAGGGTTTATGATGGCTGTGTTTGAAGCAAAGAGAAATTTAAATAATTACACAGGCCCTAAAACGATACAGGTAAGTGTCTGGAGAACTATTACGAATAAAACAGGGCAAGCCATAATTGATTTAAAACTATCTGATTTGTATTCTTCAGCTACAGATAGAAAAAAGGCATTGACTAAAAATATAAACATACATGTAAAACCAAGCTGTAACAGCTCTATTACAACGAATAATGTTACTCTACAATTTTTACCTGATGCTCCGCAGATAGCAAAAGCTCCAACAATAAAGCAACCTACTTGTTCTTACAGTACAGATGCAGACTTTAAACTGTATTTCACAAGACAACTTTTTAGTTATGAAAAAATAGATTTTAATCTTTTAAAGAAAACATTAACAAATGAATATGTAGCTGTTGATAATAACCCAGGAATTACTTCATTTGTAAGTTCAGGAGGGTATTGGATGTATGATTGGGATTCAAACTCAGGAACATTAGCATCAGGAGATTATAGGGTTGAAGTAACTGGGTTTAATAGAAGCACAGGCTCTCCTTTATGTGAAAAATACTCATATGATTTCCAAATAAAGTCTCCATCAAAGGTAACTTTCAAAGCTACTAAAATTCAAGATGAAACATGTTATAATAATAAAGACGGAAAAATAAAAATAGAGGGATCAGGAGGATCAGGTAGTTTTTACTATAGTTTAAATAATGGAGCTACTTGGAGTACTTCAACGTTTTCAGGAATAACCACGGTAAGTGGATTGGCCTCTGCAAATTATATTATTAAAATAAAAGATACTAAAGGTTGTATAGATCAAGATAACACTTCTGACGCTATAACTATAATTGGGAAAAGTAAAATAACACATACTTTACCTTCTAATGCAGTTACGCATCCTAGCGCAGTAGGAAGCACTGATGCATCTATAAAAATAAGTAGTGTAAGTGGAGGCACGCCTTTTAGTAACTATTACAATTATACAGTTTTATTAAATGGAAGCACAACCAATACTAGAAGTGGTAGTGCCTATGTAGGAGGTTTTACAATACCTAATTTACCAGCAGGAACCCACAAAATTAGATACACAGATAAAAATAACTGTACGCAAGAATATACACTTCCAAAGATTATAGACCCAAAACCA
>JAUHZI010000164.1 GCA_030426105.1 Bacteroidia bacterium | reverse complement strand
GTAACCTCAGCAGGAAAATATATTTTTTCTAAAGGAATCCCTATACTTTCAGCCTGTGCATCTAACAAATCTTCATGCAACCCATGCATTGAAACACGTTGATAATCTTGATTTACATTCGTTATCAACTTTTGCACATCATATTCTTTTTGCTGTAATATTTTGTATAATGCTAATGAAGAGTCTTTTCCAGAACTCCAGTTAAAATAGGCTTTTTTCATACAGCAAATATGCATAAAAAAAACTCTAAAAGTAAAATTCATTTATTTCATTATTATAATGTAACACTATTACAAACGGATGCTAAACCTTACGACTGTAACTCAAGACAAACGATAATCGAAGTAAAAAATGAAACAATCTCATGAATCAAAAACGGTCACTTCTAGTGAAATTCACGGAACGAAGTGAAGGGAATTTTGTATCGAGAAGTATTCAATAATAACAAAGTTCTCGATACTATTTTGTTCCTCTTTGTTGCACAAAATCACTCGAACTGACATTTAAAACGTTATTATGAATGAAACACTAATCTTTTGAATGAGAGTTACTCATAAACATATGCTTTCATTTTGTCTTGATAGAAAACGAAACAAAAAATCAAGACTTCTTTTTCTTTTTTTGAATTCTACGTTATATTCCGTATTCGAATCCAGACCGTAAACTCTTTGGATTCTCTTGTACTCCATAACCTTGAATTCTAGCAAAATAAAAATAGGTCGGCGTTTATCCATGCTCTTCTCAACCTTCTCGCAATGACGATAGTCTAGAAACAGATTACTCCTTCCCCACTCTTCACAACAACGATAAAAACATTTCGGAAATCCGCATTTTTTTCTGCATATATCACCTTTTAAATCTTTATTCAAATAGATAGTTTTGTATACATAAAATCATGAATTATGGAAGAAGTAGTTTTTAAAGCCTTGTTAACTAACACCAAGTTTAATAGAATTGATAATTTTATTCAGGAAGTAATTAACAATAATAAAAATAATGGTGCCACCTATGAAGCAGTTAGAGAATCTATTATAAAATTAGTTTTATATCGATTTATTAAAATAGACACTAATGCTTCTAACGATTGTATTCTACGAGAAAATAATTTTTATCAAGCACGCGAATTAGGTAGTGTGAGCTCTTGGTTAGAAAAACGACGTACTTACGAATACTCTTAATAAGATTTCTTACTCTTTAAAATAAAGACAATACCAAACTATCACTCCGAGTGAAATTTACAAAATGTAGTGAAGGGAATTTTGTATCGAGAAGTACTCGGTAATAACAAGCTTCTCGATACTATTTTGTTCCACTACGTTGCACAAAATCACTCGAACTGACATTTAAAACATTATATGAATGGAACCTAGTGGAGTGATGTAATCTCATGAATAGGAGTTATTCATAAACATATGCTTTCATTTTGTCTTGATACAAAACGAAACAAAAAATCAAGACTTCTTTTTTTTTTTTTGAATTCTACGTTGTATTCCGTATTCGAATCCAGACCGTAAACTCTTTGGATTCTCTTTACTCCATAACCTCGAATTCTAGCAAGATAAAAATAGGTCGGTTATTCATACTCTCCTATGCCTCCTCGCAATGACGGAAACCAACAATAACGTCATTACGAACGAACACTGAGCGTAGTCGAACTGGAAAGTGACGTAATCTTATAAACATATGCTTTCATTTTGTCTTGATACAAAACGAAACAAAAAATCAAGACTTATTTTTCCTTTTTTTGAATTCTACGTTGTATTCCGTATTCGAATCCAGACCGTAAACTCTTTGGATTCTCTTGTACTCCATAACCTCGAATTCTAGCAAAATAAAAATAGGTCGGTTATTCATACTCTTCTCTGTCTCCTATAACGTCATTACGAACGAAACGTAGTGAAGTGACGTAATCTTATGAATGTAAGCTACTCATAACCTTAAGATTTAGCTCCGCTGAACCTTACGGTTTCTCACTCTGGTCGAAATGACAGTAACCGATAAACAGATTGCTTCGTCCTACCTCCTCGCAATGACGGCAATAACTAATTACTTACTATTCCTTTCTTTTTATTGTATTTATCAGCAATATCTGTCCAATCATTTCTACGGGTGTGTCCAAAAATAATTTCTACTTTGCTATAATCACTTTGTTGGTCTTGCCTCCATTCTGTCCATTCTTCTTCACCCCATTCGGTTCTTTCATCATCAATATAAAATCGATCATTTTTGTATTCTTCAAGCAGGAAATCTACAAAGTCATCAAAACTATCAGCAATAACCGAAACAGGTTCTGGCTCTGCGCAAGGCAAGTAAATAATTTGTCCGTAAGTTCCTTTTTCTGCCGGATCATAGTCAATACACAAGTATTGACCAGAACCGTCTGTAGCAAAGGGTAACCTTTTGGCACTATGCAAAATATTTTTTACCAAGTCCTTTTGATAAACACTATCGGGATATGCTTGGTTTTCGTGTTCTTTAAAAAAATTATACTCACCAATAATACGATTACAACTATATAAAAAATAGCTAAAAAATCCGTGTGGGCTTTCACCCCACTTCTCGTCTCCATTGGTTATTTTTAATAAGTCTTTTAACGATTGCGGTATAGGTAAGTTCGTTTCTTTTTCTATACGCGCTATTGCTGTATCACTAGCTCCTGGTGGTAATGTTTCTCTTATTTCTGGAAACTTTGTTGAAATTACCGCTAACAATTCTTCTATCTTATTTTTCATAGTATGTATGTTTTTATGTAAGCTGCAATCTACCAAAAATCTATATTTTACATATACTTAAAAACCACACACAAAAACCTCTACTTTATTATTACTTTTTTTAAAACGATAAAGACTTTTTTAAAACTAACAAAATTCTAAAAACAAACATTTTTCTATTACGGTGCGTATATTTTTTAAACGTTTACCATCACACTACATTTTATTTTTAACACACTCACCTCTTTTTTATGCTTTCTTATGGTTTTCCGTAGGGTAATTGTACGGGTTTTGTTATTTTAGGGGCTGTTTAAAGAATTGCTTAAAAAGAACTAACTGATTGTAACAAAACTCAAAATTTATCGCTGTCATATACATAAACACTAAATGAATCAATCAAACTTCGATTTCCTTGAAAAAGAATTTCCTATCCTATGGAATATAGGGCAAACGGCTGAATTTAATGTGTATACCGATCCTGTTGTAACACTTTTTAAAGTAAGACAATTAGGGGAAATTATAACGGAATTAATTTTTGAAGAACATTATTTAGAGTTTCCTTTTGATAATACCTTTCATAATAAACTAAAAGCATTAGAATATGAAAGGTTGGTACCAACGAGTGTTTTAGATTTATTTTTTACCATTAAAGGACAAGGAAACAAAGCGGTACATGGTAATGAGGGGACAATAAACGATGCGAAATCAGCATTGTTTTCAGCGTTTAAACTCTCAAAATGGTTTTATCAAACTTATGGAGAAGTTAATATTGATAGTGTAAGGTTTAGTCCGCCTAAAGAAAGTGTAGATACACGACATGCACTACATGTATTGACGGGTGAATATGATATATTAAAGAAGAAGTATGAAGATCTTTTAAATACTCGTGAAATAAAAGAAGAACCTAAAGAAGATAGGCAAAAAGTGCTTCAACGTTCAGAGCAAGCAGCTTCAAAAATTGAATGGGATGAAAAAGAGACCCGAAAATTAATAGACAAACAATTACAAGATGCCGGATGGGAAGCGCAAACGGGTGTTTTAGATTATAAAAAGAATAAAACCTTACCTGAAAAAGGGAGAAACATGGCGATTGCCGAATGGCCTGTAGATGGTAAATGGGCAGATTATGCTTTGTTCATAGGTACTGAATTATACGGTATTATAGAAGCGAAAAAATACCAACATGATATTTCTACCGATTTGCAACAATCTAAAAGATATTCAGAAAAAGCTGAAGAAAAATACGAAGCCAAACTTTTAGGAAAGTGGGGGGAATACAAAGTTCCTTTTTTATTTTCCACAAACGGGAGGTCCTATTTAGAGCAGATTAAAACCAAGAGTGGTGTTTGGTTTTTAGATGTAAGAAACGAACGTAATAATTCAAAAGCCTTAAAAGGATGGTACTCTCCTGAAGGACTTTTAGAAATGTACAAGCGTGATATAGACACCTCAAACAGCAAGCTTGTTACATCTGATATTTCATATTTGCAAGACAAAGCAGGCTTAGGTTTAAGAGACTATCAAATAAGCGCGATTAAATCGGTAGAAGATACTGTTATTAACAAACCAGATACTCAAAAGGTACTGTTAGCTATGGCAACGGGTACTGGAAAAACAAGAACTATTATAGGTTTGTGTTATCGATTAATTAAAGCCAACAGATTTAAACGTATCTTATTTTTAGTTGACAGGCGTCTATTGGCTACCCAAGCCATAGGTAATTTTGAAGATAACAAGATAGAAGGTTTAAACACCTTCGCAGAAACCTATAAAGTAGACAAACTAAAAGATACGATTCCTGATATTGAATCTCGTTTGCACTTCTCTACAGTACAAAGTATGGTGAAACGCTTGTTTTATAGCAATGATGATGAAAGTGTGTTACCGATAGATGCTTACGATTGTATCATTGTAGATGAAGCACACCGTGGGTATTTACAAGACAGAGAGCTAGACGATGAAGAGTTAAACTTTAAAGATCAAAAAGATTATGTGAGTAAATACCGCATGGTAATCGATTATTTTGATGCCTTTACTGTGGGGCTAACCGCTACACCTGCCTTACACACAACCGAAATTTTCGGGAAACCTATTTTTACCTATTCATACAGAGAAGCTGTAGTAGATGGGTATTTAATCGATCATGCTCCACCTAGTATTATCAAAACAAAACTCAATCAAAATGGAATTACCTGGGGAGAAGGTGAAAAACCAAAAGTGTATGTAAAAGAGACAAATACGGTTGAAGAACTGGAAGCTCTAGAAGATGAAATCAATATTGATATCGAAGGCTTCAATAAAATGGTAATAACCGAATCTTTTAATCGTACAGTAGCGCAACAATTAGTTAAAGAAATAGATCCTGAAGACGAAGAGAAAACATTGATTTTTGCAGCGCAAGATGAGCATGCCGATTTAATTGTACAGCTATTAAAAGAGGAATATAAAAATATTGGTGCCGATGTACCTGACGATGCTATAGCAAAAATCACAGGAAAATCATACAAACCTCAAGAACTAGTTACTCGTTTCAAAAACGAAAAGTTCCCAAATATTGCTGTTACGGTAGATTTACTAACTACAGGAATTGATGTACCTGCAATATGCAACCTAGTATTTTTACGTCGTGTCAAATCTCGTATCTTATACGAGCAAATGTTAGGGCGTGCTACCAGGCGTTGTGACGATATAGGTAAAGAAGAGTTCTTTATTTTCGATGCTGTTCGTCTATACGAATCATTAGAAGATTTCACAACCATGAAACCTGTGGTGGTAAACCCAAAAACGACTTTTACACAATTAGCGAACGAATTTGAGGCTATCGAATCTAACGAGCGTGCTAAAAAACAATTAGAACAAATCATCGCAAAATTACACCGTAAGAAGAATAAAATTTCTGGGCATAATGAAGAATTGTTCAAATACAATACCCAAGGACAAACTCCAGGAGAATTTATAACAATGCTTCAAGACTTAGAAGCAGATCAAGCAGAAACCACGGTAAATAAGTACAACCAATTATGGAAGTTTCTAGATGAATTCAAACCAGCTCCAAGAGTCCAATATGTCTCAGAGCATGAAGACGAATACATAACTACCGAACGTGGTTATGGGAAAGGACAAAAACCTGAGGATTATTTAAATAGTTTTAAAGAGTTCTTAGAACAAAACCGAAATAAAATAGCGGCATTACAAATAGTGTGCAGCAAACCTAAAGAGTTAGATAGGGAATCGTTAAAAGAGCTAAAGTTATTGTTAGACCAAGAAGGGTTCAATGCGAGACACTTAAATGCAGCTTGGAAAGACAGTAAAAATGAAGAGATCGCTGCCGATATTATTTCTTACATTCGCACGCTTTCTTTAGGAAGCACCTTGGTAAACCACGAAGAGCGTATTAAAAATGCGGTACAAAAAGTACGTACCATAAAAAATTGGAATAAAATCCAATCGAAGTGGATTGACCGCATAGAAAAACAACTAATACAAGAAACCATCATAACCAAAGAAGACCTAGACAAAGAACCGTTCAGGTCTGATGGTGGTTTTAACCGACTAGATAAAATTTTTGAAAACCAATTAACAACGGTTATCGATACTATAAATGATAACCTATATACAGAACTAGCATAAATGAGCGTAGAAGAAATAGCAAATAAACTCTGGAACCTTTGTAATGTTTTAAGAGATGATGGTGTAACGTATCACCAATACTTAAACGAGTTAACCTATATCTTGTTTTTAAAATTGAGTGAAGTTAAAAATTTTAAAGAGCAAATCCCGGAAGAATACCAATGGAGTACTTTGCTAGAAATTACCGATAACAAAGAGTTATACGATCGTTATCGCGATTTATTAGCCAATATCAGTACAAAGGCAGACAACCCTACCATTACTGAAATTTATACCAATGCTTCAACTACCTTACGTAAACCGGTAAACTTAAAAACCTTAGTTACGCAAATAGACCTAATTGATTGGTACAATGAAAAGGATCGTGATGCCATGGGGGATATTTACGAAGATTTATTAGAACGCAACGCTAATGAGAAGAAAAGTGGTGCAGGTCAATACTTTACACCGCGTCCGTTAATTAATGTAATGGTTGAGTTAATGGCACCAAAATTAGGAGAGCGTTGGAGCGATCCTGCTTGTGGTACGTTTGGATTTATGATTTCTATTGACCAATATTTAGATGAACGTTATGAGTATAAGTATAGTTTAGATGGAAAAGCAAGAGCCTTTCAAGAAAAAGAGGCGTTGAGTGGTGTTGAATTGGTACAAGACGCACACCGTTTAGCTTTAATGAATGCTAAATTACATGGTTTAGATAGTAATATTTATTTAAACGATACCTTAACAGAGTTTGGTAAAAACCTTAAA
>JAUHZI010000019.1 GCA_030426105.1 Bacteroidia bacterium | reverse complement strand
GCTAGTATGTGGATGTATTGGATGGCTGAACAAGGATATCTAGTTTTTACAGTAGATGGAAGGGGATCTAAACATAGAGGGTTTCAGTTTGAAAGTGGGATTCATAGACAATTAGGTACATTAGAAATAGAAGATCAATTAACGGGAGTAGAATATTTAAAAAGTTTGCCTTATGTAGATTCTAAAAGAATGGCAGTTCACGGATGGAGTTTTGGAGGTTTTATGACAACATCTTTAATGCTAAGAACTCCTGGAACATTTACTACAGGGGTAGCTGGTGGACCAGTTATTGATTGGAAGTGGTATGAAATCATGTATGGTGAAAGATATATGGATCAACCACTACAAAATAAAGATGGGTATGAAAAAGCTAGCTTACTGAATTATGTTAAAAACTTAGAGGGTGATTTGTTAATGATACATGGAACTGTTGATGATGTAGTTGTTATGCAACATAACTTAGCTTTTGTTCAACAATGTGTAAAAGAAGGTGTGCAAATTGATTTTTTCCCTTATCCAATGCACCCACATAATGTTAGAGGAAAAGATAGGGTACATTTGATGACTAAAGTATTGAATTATATTTTAGAAAAAAATAAATAATTAATCATCAAGTAATTCTGATTGCTTTAATTTATTTTTTTTGTACTCTTTTTGGATCGTTCTTATTCCAGAATAAGTTAATAGTAAAGAAAAAATAAGTAGTAAGGTAACTTCTATTTTGATGTTCTGTTGAACGTTGAATAACTCAGTCAACCTGGCATCTTGAAGCAAATAAATAGAAGTTGCTGTACTAGCAACTCCTATCAGTATAAAAAAATAACCTACAAATAATTTAGCCTTTGTCATCATAAGTGTCTAACGAACTTATAATGATAGGGTTTCATGCTTTTTTTATCTTTTTATTAATTTCTCAGAAATTACGGTGTTTTTGGTTGTAATTAAAGCGGTATATATACCAGGCTTAATAGAACTTTTAGGAATGTATGTACTAGAGGTGTCTGTTAGTAGGACTGAATATATTTGTTTACCAGTTAGATCTATGATATTTAAATAGCCATTTTCAATATGACTTGAATACTGTACGGTGAAACCTTCTGTACTTGGGTTAGGGTAAATAACAAAAGAAAGGTGAGAATGTTCATCAATATTAACATTGTTGATGAGTTTACAGCTAGAAGTGTCAATGCAATTATTTAATGTGATTTCAACTGCATATCTTCCATTGTTTTCAGGAGTAAAAGTTGTTTCAGTGGCTCCATTAATAATGGCAAAGTTGTTGTCACAGTTTAGCCATTGATAGTTAGCATTTATTTCATTGGATGTTAAACTTATTCCTGTTTGCGTAATAGAAGTGTCAATTGTGTTGATAGTAAGATTAATAGTAATAATACTATCACACCCTAAATGGTTAACAATAGTGTCAGAGTAAGTGCCTGATATTGTCAATGTTTTACCGCTTGGACTTGTATAATTAAAACACTCCGTAGTTGTTAAAGAACTGTAAGATTGCAACAAGTTAAGGTTTATTGTAATGATACTATCACATCCTATGGTGTTAGGAATGGTGTCTGAGTACGTTCCAGATGAGGTGAAGATTTGTCCACTAGGACTGGTATAGCTATTACATTCATTAATGTAGAGTGTATCAAACGATTTTAGAATGTTTAAGTTGACAGTAATGATGCTGTCACACCCTAAATGATTGCTGATGGTGTCTAAGTACGTTCCAGAAGTAGTTAAGACTTGCCCACTAGGACTAGTGTAACTATTGCATTCATCAATATTAATTGAGGAGAATGATTGATTAATGGTTAAGTTAATAGCAATAATACTATCACACCCATATGTATTAGGAATGGTGTCAGAATAAGTTCCAGTAGTTGTAAGTAAAGTACCACTAGGTGTAGTATAGCTCGCACAGACAAGAGTGTCTATAGTACTATAAGATTCATGGTTAACGATTGTTAAACTGATAATGCTATCACATCCAGAAACAGTTGTCAAAGTGTCGATGTATGTCCCCGAAGTTGTAAGTTGTAGTCCGTTAAAAATTATTGTATCACCAGAACAGATGTCTTGTGTTGCTGAGTAATAACTTGGAGGGCAGAAGTCGCAGTTACTGATTTGATTTGGGGTTGAGTTAACATATCCTAATTGTGGAAAATTAGATTGGTAAGTTGTGGAATATCCATCGCCAAATGTATACATATGATTATTAGAGTTGATAGCAATGCTGTTGATTGGCCCTCCATTAATATTAGTCCAGCTCCCTACAGCGATTTTTGTTGGTATGAATGTTTTAGAAAGTAGAATGTTGTAAGAAACACTATCTCCAACTTGTCCTGCATTATTTCTTCCCCAAGCCCATAAAGAACCATCATTTTGTATTGCAAGGGAATGTTCATAACCAGCAGCTACGTTAGTCCACCTGTGTAAGGTGTCGATTTGATTAGGGGTTGCTTTACTTGATGTTGTACCATCTCCCAGTTGAGCATACAAGTTTCTTCCCCATGACCACAATGTACTATCAGATTTTACACCTACAGAATGCATTCCGCCTCCGTGAACAGTTATCCATTTATCCGTCCCAATTTGCATAGGTACTCTTAAGTTACCATTTCTTCCAACTTGTCCATGTTGATCACTTCCCCAAGACCATAATGTACTGTCTGATTTTATTCCAAATGAATGTTTAGCTCCTGCATTAATGTAAACCCAGTTTGTGTCCGTTCCAACTTGAATAGGTGTATGTCGGGTAGTCGTTGTTCCGTCTCCTAATTGACCATTATAGTTGTATCCCCATGCCCATAGTGTTCCGTTGTTTTTGATTGCTAAAGCAAATTCTGAACCTGCAGAAACCATGGTCCAAGTAGAGTCTGTCCCAACCTGAGTAGGAGTTGTTTTTCTGAAAATAAAAGAACCCAATCCAAGTTGTCCTCTTCCGTTCCTTCCCCATGTCCAAAGTGTTCCATCTGTTTTTGTAGCAACAGAGAAGAAAAAGCCATTGGCTATAGAATGCCATGTTGTATCAGCCGAAATTTGAATTGGTAATACAGCATGAGTATAGGTACTTCCGTTACCGAGTTGTCCATCGTTATTTTGTCCCCAAGCCCATAATGTACCATCATCTTTTATTGCTAAAGTATGTCCACTTTGGTATGCTGTACTTGATGTTGCTTTTCTCCAAAGCATAGTTGTATCTAGAGGTTGAGGAGTATTTTTGTTTTTACCATTACCAAACTGGGCATGATTGTTTCTTCCCCATCCCCAAAGAGAACGGTTAGTTTGAAGAGCCAAACTATACATGCTTCCAGCAATAACTTTTTCCCAGTTATTAGCAGTTCCTATTTGTACTGGGGTTGTTTTATTGGTGATTGAGTTATCTCCAAGTTGTCCAAAATTATTGGTTCCAACAGCCCAAAGTGTTCCATTGTTTTTTACAAAAAGGGCATGGTTTAGATGACTACAATCTAGCGTCTTCCAGTCTGAATTACTTCCTACCTGTACAGGTGTTCTATTAGTGTTGTTCCAAGTCCACAAACTCCCATCATTTTTAATACCATAATCAGTGTAATTTCCCTTTGAAGAAGCTTTCCATTGACCATTGTCTATTACTTGTGTACCACCAGAATTAATAAGCCAAAGTGATAAGTCAGCTTTTATTCCAAGGCTTCTTTCTTTTCCAGAACTAATTGCTATCCAAGTAGTGTCTGTTTCTATTTGAGTTGGAGAAGTGTTTCTATTACGTCCCCATGCCCATAATGAGCCATTGCTTTTAAGGGCAACCATGAAATCAGGTCCGCAAGAAATGTCAACCCAGTCCTGATCAAGACCTAATTGAGTTGGAGTCCAAAGATTGGTGGTTGTACCATTACCTATTTGCCCATAAGAATTGTCTCCCCATGTCCATAAGGCTCCAGAGTCAGTAATAGCAGCGTAGAACCCAGAGCCAGTTGAAACTTTTTGCCATTTTTGAGAAGAGTCAACTAAGTTAGGGTGATTTAGGGCTCTTTCATAAATGTATTTACTCCCTCCCCATTGCCATAAAGAGCTGTCTGATTTAATGGCAAGTGCCTGATCGTATTTTGAAGCAACTTCAATCCAACATTGTGCATGTAGTTGATGGAAAGAAGCTAAAAATAATAAGGTAAATAATAAGTTTTTCATGTCACAAAGTTAATTAAAGACGTGTAAAATATGGTAATTTCTAAATCAGAATACATTTCAAAATTTATTAGGTTCATTTTTTATTACAAGAAGTTTCTTTATATTTGATTTTCCAACTATTTTTTATAATAAAAACACAGTGTGTATGAAGGCAGTAATTTTAACCATTATTTCATTTTTTATATCTTGGTTTACATTTGCAGGAGATGTTAGTTTGAATCAAGCAATGGCAGTAGCAAAGACTCATTTTGCGCAAGAAAAAAGAGTCAGTTTAACCGCTGTTAATGTTAATTTAGCAACTCAAAAAAGTTATGTAGATATCTCAGGAAATCAACATGTAGCTTATTATGTGTTCAATGTGAATCAAAATCAAGGATTTGTAATTGTATCTGGAGAAGATAAAACAATCCCTGTATTAGGCTATGTAGATAAAGGAGGGTATGATGCACAGAAATTACCAAACGGTTTAAGAAAGTTATTGTTTGCTTACGCTAGAGAGGTTAAAAACATAGCTCAAGATTATCATGTTACCGCAACACCTACTATTCGTAGTCAATGGCAAAATTTAACAAATGGTGTATTAGCTGAAAATAGATCGAGTAGTGTTAGTCCTTTACTAACAACTGAATGGAGCCAATCTTCTGGTGGATATAATTTGTTTTGTCCAACAGGTACTCCAACAGGGTGTGTGGCTACTGCGACCGCTCAAATTATGAAATATCATAATCACCCAGCCCAAGGGACAGGCTCTCATTCTTATAACCATACTGATTTCGGTACTTTGTCAGCGAATTTTGGGGCTACAACATATGATTGGGCTAACATGCCAAATTCACTATCTGGTTCTCCTACACAAGCAGAAAAAGAGGCTATAGCAACGTTAATGTACCATGTAGGAGTTTCTTTAGATATGAATTATAGTCCAGGGAGTAGTGGAGCATTTAGTCGTTTAGTTCCTGATGCATTAAAAGATCATTTTTCTTATGACAATAGTGCTCAGTTTATCAAAAGAAGTTATTACTCGTTGACATCGTGGAAAAATAAATTAAAAACAGAATTAGATGTTGCAAGACCAGTATATCACAGTGGTTTTTGTGCTAACCCTCAGGCAGGACATGCTTTTGTTATTGATGGTTACGATACAGATGACAAGTTCCATGTGAACTGGGGATGGGGTGGATATGCTGATGGATATTTTGAAATTAACAATTTAAATCCAGGATCAACCTATACTTTTAATGATACACAAAGTGCAATTATAAGAATTAAGCCATTAGCAAATAATGTTGATGTGAGAATGTTTGGGGACATTATTGTGGCTCCTACAACTATTCCTTTTAATGCACCATTTACTGTTACAGCTGATATCGCGAATTATGGAAATGTTACTTACAGTGGATCAGTTAAAGCATCTTTATTTGATTTAAATGATGCTTTTGTTGGAAATGTAGAGTTACTAACAAATGTTACAATCGCTTCAAATGATTATGCATCTTTAACCTTTTCTTCAACGGGAATGAATGTACCTCCAGGGAATTATAAATTAGGAGTTTATGTACAGAATACTGCTAACAGTACTTGGATGTTGGCTTCACCAGATGGTTTTACCAATCCTTTAGGTGTTTCAATTAATGGTACAAATCCGCAAGGATTATTGTCTAATGGGAATATTTTGGTAAATCCAGATCCGATAGAGAAAGATCAAGCTTTTCAAATAGAGTTTGATGTATTAAATAATAGTGCTTTGGATTTTAATGGTGAAATTTCAATTGATTTACACGAATTAAATGGAGATTGGGTAACAGAAGTTCAAGGGGGAACTTATTCGATTTTAGCAAATGCCTCAGAGCATATTGTATATAACCATACAGGTTTAGATAATGATCCAGGGAGTTATAAATTTGTTATTTGGCATAAACCAAATGGAGGAAGTTGGGAAATTATTGCTGATGGAAATTATCCTAACTCTATCACTGTTGATATTGTAGGGCTAAACTTTTCAGTTAATGTGCCTGATATGTACGAAAATAATAATACAGAAGCTATGGCTTATGAAGTACCTATGTCATGGACTCAAGATGAATTTACATTCTTATCTTCTACTTCTAATATACATTCAGTAACAGAGGATAGTAATGATTACTATAAGTTTGAGTTAGAGCCAGGTTATGAGTATACAATTTATACTAGAGTACATGATAATTATAGTTCATTAACAGGAATGTATACTAATGATGTCGTTTTCAAAGTTTTTAATGGCGCGAATTGGTCTAATTTTTATGATGACGGAGAAATGGATACTATTACTGTAGTAAACAATACGACAACAAGTAAATACCTATTAGTAGACGTTGTTCCATTTTTCTATAATGATTTAGGGACATACGATTTAGAGGTAAATGTACAAAGAGCTGGTTTTGTATCGATAGATGAAGAGAATGCATTAGAAATAGCTGTTTATCCTAATCCAGTTTCAGAAGTTTTAAATATTGCTCTAAATGGCAATGTAGTAAGTGAAATAACTTTAACATCAGTAGATGGAAAGGTAATCTATAAAGAAAACGCTATACAAGGTGAGTCTATACAGATGAATTTATCTGATGTTTCAGAAGGGATTTACTACGTCAATATATTTGATGGAAATACAGTTCTAACAAAGCGAGTGAATGTTGTAAAATAGGTACTAAAATAAATTTGAATACAAAAAAGGCTTTTACAGGTAATGTAAGAGCCTTTTTCTTTATAGTACTTATATTATTTTTTTATAGCTTGATTAACTAAGTGCCAAGCAACAACTCCATAACTAATCGACACATTTAAGGAGTGCTTCGTTCCAAATTGGGGGATTTCAATACAGCCATCAGCGGCATCAACTACTTTTTGTTCAACACCTTTTACTTCGTTCCCAAATACTAGAGCAATAGGCTCGTTATTATAATTGAAGCTTTCAAGGGAAATAGTGTTTTCAGCCTGTTCGATAGCGTAAACTTTATACCCTTTTGTTTGCAAGACATCAACAACTTCTAATGTGTTTTCATTGTAAAACCAATCTACCGAATCAGTAGCACCTAAAGCTGTTTTTTGAATTTCACGATGTGGAGGAGTAGCTGTAATACCACATAAGTATATTGCTTCGATATTAAAGGCATCAGAAGTTCTAAAAAAAGAACCTACATTATTCAAGCTTCTAATGTTGTCAAGGATTACAATAATGGGTGTTTTATCTTGTTGTTTATATTCGTTTACAGAAACACGATTTAATTCCGTAAGTTTTAATTTTCTGTTCATAACTAATACAAAGTGTTGTTTTTTTAGAAAAGCAAAGTTAGCAGTCTATCGTTATATTTGCTAACTAAACGTTATATAAATTGTATGGCAACTAAAACAGCTAAAAAATCAACTACTAAAACAAAGAAGGTAACTCCTTTGATGCAGCAATATAACCAGATTAAATCAAAGTATCCAGATGCTTTGTTGTTGTTTAGGGTAGGAGATTTTTATGAGACTTTTGGTCAGGATGCTGTGATAGCTTCTAAAATTCTGGGAATTGTTTTAACTGCTCGAAACAATGGAGGGTCAAATTTAGAGTTAGCTGGGTTTCCTCACCATTCATTAGAAACCTATTTACCTAAGTTGGTGAGAGCTGGTCAACGTGTAGCTATTTGTGATCAATTAGAAGATCCAAAACAGACGAAGAAGATTGTAAAACGAGGGGTAACCGAATTAGTAACTCCTGGAGTAGCTTTTAATGAACAGGTTCTAGAAAATAAGAAAAATAACTTTTTAGCAGCCGTGCACTTCGATAAGAAGCAAGTGGGGGTAGCTTTCTTAGACGTATCGACGGGGGAGTTTTTAGTAGCAGAAGGTGAAGCAAGTTACATCGATAAGTTATTACAAGGGTTTAATCCAAGTGAGGTTTTATTTCAAAGAAATAACGATAAAAAAATCATAGAAAATTTCGGTGATAAGTTTTATACCTATAAACTAGAGGATTGGGTCTTTACAGAAGATTATAGCCAAGAAACATTGTTGAAACATTTTGGGACAAACTCGTTAAAAGGATTTGGGGTAGAAAATTTAACGACAGCAATTGTAGCTGCTGGAGCTGCATTGCATTATTTAGCCGATACACAACATAGTAAGGTAAGTCATATTACTAATATCTCTCGTTTGGATGAGAATAACTACGTATGGTTAGATCGTTTTACCATTCGCAATTTAGAGTTGGTTTATTCACATAACGAAGGAGCAACAACTTTAATAGATGTATTGGATGCTACGATTTCTCCAATGGGGGGAAGAATGCTAAAACGATGGGTTGTTCTTCCTTTGAAAGATAAAAAAGCTATTGATAGTCGTTTAGATGTTGTTCAATATTTTACAAAGCATCATGATTTTGTGGAAGATATTACAACACACCTTAAGCGAATAGGAGATTTGGAGCGCTTAATATCTAAAGTTGCCGCAGCGAGAATTTCACCTAGAGAAACAGTACACCTAAAGTATTCATTATTGGCACTTGAGCCAATAAAAGCTTTATGTGAGCAATCAAATAATAAAGCGCTTCAAAAAATAGCGGAGCAAATTAATGTCTGTCAACTAATTAGCCAAAAGATAGAGAAGGAATTACAGGATGAAGCTCCAGTAATTGTTTCAAAAGGAAATGTAATTAAGGATGGAGTAAATGAAGAACTGGATAGCTTGAGAGATATTGCTTATAAAGGCAAGGATTATCTATTGCAAATGCAAGAGCGCTTGATGGAGGAAACGGGAATAGGTAAACTTAAAATAGCATTTAATAATGTCTTCGGTTATTATATTGAGGTACGTCATACGCATAAAGATAAAGTTCCTGAAAATTGGGTGAGAAAACAGACCTTAACTCAAGCTGAACGTTATATTACAGAAGAGTTAAAAGAGTATGAAACAAAAATATTAGGTGCAGAAGAAAAAATATTAGCAATTGAATCCAAGTTATTTGAAGACTTAGTTTTTGCAATCGCAGATTATATTCAGCCAATTCAACATAACGCTTCATTAATAGCCCGATTAGATTGTTTGTTGTCTTTTGGAAAAATAGCATTAAAAAATAATTATACTCGACCGACGATAAACGATTCGAAAGCTTTAGATATAAGAGAAGGACGCCACCCAGTGATTGAACAGAACCTACCATTAGGGGAATCTTATGTGAGTAATGATGTGTTTTTAGATGATCAGTCTCAACAAATTATCATGATAACAGGTCCTAACATGAGTGGTAAGTCGGCATTGTTAAGACAAACGGCTTTGATTACGTTGATGGCACAAATGGGGAGCTTTGTACCTGCGAAAAGTGCAGATATAGGTATTGTAGATAAAGTGTTTACTCGTGTTGGAGCGAGCGATAACATATCGAGTGGAGAGTCAACATTTATGGTTGAGATGAATGAAACAGCTAGTATTCTAAATAACTTTTCTGATCGAAGTTTAGTCTTGCTAGATGAAATTGGCCGTGGAACAAGTACCTATGATGGTATTTCAATCGCTTGGGCAATAGCGGAGTTTATTCATCAAAACCCAAAAGCTAGAGCTAAGACCTTATTTGCAACCCATTATCATGAGTTAAATGATATGGAAAATGCATTTGACAGAATTAAGAACTATAATGTTTCTGTAAAAGAAATTAAGAAAAAGATTATTTTCTTGAGAAAGTTGGTGAGAGGAGGAAGCGAACATAGCTTTGGTATTCATGTAGCAAAGGTTGCTGGAATGCCAAAGCAAGTATTGGATAGAGCTAATCAGATTTTAAAGAAACTAGAGAAGTCTCATGGAGCTGAGGAAATGAGTAATAAGACCAAAGAATTAGCAGATGAAGCTGGGATGCAGTTGAGCTTTTTTAAGCTCGATGACCCTATTTTGGAACAAGTAAAAGAGGAAATAATTAATTTAGATATCAATACATTAACACCAGTTGAGGCGTTGATGAAATTGAATGAAATTAAGAAATTAGTAGGAGGGAAGGTATAATAGAGTATAATGAGTTAAAGTCCTATCAATACTTAATCAGAATGAGTAAGGAAGCAGTAATTACAATAGTGGGTTTTTTAGGAGCTGGAAAAACCACTTTATTAAAGTTTTTGACAAAAGCATATCTAGACGATGGAATAGAACCTTTTGTTATTTTAAATGATTATGAAAATGCACATATAGATGCTCATCAGATCTCTAGTCATATTGAACCGAAGTCAATAAGAGCGTTAAGTGGAAGTTGTATTTGTTGTTCTGGAATTCATCAGTTAAGAGATTTTATTAATCAGATTCCTAAAAGAACAAATGGCGTTACTTTAATTGAAGCAAATGGAACTACTGACGCAACTTCACTAGCTGGGGTTTTAGGAGTAGGATTAGAAAAGAGGTTTCTTCCACCAGTTCAAATATCGGTCGTAAATGCTCAAGAGTGGCAGAAAAGAGGAGAACACAATGAACTTGAAGCGAATCAAATTCAGTTATCATCATTGATTGTTTTGTCGCATGTCGAAGATATTACAGCAGTTAGAAAAGATGAAGTTGTTGAAGATATTCGAACAAAAAATCCAAAAGCTCAAATTATTAATATGAAAGAGCTAGATGCTCGTTCATTGCTTAAATTACTGCCTTCCAAAAATATAGCTCAAAAAATGGATCACTATAAATCACATTGGTCATCATGCTCTGTGGATTTACCAGAGTTACCAAGTGTAGATAGTATTCACCGTTTATGTAGCAATATCCCCAAAAGTATTCTAAGAGTTAAGGGATGTGTAAAAGTGAACGGAGCGTTATCATATACCTATTTCGAACGTACACCAGATAGAAATGTAACCATTCGACCATTTAATGGAGTGCCACCTATGGGCGCTAAGTTACTAACCATTGGTATTGGTAGTGAGGAGTCTATTCTGCACGAATCAATCAATAAAATTTGTTGTAATTAAAGTAATAAGAAGCCAATAGTTTCTTCCTTATACGACTATACATCTTTGTAGTTAGGAATGCCTTTTAAATAAGAGAAACTATTTTTTATAAGATCAATTTTTCCGCAATATGTTTGTAGTCCATTGGTAAGAACAATATATGGAGCCCCAATTTGGGCATTATATCTTAAGGCTTGATGAAAAGCCTCTTGGGTTATTTTTATAGCTGGCGCTTTGCATTCTATAATAGCAATAGGTCTAGCATGATTTTTAAATAATACCGCATCAAAACGTTGCTTTAAACCATTTACATTTACAAGCTTCTCAACTGCTATAAGCGATTTCGGATATCCTTTTTCTTTAAGGACGTACATTAAAACATGTTGTCTTACCCATTCTTCAGGAGTTAGAACTAACCATTTTTTTCGAAACTCATCAAAAATTAAAGCTTTATCTTGTTGCCTTTTGATGGAGAATTCGTAGTTGGGAAAATTCAGTTCTTGCATGTCTCGTTTTATCCTTTCTCAACAATTTCTTTGATTTTTTGGAGCATGTTTCCTAGACCATTTTCTGTATGACACTTATTCTCCTCACTTGAAAATCCAATTTGTTCCCAAGTAAATAGAGTACAGTTGTTAGCTTGTTTTTCAAGCTTATAAATAACAATACAATAATTTTCAGGAACATCAGGTAAACCAGAAAAACCAGACCAGTAATTATAACGGATATATTCATTTTCAATTAGCTCCAAAACATTTCCTTTGTCTTTGTATTCTTGGCCACCCATTTCTCCCTCAAAACGAATAGTACTTCCTACTTTCCAATCAGATGTAGTTTGAGTTCCAAATAGGTATTGTTCAATTTTTTTAGGATTAATTAAGGCGTCCCAGACAGCTTCAGGTGTAGCTTCAATTTCAATGCTTTTAATTACTTTTAATGAGTTGTCCATTATTATCAGTGTTTAGTATTCCTAAAATTAAACAAATATTTGAATAAACGATTTTATTTATCTTCAAACTTAAACCCTTTTTCATTAGCGGATTTTTTAATTGCTTCAAGCATAGAATTTTCTAAAGCATTCTCTTCATTAGTTGTTTTTTGTTGCTTTGATATAAAGGCTTCTCTTTTTTTACTAAGTTCCTGAATTTGAGTTTTGAAAATATTTCTTTTTCTTTGATTACCCAGTAAAAAGGCTTTTTGCTCTTCTAAGCTCATCTTTTGCATGATTTCAGGAAGCTCTTCTTGACTTAAGGTGTTAAGTATAGTAGAGTCTTCCTCCATTTTGTCGATGAGATCCCAGTTTGAATTTTTATACATTTTAGAAGTTTTTGAAATGGTACGGGCAACATTATTGCCTTACAAATCCATTGGTTACTACAAGATTATCATTCCCGTATTCATACAAGGCTATCTTAATGTCAGCTTCTTCTCCTTCTTTGTTAGCTTTGGTTATCTGGTTGATGATTTTCCAAAGTTGAGATTTTGCTTGTTCGATTAAGCCGTCCATACTGTTACTGGTGTCTAGTAATAAAGCTACATTGATTTTCTTGGTTCTTTCCTGAGGAGTTACTTGAGGAGCTTCGCTACTTTCTTTTGGTGTAGGTATATCGTTCTCATTTATAGCCTCTTTACATGAGGATAGAGTTATGCAGCTAGATAGAAAAAATAGATTGATTATTTTCAAGCTTTTATTACTTTTTATCATAGAAGATAGTTTTTTAGTGGAGTAGGAGTTAATGAACTAAAATTACGATTCACTTTTAGTATTGGCAATAGGGATTTATACAAAAAATCATAAATAATTAAAGTATCATACTCGATTATGTAGTATTTTAGCGTGAAATTGACTAGCTACACAAAAACTTAAGAATATGAAAACAAAAGAAGAAATTGTAAATAATTGGTTGCCAAGATATACTGGGGTTGAATTAGAAAACTTTGGGAAAACAATTTTATTGACCAACTTTGATAATTACGTAGAATTGTTTGCTCAAAAATATGGAGTTGAAATTGATGGCCAAAACAAAGCAATGCCAAGTGCAACAGCAGATGATATAACAATTATTAACTTTGGAATGGGAGCAGCAAACGCAGCAACGATTATGGACTTGTTGGGAGCGATAAGACCTAAAGGGGTTTTATTTCTAGGAAAATGTGGAGGTTTAAAAAAGAAGAACAAGATAGGTGATATGATTTTACCTATTGCTGCTATTAAAGGGGAAGGAGCTTCAAATAATTATTTTCCAGTTGAGGTGCCAGCTTTGCCTGCTTTTAACTTACAGAGAGCTGTTTCTCATGCAGTAAGAGAGCACGATTTAGACTATTGGACGGGTACTGTCTATACTACAAGTAGACGAGTTTGGGAGCACGACAATAAATTTAAAAAGTACTTGCGTAAAATTAGAGCTATGGCTATCGATATGGAGACATCAGCGATATTTACAGGTGGTTTTGCGAATAAAATCCCTGCGGGAGCTCTATTGTTAGTTTCAGATCAGCCTATGGTTCCTGAAGGTGTGAAAACAGATAAAAGTGATAATAGTGTTACGGCTAATTTTGTTGACAAACATATCCAGATTGGAATAGATGCTCTGAAAGAAATTATGAATAAAGGAGAGACTGTAAAGCATTTACGTTTCATGTAATTGATTCAAAAATAAACTCAAATGGTTGTGATTGTTATTAGGAATATTCTAGCTGTTGTATTAGGATGGCTTGTGGGGAGCTTTGTAAATATGGGGCTCGTAAATATAGGACATCAAGTTTTCCCTATGGAAGGGGTTGATATGAATGATATGACAGCTTTAGCTGAAATAATGCCAACCTTAAGTGCAGAGCACTTCATCTTTCCATTTTTAGCTCATGCATTAGGAACTTTAGTGGGGGCTATGGCTGCAGCTTTAGTAGCTGGGAGTAGAAAGAAAACATTCGCATTAGTTATTGGTAGCTTATTTTTGATAGGAGGAATAGCTGTAAATATAATGTTACCTGGTCCTATTTGGTTTGCTGCTTTAGATATTTTGGTAGCTTATATTCCTATGGCATTATTAGGGTGGTTAATTATCAATAAATTGCTCGGAAATAAAGAAGAAGCAATCATCTCTGAGGTTATTGATGATTCGTTATAATAAATTTCTGGAGAATAGATTATGACATACGAAGAGGTATTTAAAGAGCTAAAGCAAAAGATTTATAAACCTATTTATTTTTTGCAAGGAGAGGAGTCTTATTTTATTGATAAGATTTCTGATTATATAGCGCAAAATGTTTTAGAAGCGTCTGAAAGAGATTTTAATCAAACGGTAGTTTACGGTCGAGATACTACTATTCAAGATCTTGTAAACATGGCTAAACGTTACCCAATGATGAGTGAATATCAAGTGGTAATTGTAAAAGAAGCACAAGATTTATCTCGTTCGATTGAAAATTTAAGTGCTTATTTAGAGCAAATTATGCCATCAACCATTTTAGTGTTGAACTATAAATACAAAAAGTTAGATGGTAGAAAAGCTTTAGGCAAGGAGTTGAAGAAGAAAGGATATTTATTTACCTCAGATAAAGTCAAAGATTATAAATTACCAGATTGGATTATTAGCTATTGTAATTCAGAACACTTATCTATTAACCCTAGAACAGCTCATATTTTGAGTGAGTATTTAGGAAATGACCTCAATAAAATAGCTAATACATTGGAGAAGCTAAAGGTTGTAATGGAGGGGGATACAGAGGTTACAGAGGAACTGATTCAAAAAAATGTAGGTATTTCGAAAGAGTATAACACCTTTGAGTTAAATAATGCATTAGGAGAGAAGGATGTTTATAAAGCCAATTTAATTGCTAATCACTTTGGACAGAATCCTAAAAACTATCCATTAGTAGTGACTTTAGGAATTGTTTACGGGTATTTTACTAAATTGATAAAATATCATCAGTATGCAGGGCAGGTCGATGATCGTGCTTTAGCTCAAAAAATGGGAGTACATCCATTTATTTTAAAAGAGTACCAAAAAGCAGCTCGAAATTATAGTATGAATAAAATAGCTCGAATATTTGGTTATTTGAGACAATACGATTTAGCATCAAAAGGAGTAGATAATGCAAGTACATCTGATGGGGAATTACTAAAAGAGTTAGTCTATAAAATCCTACATTAGGATATAAAAAAAGGAAGTAATTTCAAATTACTTCCTTTTTTATTTAATATTATATGCTTAAGAATTACATTCCCATATTTTTCTTAAACTCTTCCATTGTCATTTTAGAAAAGTCAGCAGGAACATCAAACTCAGAAGCTGCTACTTTTTCTTTAGAAATTTCCTTTGCAGTTACAATCATTGTCAACCCTTGACTAACAATTGTGTATTCAAGTGGAAATCCTTTTAATCCTTTTAGTTTATCATTCGCTGAAGAAGGAATTTCTTCTGTATAATAAACATCCATTTCCATTTCTTCACCATTTTCATCCTCAAGTGTCATGATTGCGTGTTTGCACTTGTGCCCAGCAATCTTTTTAGTTTTATCATCGTATTTGAACTTAGGCTGTTTTTCTTCTTTTAATTCTTCCTCTGTTGGAGCTGGTAATTCAATAGCCATTTTTTGTCCCATCATGTCCATTAGCAAAATACTAGACTGTGCTTTAGTATCTGTAATGACAATTTGAGATCCCATCATTGTATTTTGAATAACCTTTGTTTTGTTTTTACCAATCAACATATTCATTTCTGATGGTAACATAGAACGTTGAGCTTCCATAGCTTCAGGCAATTCATAGTCTAAACCATAAACTACTTTTCCTTCGAATTGAGCGAAAGTACTTCCTACAAAAATTGCTATTACTGATAATAGCGAAAACATTTTCTTTTTCATTTTGATTAATTTAGTGTTGCCTACATGTAGGCTTTAGTAAATAAGATTTTGTTATAAACTGTTGAATAACTCTTCTACTTCATACAACATTCGTTCCAAAGGCACTTTTTTATAATTGGCAGGAATGTTAAATGTACTATCATTTACTATTGTATCGGTTATTTGAGTCGCTCTAAAACGCATTTGAAGACCAAATTGATCTACTTCATAGCCTAGAAGCACACCGTCTAATTCTCGGTATGGGTTACACCAGTTTGGCGCGTCTATACCAATTGAATGTGTTTCGTAAACTTCACCGTCATACCCATCATTTAAATTGTCAAAAACACCCATGTATTTTGTGCATAAAACTCCTGCCATCGAATCCGTAGCATTTAATGCTATGATGTCTGGAATTCCATTTTTCTTAATCATGGTATCTGTCAATGCAGCATCTAATTCAGAGTAATATTGTTTTTTACCAAAACGCATTGTCATAATTAAAACACTGTCTTTACAGTTAGAAATCAACGAGGTTGCAAAAATTGCTTTTTCAATTGTGTTCTTATACATCCCATCCTTGAACTCAAATTTCATTTTAGAAGGTAACATGTTCTTCATAAATGGGTCTTTGAAATAAGGATAAGTGACATCATAATCAATAACACCTTCTGTAATTCTATTGTCTTTTTCTTCACACCCAGTAAAAAGAAAAGCCGAAAGAATCCCTCCTAAAAGTATATATGATATGTAATGTTTGACGTTCATTTATTCTAAATACGAATATTAACCCACAAATATAATTTATTTTTTAACATATAAAATACTTTTTTATAATCTGATGATAATATTCATTTAATAGCTTGTGAATAAAAGGAAAAATGGGGCGTGAGGGTTAATTTTCTATAGAAATAGCCCTCTTTTTGACATTGGGTAAATATTAAAAGTTCCCATTCCTTTTGAAACAAGTTCTCCACTATCTTGTTTTATAATTTTTGCTGTCGTAACAATCAGACTTTTACCTTCGAATTCTATTTCTCCAGTAGCAATTAAATGATCGTCTTTAAAAATAGGCTTAAAATAATTGACTTTAAACTCTACTGTAGAGACCAAATTTCCTTTTTCATATACTTTTGATAGGGCTGTTGTTCCTAAAATGGCATCCATCATAGCTGCTACAGTTGCTCCATGCCCAACTCTTGGAGAACTTAAATGCTGATCTTCAACACGAAGCTCATATGTGATTACACCAGGGGCTTTAACTGTTAATTGTAATCCAAATTCTTTGTCAAAATTATTGTACTTTTCGTATAACTCTTGTGCAGTCATAAATGCTAAATATTTCAACAAAAATAATAATAATCGTTGGAATCAATTTCATTTAACTTTATTTGGCTTAAATCTTTTGCAGCAGCTATAGCGACAATAATTTGACTATTGCTAAAGGTTGTTTCACTGTCTTGAAGTATTTTTCCGTAAATATTATGCCCTATTTTGTTAGGGGTACTGCATATCCATTCGAATTCAATTTCATGTTGAATAAGTAATTGAGCAATCATTTTTCCTTTTTTTCCAGCTCCAAATAAAACCAGAGTTTTGTTATTCTCATAATCTAGGTTTAAAAAATAGTGGACTTTAAGTTCTAAAAAGCGATTGTCTTTATAATTCTCATGTGTTCTAGATGTCCTTGAAGAGTAGTCACGCCAATAATGAACTTTTTCAGAAGTTCCAATTGGAGTAAGACGTGCTTTATACATTCTAAAAGCCAGTTCATAATCTTCAGGATAAAAGGAAGAATTGAAAGCTCCGATTTGGTCAAATGTTGTTTTTAATAACATCCAGCTTGGTGAAGGAATAGGACATTCTTTATAAATTTCAGAAAAACTTTTTTGTTCTTTTGCTAAGCGATTGATCCAATTTTCATATTTAGAATATCCATCCCCAATTGGACTTCCATCTGATTTAAAATAACTGACTTTTCCAATGGCTATTGTATACTCTCCATGCAGGTCTATGGTGTTTTTTAGCTCCTCTAATTTTTGTGGAGTACAAATGTCGTCTGCATCCATTCTAGTAATGTATGTTCCAGTAGCTAGAGCGTACCCCGTTTTTAGAGCAGGGATGATACCATGGCCGTTATTATTAACTGTGGTTATTCTGGAATCTTTTTCTTCAAAATTCTTGACAATAGTCATTCCGTTATCTTCAGAATGGTCATTGATTGCGATTAACTCCCAGTTGGTGTGGGTTTGCCCCAAAATAGAATGAATGGTTTCAGTTAAAAAAGTCGCACAATTTTTATAGGGCATGATGATAGAAATAAGTGTTCCCATTATTGCTGCGTTTTTTGAAGGTATTGTTGTAATCGTAGGCAGTAATCTGTCTGAATGATTGAAGCTCCTAGGTCTATAATTTGTTGCCAGTTTTCTTCAGGATTTTTGCGTTCACCTCTACCTCCAGATAACCCATCAGATAAGGTGTTGATCCACACCCTAGCTCCATTCTTATGAAGGTTTTTGATGAAAATAGGTTGCCCAATGCTGTCTGATTTTTCATCAAAAATGAGTTCGAAAGCTTCAGGGATATAGCCTTTGTTTTTATCGAGATAATCGTCTAATATAGTTGTGTTGTTAAAGGTGTTTTCAGCAAGAATAGGCATGAAAAATAGGGAAGAGAAACTTCCCATTTGATTGTTGATTTCTTCTCGAGTTTCAAAGCTTTTTAAAATGAGTTGTTGTGTGACACCCATATCTTTTGCTAATTGAGAAGCTTCATCCAAATACCAAAAACCTTTGTCCAAGTTGATCATAATTTTTCCTTTACAAAGTGCAAAAACTTCATCTAGCCGTGGGACTTTATAGGGCGTTATTTTACCATAAGAACTCACTCTAAGGTGAAGCTGACTAATTTCATCCCAAGTATAGTCGCTCACGCGACCTTTACCATTAGTCATTCGATTGAGGCTTTCATCATGAAGAACAATAAGCACATTATCTTTTGTTTTTCTAATGTCTATTTCTATGATGTCTATTTGATGGTCAATACATGCTTTTATTCCTTCGAGGCTATTTTCTGGTAATGAATCGTATATGTTTGCTCTATGTGCTACAATCATTACTGGCCCATTCTCGTTTTCAAAGTTTTGGATAATATTTTGAATAGGGGTTTGTTGAGGTTTTAGAACTGCGCATGAGTTCAAAAAGAAAAAAGCAAGTAAGTAGAATAAGTACCTCATATTACATTGCTATGCCAAAGTGCGAATAAATAGGTCTTTCATATCCATCACTATCAGCTGGACGGTTGATAATTCCCCCCATTGGTTCCATATACATACAAGAAGAACCTCCTTGATCGCAAGCCATAGCATTATATGCACCAAGAGCTTGTAAAATTTTAGCACAATTTTCATAAGTGAGCCCCTCACTATAATCAGGTCGTTTCCCATCTACAATCATTAAATAGAGTAGGTTCCCCTCTTTATTTGTCCCCATTATTGTTCGAGCATAAGGATTATCGTTTTCGTGAAGGATTAATTCGTTTTGAACTAAAATATCGAAACGTCCCCAAATGGCATTGTATTTATTGTTAGGGTCATAAATGGTATCAACTTCTGCATCTGTTGAGTAAAAAGCCTTACTTCTTCTATCGAATCCGATAAATGGGCGTAAATCTGTATCAGCCATCATTACTATTTTTCCATCTGAAATCCAATTTCCAGACCATTCACCTAATTCACAATCCATAGCCATAGAAAGTCCAGCTTCTCCATTGATTGCAACAATACAGTTATGCTCTTTTGCAAAAGTAGAAGTCAAGTATTTTTCTTTTTTCTCAGGTGTAACTTTAACTTTTATATTAGGATAGTCTAGGTCAATGATTGAAATGTAAGCCATGACATTTGGCGTACTAGTTTTATAGGAAACTAAATCTATAGCTTCATTGATTGTTTTATCATAAACAATAGCTTCAGGAAACTGTTGTCGTAATTTTTCTACATCAAACTTTTTAATTTTTGTTACCTCTACAGCTGATGAACTCATTTTTGCTTCTGCAATTTTGTTGTTCATAAAGGTGAGCTCTGTACGCATGTTATTTAATTTCTTGTCAATAACTAATACTACAAGAATAACTGCGAGTACAATTAAAATTTTGGTAGGGTTTCTTTTTAAGATTTTCTTAGTGATTAAATATAGTATAAACATTCCTATAGCCATACCTAATACAATACTGTATAAAGGTAAGTCTAATACTCTCCATAAGACTGAAAGTAAGTTGTCTAGTAGGTTATTGATTGCGTTTCCCATAATGTCGTTAATGAATCGATTTCAGTTAATTTTTTAGGTATATATTGATAGATTAATGCTAGTTCTTGATCATGGTTAAGAGTATCAGCATAATTGGGGTCGGTTATAGGCCATTTTTTGAAGTTATTCTCTAAATCTTTAGGTTTTATTTCTTGGTAATAAGACTCTACTAAGACTTGAATTCTGTTTAAATTAAGTACATCTTCTCGTAGTGCATCCCATTTGCTTTTTAGCCGAGTTCTGTATTTACCGATATTTAAATTGAAAAGTCTTTTTAGAAGTATGTTGCGTTGCCAATTGCAATGGTTTAAGGCTGTTTGGAGTGTCCCGTCACCATTACGTCCAAAACTATCATCGTAATCCCAGGGTACAACGCTCCATTTAGTTCCTTCCTTTTTGTACCAATAGAAGTTTTTTAATACACCATCACCATTGTTGGTGAAAAGTAATAATAAATGCCAGTCAATAATGTTATCAAGGTTAAAGTAATGGGCTACAGAATCTTCAAATTCTTGATCTGTTGAACAATGAAGAAAGTTCCAGAGTTGAAGGATTTCTTTACGGTTATTATCGCTTTGATGTTTAGGGTGTTTTTGTTGGAATACATCTTCCCCTTCTTGTTGAGGATAACCATCTAAATAATCTGAAAATAGAGCGCCATCTTTTAAAATTAAAGCTGATGAGTCACTTTTTTTAATGTTCAATAAAGAACGGTCAACTTCTTCCATTATGACATATAAACCTTGGTAGTCATTATTTAAATAGAGGTTTTTAAAATGAGATTTTGGGGTAATGTTAGCGGGAGAAAATAGACTAAAAATATCATAGCTTAAACGATGTCTAATAAATGTTTTGTCAATATAGTTTGCATTAAAAATATAATCGTCATCACTCTTCCAGCCATCAAATAATAGGGTGTCTTGATTGAACTCAACACTAAATGAATGTTTGTAATATTGGCTTGACATTCCTCCTCTATATTTCGCTTTGATTGGTAGAGTTTCTCCATTTTTTTGAATTTGAATAAAACAAGAGTCCTTGGTGTTCCAAGGGATTTTATGAGCTGCATCTTCTATGAGGTAAAAAGCATTCTCATTATTGTCAATAGAAGGAATTGTAGAACTAGATTTTGCGTTACAAGCTGTAAAAAGATAGATTGAAAATAAAAAAATCAAAAAAACGACTATAACTTTTAGTAACTGCATGATTTTATTCTAATTTTAACTCATCTTTTTTTTAAAGGATTTCGCTAAGGTAGTTAATTCCTAGAATATGGAAATAAAGAAAGGATTCAAAATTATAGACAATGATATACGAATTTAATGGATTTAAACCTGTTATTCACGAAAGTGCTTTTATTCACCCTCAAGCCAATGTAACAGGCAATGTTTTCATTGGTAAGGATGTGTATATTGGGCCTAATTGTGTGTTGAGAGGAGATTGGGGAAAAATTGTGGTAGAAGATGGATGTAATGTTCAAGAAAATTGCACAGTACATATGTTTCCTGGCACAACAACAACATTAAAAGCTGGTGCTCATATTGGGCATGGTGCAATCATTCATGGTGGAACAATTGGTAAAAATACTTTGATTGGGATGAATGCTGTTGTGATGGATAATGTCGTTATAGGTGATGAATCGATTGTTGGAGCACTTTGTTTTGTTCCTGCAAAAACGATTATTCCTAGTCGTAAAATAGTTGTTGGAAATCCTGCTAAGATAGTTAAGGATGTTAGTGATAAAATGTTGGAATGGAAAACTAAAGGAACAGCATTATATCAACAACTACCCGAAGATTGTCGGAATACATTGAAGGAATGTGAACCATTGAGAGAGCCAGAACCTAATCGTCCAGATCAAGAGGTCTTGTTTAAAATTTGGAAAGAGAGCTAGGGAATAGCTATATGGAGAAGCCAATTACACAGACATCGTCAAGTTGTTCGTAATCAGATTTCCAAGAGTGAAAGTTTTGTACAATCTTGTCTTTTTGCTCATTAATTGGAAGGTTAGCAGATGCAATGAGGAGTTCTTTAAAGTTTTTGGACTTGAATTTTTTCCCTTTTTCTCCCCCAAATTGATCATAATAACCATCTGTTGTTAGATAAAATTGATCTCCTTTTTTTATCTTAAGTTCTTCTGTTTTAAAAGGAATAGGGGTGGTGTATTTTCCAACAGGTTGTTTATTTCCCTTAACTTCTATTAATTCACTTTCTCTAATTCTGTATAAACTATTATGTGCTCCAGCAAAGGATAGCGTTTGGTTAGTTTGGTTAATGGCAATTAAGGCGATGTCCATCCCATCTTTGATTCCATCATCAGAGTCTTTAAATTCCTGTACAACAATTTCTCTAGCTTTATCTAAAATTTTTCCTGGTGAAGTTAGTTGGAATTCTTTAACAGCTCTATTAAGTGCGTTGTGACAAACAACACTGACCATAGCGCCAGGAACTCCATGACCAGTACAATCGCAAGCAGCTAAAAATGTGATTTGGCCAGTTTTTTCAGTCCAGTAGAAATCTCCAGCAACGATATCTTTTGGTTGATAAAAAATGAAGTTGTTTGGAAAGTAACTGCTTACCTTCTGTGTAGAAGGTAACATTGCTTTTTGAATTTTTAAAGCATAGTTGATTGATGCGAGTACTTCTAAGTTTTTTTCTTCTATTTCATGTTTTTGAGTTTCAATAAGTTTTTTTTGCTTATTGATAACCCTGAACCTAGAGTAAATATAAAAAGCAATAAATACGATGATAATACAGCCTATAATAAGATAGGTTCTAATTTTAGTATCATAACCATGCCTTAAATCTTTTTCTAAGATGGAAGCTTTTTGAGTGTTTATAAGTTGGTTTTGAGAAAGGATTTTTAACTCTTTTTCATAAGTTTCGTATTTTGTATTCATCTCTTCTATATACTTCAACTTACTATCAGAATATAGACTGTCTTTTAATGCTAGAGCAAGTTTATACTCTTCAATAGCTTTATCATGTTGTTTTAGTTTCAGCAAGATCTCAGCATATAGTATTCTAGCAGGAATAATGTTGGATATTGAATTTAAATTTACCAATAGAGGGATGCTATATTCGATGTTTTTTAATGCTTCTGTGTATTTTTCCTTTTGATAAAGAAATTCGGCATAACTGATATGAAACTGAGCAATTAGATAAACGTTTTTTTGATTTAAATATGCAAAACCTTCATTAAAATATTGCTGAGCACTATCTGGTTGTTCTTGTCTGATATAGTTATGAGTTATATTTATTATACTCGCTAATATCGCATCCGACCTGTTTATAGATTTAAATATTTCTAATGAATTTTTATGATAGACTAATGCAGAATCATATTCGTTTATGTTTTCTAAAGCTAAGGCATACCCAAGGTTTCCTAGAGCAATGTGTTGAGGGTTGTTAGCTTTTTGTCCATATTCAAGTGTAAGGTTGTAAAATTTTTTTTGACCTTCAACGTCATCTATTCCAGTGTAGCAATTGCCTAGTGAATTGGTAATGTTGGCTAAGGTGTTATAATTTGTGATATGCTTAGCAAGTTGATATGCTTTCAGTAAATACTCAATGGCGACATCATAGTTTGCTTCCGAAGTTTCTAAGTGTCCTTTTGTTTGATAGACCTCAATTAATATGCTTGTGTCTTTATTAAACAGTTCTGTTAATTCTAGTGCTTTGTTTATGTATTCTTTTGATTTTTGATTATTAACATTAACTAACTGATTACTTTTAGATGCTAATAAGTGTATTTTTTTTGAGGTGTCTGAAATCGCATCAACTTTTAAAAAGATTGAGTCTACAGCTATGTTATTAGCCCAGTAGGGAAAATCAAGACATAGTAACAGAAAAAATAATATGATTCTCATGAATTTTTTTTTAAGTTGATAAAGAAACAAATAATTACTTGTTTAGCTTAACAAGTAACCACTTCCTTTTCTTTCATATACAATAGGTTTAAGCTTGGGTTATAGCCTAGTTCTTTAAGTAATTGACCATACTCTCGAAGTTGTTTTTGGTGACTTTTACGTTGTTGTCCAGTTTTATAATCAATAACAATAGCTTGTTTGTCTGGAGTAAGGATAATTTTATCAGGACGATAAGATTGTCCTGTTTCTGATACAATTGCGTTTTCATTTAAAACTTCAGCATTGGAAATATTATACCATTGTTGAACTTCAGGAATAGAAAAACAAGCCTCGATATCTTTTTGAACTTGAATACTAAGTTGAGGAGGTAAGACTCCATTGATAATAGCTTCTTCAATTGCTTGAGTGATGTCTTTTGGGGTTAGAATATTAGCCCAAATATAATGAACTGCATTTCCATATTCGCGTTCATCCATTTCATTTAACTCCAACTCTAGTGCATTTCGATCTAGGCTTAATCCTAAATGGTGTCTCCACGTTTTAACAGAAGGACCTTTGGTTTTTTGATCTAATTGCTGTTCTTCTAATGTCGGGTTTTGTTGTCGTTCCCCTAAAGTTAGATTGTTTTCCTCTGGGTTAAAACTTTCGTGATTAATGATCAGTTTATTTATTTTATCAAAAACATGGTTGCTTGATCGAGTCCCAACACTTGAAATAATATACATTCTTTTTTCAGCTCGAGTAAAGGCAACGTAAAAGAGGTTGAGGTTATCTAAAATAATTTCTTCTTGCTCTTTTTCATAAACGTTATCTAGTTGATAATGATATAATGTGTTTTTATTAATAGGTGCAATGTATTTAGGCAGCTCATAGTCCACAATTTTATTGGTGTTAATCCACGTGTAGTTTTTGAATTGATTGTTTTTATCCACCCAATCGGCAAAAGGAATGATGACAATAGGATATTGTAGCCCTTTAGATTTATGAATGGTAGAAATTTGAATGGCATTATTATTCCCTCCACTGTTTACCGCAATTTTATCTTTATGTTCTTCATAGTAGGTAATGAAGTCTTGAAGGATAGAGGTATTTCGTTTTAAATAACCTTGAATTGTATTTAATAATTGGTCAACGTATGCATCAAAACGGTTAATACCAAACGTTTCCAATAAGTAAATGACTTTATCATATAAATTTAAACGGTCAAAATAAATGTGATTATACTCAGGATAATTCTCTTTAATAAAACCATCAAAATTGATTGCTTTTGAATAGCTCTTATTTTTATCTGATGGTATTCTCCATTTTTCATGAATTTCAGACAGGTGCTTATTTTGTTTTAGGAATCGTAAGCATTTTAAAATAGCTTGCTCATTAGCTGAGTTGATTGTTGTTGTTAGGAATGAAATAATAAAGTCAACCTCTTCAGAGCTACTTAAAACAACGCTGTCAGAAGAAATAACAGGTATATTGATGTTGGATAAATAGTCGGCAATAAGTTTTCCATCTCTATTGGTTTTAACCAATATTGCTATGTCACTATAGGTATAACCATCCTCAATACAGTCGTAAATATATTGAAGGGTTAATTCAATTTTTTGGGGTTGAATTTCCTCTTTCCCTCCATTTAAAATTTGGTAGGAAACCAATCCTTTTTCTTTTTTTATAACATCTTGTGCAATACCTTCATAAATTGCTTGGATGGTTTCAGATTCTGATAAATCAGCAATGTTTTGAAAAAGCCAATTGTTAAATTCGACAATGGTTTGATAAGAGCGATAGTTATTGCTGAGGTTATCAATTTTACCTGAAGATTCAAAAGTTTGATTGATATGGTTTAAGTCTATAAACTCGCCTTCTATTAGAGGTAATCGAATAAATTGATTGACATCTCCGCCTCTCCAGCGATAAATGGCTTGTTTTGCATCGCCAACAATCAGATTTTTATTGCCGTTTGCTAAAGAATCATATACAAGAGGAATTAAATTGTTCCATTGTAGTTTGGAGGTGTCTTGAAATTCATCGATTAAAAAGTAACGATAACGGTTCCCTATTTTTTCATAGATAAAAGGAGCAGGCTCATTTACAATAACTTTACTGATAATTTCATTGAAGTCATTAAGAAATACAATATTACTTTCTTCTTTAATTGTTTTTAATACTTTATGTAGTGAGTTCAGTAAAGAAAATCCAATAAAGTTTTTGTTGAATAAGACTTGTGTCTTATAAGTGTTAAAAAGTTGAATTAGTTGAGTCGTATTTTGTTGAAGGTTTATTTGAATGCTTTCAATAGCTCCTTTTATATGTGGTTTAGCAGATTTTGCGTACCATTCTTCTTTTTCAAGACGATTCAACATAGCATCAGATATTTTAAACTCGTGGTTGAGATCATTAGAAAATGCGGAGTATAATTTCCCAAAACCATTTTTTCCACCAGCCAAATCGTTAATTGAGAGCCCTTGTTGTTCAATAAGGCTTATTGTAGTTAGGCTTAATGCTTTAATCTGATCTTTTAATGTTGTTATTTTAGTTTTGATTTCTTTTTGAATTGAAATAAAGTGTGATAGTTTGAAGTCACTAAGCTCTTCTAAAGCTGTTTTTCCATCATCTTTCATCAAAATTTGAGAAAGGTCTTTTAGTTCTTTCTCAACATTTCCTTTTTCACTATTTTCAATCAGTTGCTCAGAGAATTGAACGAGGTATTTGGTTAAATCCTTGTCATTACCAACTTCTTCTAATAATAAATCAATACTTCGGCTAAGAAATAAATTAACATCAGATTCTAACTCGAAATTCATTGCTAAATCTAATTCTCTAGTGAATGAACGAATGATACGATGTATAAATTTATCAATGGTCAAAACATTGAATTCGCCATAATGATGAATGATGTGTTGAAATATCGAGGAGCTTCTTTGAGCCAGTTTGTCTGGGGATATAGGAACAATTTCTAAGTAGTCATTTAGTAAATCAGAGGATTCACCTGTGGAAAGTTTTTTTAGGGTTTCTAAAACTCTTTCCTTCATTTCGTTAGCAGCTTTGTTAGTGAAAGTAATAGCCAAAATTCTTTTAAAGAGTAGTGGGTCTTTTGAATTTAAAAGAATGGAAATGTATTCTTTAACTAATGTATACGTTTTCCCTGATCCAGCAGATGAACGGTATATTTTTAAGGGCTTGTTCTGACTCATTTATAATAGTGGTTGTAACGATGTAACAAGATACAAAAAAAGCACTTCATTCGAAGTGCTTTCAATTTATTAAGTTTTTAAGTTAATTATCTATTGTCAATTTCATCAACTCCTGGATGCTTAGCTTTGTTCCAAACAAATTTTGAATCACTTAAACTTGTGTTAGAAACTAGTTTGCTAATTGAGAATTGAATTGTCATCGCATCTTTGGTTTTTATTGTGATTTTCTTAATGCTATTTTTTGCTTCGTTTATTTTTAGAATTACAGTATGATATTTACTTTCTTTTGGGTTGGTTGGGTATAATCTAATTTCTGTAATCCCATCTTTAGTTCCGAAATGCTTGTACTTGAAGTTTTTCTCCCAAATTGTCATGATTTCAGAAGGGTTAATTCCGCCATCTAAATCCTCGATAGCATCAATGTAGCATTCGTTGTCTTCTTTAGCATGAGTCCAAACAGATTCTCCATCACTATATACATCTCTGTCTTCAGTTGTATAGAAAAATTTAGTTCCTTTTGTAAAGGCTTTCCCTGTTTGCGATTCATTTAAATCAGAACTTTTGATAGAAAGTTTAAAATCGATGGTCATAGTGCTATAACCTTTTAATTTCTTACCTAACTTTTCTAAAATGACTTTTGCTTCTTTATCTTTTTCAGGATTATCTTGTGCTGTATAGCCAAACCCTAATAATAAACTAAAAAATAATATGCTGATACTTTTCATAATTTCTTTTTTTGAATTTGAAGTTCTATATAGAAAGAACTGTGCCAAAATTAATGAATAAAATCTTATAACCTTGATTTTTTAAATCAAATAGTTGTTAAAACAATCTCTAAATTAAATAGAGCTAACCATTTTTTTTTAATTTAGACTTTATAAATATTAAGATGAATTACTTTTCGTTTTTTGTTCTTCTTTTTTATAGTGTATTTTTATTTGCACAAAGTTCAGAAGAAAAACCTCATGATGATATAGCTAGTTTGCTTCGAAAAGAACAGACTTTGCAGACTGATTCCGCCTTGTTGGATTATTATATTGAGGTGGGAGAATATTACAAGAACAAAGAACGTTTCGATTCAGCATTATTTTTTTTCGAAAAAGTGGTCGCTTTTTCTGAAGACACGTTAACTGATATACGACTTTCAATAGCATTAAACCAAAAAGGTAATATTTTATATTACCAAGGAAATGTTAGTCAGGCTATAGACTGTTTTCATCGGGCTTTAAAAATAGCAGAAAAAGCAGACAAAAAGCATAATGTAGCTTATGGCTTGCAAAATTTGGCTGCTATATATGCAGTTCAAGGATATGAGGAAAAGGCAATGGATTATTATGAGAAGTCTATCCAACTTCATAGAGAGCTGGGTAATAAGGATGGGGTTGCACTAGTGTTAAATAATATAGCTTATTATTATATTAATGGGAAAGAGTATGTTAAAGCATTGGAAGTATTGGAGGAGTCTTTAGTATTAGAGGAAGAGTTAAAAGACTCTATCGATATCTCAAATTTATTGAGTAATATAGGGTATGTATACAAGTTGCAGAAGGATTTTGATAAAGCTCTAAATTATTTTAAAAGAGCTGTTGATCTTCAGCAAATAATAGGAGCGGATAAAATAGCGGTTTCAACTACATATAAAAATATTGGAGATATTATGTGGGAACAAAAGGAGTATGAAGAAGCCATAAGTTATGGAGAAAAAAGTATGACGATTGCTCTTGAAATAGGTGTGCCTAATTTGATTAAAAATTCATCTGAGTTGTTAACTCGGGTATATAAAGCTCAAGGAAGGGGGATGGAAGCTTTAGAAATGAGTGAACTGTTTCATGAAATGAAAGATAGTCTTAAGAATGAAGGTACTCAAAAAGCTACAGCAGAGCAATTGGCACAATATAAATACGAAAAACAAAAGGCAATAGATGATGAACGAAATAAGCATGTCTTAGCTATAGAAAAACAAACTAGAGAAAAACAAAATGTTATTATATTGGCGATATTAGTTGGTTTGGTAATGTTGCTTCTATTTTTGGTTTTTACATATAAAAAATTAAAAGAAACTAAGGAACAAAAAAAGACAATAGAGCATCAAAAAGAAGAGGTAGAGTTCATTAATCAGAAGTTAAATCATTTAAATAAGGAAGTTTCTGATTCGATAAATTATGCAGAATTGATACAAAAAGCTGTGTTGCCAACTTTGCAGATAGAGGACCTAATGAAAGAGGCATTTATTTATTTTAATCCTCGAGATCGTGTATCAGGAGATTTTTATTGGTTAGAACAGAAAGATGAGTATAATGGTTATGCTGTAGCGGACTGCACTGGTCATGGAATACCAGGTGCGTTTATAGCAATGATAGGAACTATTTTACTCAATGAAATTTATAACTCGAAAAAAATATATGTACCAAATGAGATTTTAGATGAATTGAGTCGATTGATGCAGCTAACATTGACCAATAAAAATGGAGTGACAATGAATGATGGAATGGATATTTCTTTCGCTGTATTGAATAATGAAACAAAAATGTTGTACTTCTCTGGGGCTAATAACCCTGTATGGATTGTGAGTAGTTCATCAGTAAAGCGAATTAATAAACAAGAAGTTGAACCTGTTTATAAAACTGAGTTTGGGTATCTGTACGAAATCAAAGGAGATAAACAGCCTATTGGTGTTCAAACTGGTGGAGATACTCCATTTAATCTCAATAGTGCCCACCTCCAAGACGGAGATGTTTTTTATCTCTTTTCAGATGGGTATGCTGATCAGTTTGGGGGAGATAAAGGAAAGAAGATGAAGAGTAAACTTTTTAAGGAGTTGTTAGTCAAGATATACCAAAAACCAATGCATAAACAAAATGATATATTGGTTGACCATTTTAATAGCTGGAAAGGAGAATTAGAGCAAGTAGATGATGTATGCGTCTTAGGAGTTAAAATTTAAACTCCTAAAACACCTTTTTCTCTTAAGTTTTTCAAGAAGTCATCCAAAGCCATAACATCAGGAATATTGACTTCTCTTGCTTTACTCCCTCTATGTGGGCCAATTAAACCAGTAGCTTCCATTTGGTCTATGATTCTTCCAGCACGGTTATAGCCTATTTTTAGTTTACGTTGAATTAAGGAAGCAGATCCCTGTTGTTGGTTGACAATAATATATGAGGCATCTTCAAACAAGCTGTCTAATTTATCATCTATTTCTTTTGCGCTTCCCTCCACATTTTCATCAATGTACTCAGGGAGTTTATAAGCTTCAGGATAAGCGCGTTGAGAACCAATCATGTCTGTGATTTTTTCAACCTCTGGAGTGTCAACAAATCCACATTGTAAACGGATTAAGTCATTTCCTGTAGAGAATAACATATCACCTCGTCCAATTAATTGATCAGCACCTCCAGCATCTAAAATCGTTCTAGAATCTATTTTTGAAGTCACCCTAAATGCTGCACGAGCAGGGAAATTAGCTTTGATAATACCTGTGATGACATTAACAGATGGTCTTTGTGTTGCTACAATCAAGTGAATACCAATAGCACGTGCTAGTTGAGCTAAACGTGCAATAGGAGTTTCGACTTCTTTTCCAGCGGTCATGATTAAATCTGCAAACTCATCAATAACTAAAACGATATATGGTAAATAACGATGTCCTTTTTCAGGGTTTAATTTTCGGTTAACAAATTTTTCATTGTATTCTACAATATTACGAACATATGCGTCTTTCAATAGTTCATATCGTTGATCCATTTCAACACATAAACTGTTTAATGTCGTTACTACTTTTTGAGTGTCAGTAATAATAGCATCTTCTTCATCTGGAAGTTTAGCTAAGAAATGACGTTCTATCTTATTGAATAATGTTAGCTCAACTTTTTTAGGATCGACTAATACAAATTTAACTTGAGATGGGTGTTTTTTATAAAGGATAGAAACCAATATAGCGTTTAATCCAACTGATTTACCTTGCCCTGTAGCTCCTGCCATTAATAAATGGGGCATCTTAGCTAAATCAGCGACAAAAGTTTCATTAGAAATTGTTTTTCCTAATGCGACAGGGAGTTGCATTTCTGAGTTTTGGAATTTTTCAGAAGCAATTAAAGCACGCATTGCAACAGTTTTTGGTTTGGAGTTTGGAACTTCAATACCTACAGTCCCTTTCCCAGGCATAGGAGCAATAATACGAATCCCTAAAGCAGCTAAACTTAAGGCAACATCATCTTCTAAATTTTTAATTTTAGATATACGAACCCCAGGTGCAGGGACAATTTCATAAAGCGTAACTGTTGGTCCAATTGTCGCTTTAATTTTTGAAATTTCAATCTTATAATGCATTAGAGTCGTAATAATTTTATTTTTATTCTCCTCTAATTCTTCTTTGTTTAAACTAGGACTTCCATCACCATAGTCGATTAATAGATCGATATTAGGTAGTTGATATTGAGAAAGCTCAAGCTTAGGGTCAAATAGTCCAAACTCCTCAACCATACTATTGAGCTCCTTTTTAGAAAGTTCTGTCGTGTCGTCCTCAGCGATTACAACTTCCATTTCCTCATTGTTAACTTCCTCTACTTTTTCTTCTTTTGGAACAACAACTTCAAATTCGTTGTTAACAGGTGTTGTTGGTTCAGTAGGTTGAATAGTTGTTGGTTCCTCAACAGTGTTCGGCTCAGGAATGGTGTCCTCTACCTCTATTTCTAAGGATGTTTCAACAACTTCTTTGATTTTGTTGTTGGTTTTAGGATCTTTTACTTTAAAATCGATTGTTTCTGAAATAGTATCAGAGGTTATTTCTTCTTCTTTAATGGTGTTGATAGCTTCTTTTTCTTCTTCTGGGATAAATTCAGCTTCTTTACCATTGATTGATTTTGTTAGTTTTGCTAACCATTCATAGCTTGGGTTGAATAGTACTATAATCGCAAAGTATCCAGTGAAAGCAACAAATAGTCCAGCGCCAATAGATCCAGCTATATTGGCTACAGTAGAAACAATCTGATGGCCAAATAACCCTCCCATAAAATCAAGTGGAGACCCAAATAAGAAAGCCATTAGAATAGAAATCCAAACCATTCCAACAAAACTGATTTTTAAGGTTCTTTTTAAAGGGAGTAGTGTAATCTTAAATAAAATTCGAATACCTAATAAGAAAAATAGAAAAGGAAAAACGTATGAACTGATACCAAACCAAACCTTTAAAAATTTGTGAGCAGTAAATGCTCCTAATTTGCCTAGCCAGTTTTTGACGACAATCTCATCTCCACTAAAGACAAAACTAAATGTTTTTCCGTCAATAATACTATAATCACTTTTCCATGTAAAAAGGTAAGAAGTAAAGCATATGAATAAGTATAAAGCTGTTAGGATTAATAAGAGGCCTACAGACTTTTGAGTTCTATCATCTGTTAAAAATGATTTAACTTTACCAACTAATTTGGAATCTTTTTTCGTTTTCTTTT
>JAUHZI010000163.1 GCA_030426105.1 Bacteroidia bacterium | reverse complement strand
GACTCTATATGAATTATTTCTGTTCGTAGAGCTGTTTTAAATGTTTTAAGGAAGGATGATGAATGTGTAGCGGATAATCTATGGACTCGTTTCTTTCAAGCTGTTTAATTTTAGGCAAGAAAATTTTAGTTAATAAATTATCTCTGTCTATGAGGTATGCTTTAGCTTTCTGTAAAGTATCTTCTTTCAGTTTTAAATCTTCATCTTCTATTGCTTGGAAAATAAAAGCAAAATAAATACTTAATGGACTGTCAAAAGCAATGTGTTTGGGAATAAAACCATTTTCATCACCATTAATTGATAAATCGATTAAGGAATCAATGTCTTGTTTGAAATAGGCGTTGTCATTGAATAAATTGATAATGTAATTAAAGTAAGTGTCCCAATATAGCTTAAGATTCTCTGTGATATCTTGTGTGCGTTTATTGATGAAAGGAAGCTTCTTTTTTAATGGGATATGCCAAGCACCCCAGCCATTAATGAATTTATTATGATCCAATATTTCGTCAGGTAGACTAGCGTTAAAAGTTTGTCTAAAATGCCAAGCATATTCCATATGATTGGCAGAAGCATTTTGCCATTTTAAAAACTTCCCCATTTGGATCCCTTGAAGAACAAATAGAAAAGCATCTTTACGTTGGTATTCAAAAGAAAAAATATAACGTTTAAAGTTGGGGTCATGTTCACTCAATTCAGGATTAATATCTTTATACCAAGTCCAATAATTATAATTTTGATCTTCATGTTCCTCTAGCGTCCATTCATTATCATCAAAAAATGTTGATAGACCATCTCGAATAATATTTACTGATTGTTTTGGGGTTTTTAGGTGTTGCTCATAACCTTTTAAAGCTTTTTCTTTTGTAATACGAGCATTAGTAAGGTACTTTAGAGAGTAATAAAGGTCTTCTTCTTCGTTTAAGTCATCCTTTAAGTCAGTCCAAGTTGGCTTTTCTAATAAATCATCATAACATCTATATTTGCTAAAGCCAGCTTCAAAAACACTTTCTTTCAATTCAGTTAGTAATGAATTGGAAAGAAAGACTTTAAAAGAGGTTGGATAATCAATATACTCTTCATTAATGCTATTGACAAAAGCTGCGTACCATTCAAAAGCTAATGTTTTTTTATCGGCTTCGATAGCTAATTTGACCATACGATAAGTCAATTCAATAGTGTCCCATGTTTCTACAGGTGAATCATCTTGAAGATATTGTTTTTCGATAAGATAACTCCAAGTTGAACTGCCATAATCAAAATAGAAGAGGGGAGTTCCATCATTCCAATCAGCATAAATAATTTCTGCACTATTAGGTCCTTTAATCCATGCATAACTTTCTTCTTTAATTTTTAAAAGCTCTTTTGTTTCAAGTGTTCGAAATTTTTGAAAGTCATTTAAAGGTAAAGTAAATAGGAAACGTTGTTTTTCTAATAATTCTTTTACCCTAAAATGAGTATAGCCTGTATCAAAAATGGCTTGCCAGTTATAAATGTTAAAAAAGAATGTCCTTTTTTGTTGTTGGGGAATTTTTGTTAGACTATCAATAAAGCGAATACTATCTTCAGCTAAACCTTCAATTTCATGCATCGACATAACTTAAACAAGTTGATTTAATAATGAATATTATTATATTAATGGTCTAAATTTACAGATATAAAATAAGTTTTCCATTTTAAAGAGGTTTATAATTAATGAGGAATATGATTTTAATAGTGTTGTTAATAATATATAGCTTCTTTTGCTTTCTATTGTTGAAAATAACCTTGCAATATATTCCTATAAACACAGATGTCGCCTTTCTAAGAATCAAACAGGATTACATCCAGATGCAACATTATCGCATTGCATTTTTTGTACATGTGTTTACATCTTTATTTGTCTTATTGGCTGGATATACACAGTTTAGTCAGTTTATTTATACTCAAAAACCGAAATTTCATAGAAGTATGGGGTGGTTATATGTCACTGTTACCGTTTTGTTAGCAGGCCCCTCAGGATTAATAATCGGAGTTTATGCCAACGGAGGACTTTCATCTCAAATTGCATTTTGTTTGTTGGCAATTTTATGGATATATTTTACAATAAAAGCAGTAGTTAGCATTAGAAAAAGGCAGTTGATACAACATAAAGAATGGATGATAAGAAGTTTTTCTTTAGCTTTATCAGCTATTACATTACGAGCATGGAAATATTTAATTGTGGCTATTTTTCATACTCGACCAATGGATACCTATATGATTGTAGCTTGGTTAGGTTGGGTGTTAAACCTTTTAATAGCAGAATATATCATTTACAAAAGAAGAAAAAATGAAAAATAGATTAATTAAAATTGGATATATGGGAGTAATACTGTTAGCTAGTTGTTCAACAGATACCCAAGAAGAAAGTAGTGTGACCCATTCGAAAACGAGTAAGGAAGACAACTCTGTAGTTGAAGGAGGTAAAAAAAAGATATCTGAAGATACTCAAGAAGTAGAGCTAGTAACTGAAGAAGAAAAGCAAATACTAACTTTAAATGCAAAAAGCCAATGTTATATTGGTCAATTTGAAGCATTAGATTTTGATTATGAAAAGGGAGGAATGCGTTCAAATAAAATAACGATTCAATTTGATTCAATTGTAGGAGATACGATGGTTTATGGTCATTCAGTCGTAGCTGGGAATTTAAGACCCTTTAAAGGGGAGGCAGATTGGATAGAAGATAGAATGGAGCTAAATGTAAAAGAACCTGGAGATGATCAATATGACGGTCAGTTTATAATGAGCTTAAAAGATTCTATTTTATCAGGTAAATGGTATGCTAATGATAATCAATTAAAAGTCCCCGTTAGAGCGTTTGAGTTAACGAATAAAGTATTCGAATATAATCCTGATTTGATGTTAGAAGTAGGATGGTTTAATTTATATGAGCATGGAAAAACAAAAGAAGGTAAAGTTTTAGATGAAGAAGGAGAGGATTATTACATCGATGAGGTTGTTGAAACATTAACAGAGGCTTCATCTAACATAAATGCTTCAACAAAGCTGTTAACAAAAGAAGAGGTTGAAAATTTATATAAAACAGATTTAGAGATCATTAGAAATACAATTTATGCTCGCCATGGATATTCCTTTAAAAACCGAAAAATCAGAAATATATTTGACGCTTATGTAGATTGGTATATCCCATTTTCAACAGATGTGTCTAAAAAATTAACTGCGGTTGAGTTAAAGAATATCGAGTTAATCAAGCGATATGAACAACATGCAGAAACGTATTATGATTCATTTGGGAGATAATACGATAAGTATTATCTGATAATCTCCTCACGATATAAATACTTCTTCTGTAAAGATTCAAAAGGACGATAGATGTAGTAAACATAATTATCTTTTATTGTTAGTTGCTCTACATAACGATTACTCAGTTTTAATGTTTGAATAGTCTTACCTGTATTTAAATCAAATTGTTTTAAGTAGTAATAACCACCTTTATTGTAGAGGGCATAAATGTCTTGTGTTGTTTGATCGTTAATTAAAGGCTGTTCCCATTTCTCTTTACTCCCCTTTATCTTTAATTGAAATGGAATTGAGTCAACAAGGTCATGGTCACTATCGAATTTAAAGATATAGTTTTTGTATTGGTCAAAAATGAGAACTGTATCTTCTCTAATAAACAATGGCGCATATACAGGTTTGTATAAAAAGTCTTGAGTAAAAGAAGCTGCTCCGATCCATATTTCTTTATCAATACCAGTTTCTTGTTCTTTTCTGTAAGCCCATAGTTTTTCTCTGCCACTAACATATTTGTATTGGGCACGATAAAGTTCCATCATAAAATCATCTTGAACACTTCTCAATTTGTGGTGTGCAGAGTCCAAACGATTAGTAACTAAAAAATCAACCGCTGGATAATTCTCAGAAAAATTAGAATAATAAAAATCATCATGTATAGTATCGATTATACGTTGGTAAAATCCATAGAAATCCTCTTTTAAGACAGGAGTTAACTTAATTTGTTTTTGATGAATTCTGATGTGATATACATTGGCTGTACAGACCAAAAAATAAGTTCCTGCATAATCCTTGTAAAGATAACGGGGTTGATCAGGAATTGTATATTCTGAAATGATTTGTTGCTGAGCATCTGTTAGGATAAGTTTGCCGTCTTTTTTTAAGCTTTTACTGTAAGTTAATAACAAGAGTTGGTTGTCCTTCAATAACATGTAGTCTTGAATAGAGAAAAGAGGATTTCCATATACAGTATCAACCCTCTTAGCGGTTACAATCACTTCTTTAAAAACTAATTCATTGAGTTTAATAGAAATACTCAAACTTCCTTTCTTTGCATATTTTTTTGCTTTGCTTTTTGAGAAGAAGAGCGTGTCATTAATATAACCAACATGGTTAAATACAATATAGCGCTGATTTGGATATCCTACCTTAAGTGTGAATTCCCCTTTTTCATTAGAGCGGATAGTCGTTTGATTAGCGTTGGTGCTAATTTTTACATCAGGAATAGGAGTTAGTTTGTTGTCAATAATTTTTCCACTTACAACAAAACTATAATCTTGTGCAAGAATAAATGAATGGGCAAATAATAATATATAAAGTAATAATCTTTTCATAAAAAGGTAAAGGTCGTTAAAATGGTGTTAAACAGAAAAATATTTTTTTATAATGATGCATAAAAAGTGTATATTCCACAAAAATTATTTTAACAACATTAAATACATAAAAACGAAATATGTTAGATTCAATATTAGGAGGGTTAAAGGATCAAATCCCAGGAGATTTATTAGAGAAAGTAGGTTTAGACTCATCGAAAGCTGGTGATGTGGCAAATATAGCTGGAGAATCAGCTAAAGAAGTAATGAGTAAAAACTTGGCTTCAGGAGCTATGGATACTGTAATGAATCTATTCTCAAAAGGAGAGAATTCATCTTCTGCGAATTCTTTGCAAAATGATTTGACCTCAAACTTTATTGGAAAGTTAGGTACAAAGTTAGGGTTGAGTGAAGGAATGGCAAAAACGGTTGCAAGCGCAATTATTCCAAAAATTTTATCAATGATTACTGATAAAAATGAAGAAACACCAGCTTCAGATACATCTAGTATTGCTTCAATGTTTGGTGGATCAGATGATATTATGGATAAAGCCAAAGGAATGTTAGGAGGTTTATTTGGATAAATATTCACTATTTAATAAGGTAAAGCCTTTTGTTCAATTTTGAGCAAAAGGCTTTTTTTGTTTAAAACTCCTCCTCTAGGAGGCTTGTAATTTTTGTATTTTTGAAGCAATATAAATTACTTAAAGATAATTCAGATGAAAAGCATTATAGTTTTAGGTTTACTATTTGGATATTCTCTTGTTGCTATAGGGCAATTGGAGCTTAGTTCAGAAACGCGCCATAATTTTAAAGTAATAGCAAGCTTCTATAAGGAACATAAACCAACTCAAGAAAATATAAAAAAGTACTTTGCAAAGCTTCCTATTTATAAAGTTAATGGAGAATATTGCTTGTCAACTGTTGCCAAAGTAAACGCTAGTTTTAATGAAGATGATTTAAATAACGCTGCATACATAGGAAGTAGTGTAGGAAGTGTAGTTACAATTAAAGTTCCACTGATTAATGTTACTGAAGTTAATAGCTTTAAAAATATTACTTATTTATCTATAGCTGATAGAATACAGCCATTGAATAATAGGATGATAGGAGATGTAAGGGCAGATAGTGTTTGGCAAGGAATAAATATGCCACAAGGATATACAGGGAAAAATGTATTAATAGGAGTTACAGATTGGGGGTTCGATTATGATCACCCTATGTTTATGGATACAACATTAACAACATCTCGTGTAAGAGCAGCTTGGGATCATTTTAAGATAGTAGGAAATCAGCCATCAATGGGGTATGGTGTGGAATATTTAACACCTACGGAATTAGATGATGCAAATTCAGATACAGCAAGTTATTATTATGATTATGCAACACATGGAAGCCATGTAGCTGGAATTGCAGGAGGAAGTGGTGCTGGTTTGGAATATAGAGGAGTAGCATTTGAAGCAGAGTATCTTTTTAACTCAATACATTTGGATGTTGGTTCTGTAATCGACGCATTCAACTGGATGAAAAATATTGCAGACCAAGATCATAAAAGGTTGGTAATTAACATGAGTTGGGGCTTATACCATTTAGGAACTATGGATGGTACTTCATTAATTAGTCAGGCGATAAACAATTTAAGTAGTCAAGGTATTGTATTTGTAACTTCAGGAGGGAATAATGGAGATGTTAATTTGCATCTCAAAAAAGAGTTTAATAATGATACGATAACATCAAGAATAGATTTTTACGGATATGCTTCTCATCCAGCAATGTGGGGACAAAGTATCTCGATGTGGGGAGAGCAAAATCATGATTTTAATGCAAAATTTGAAGTATATGACGGTGTAAATACATTAATAGGTACGACTGATGTATACAATACTCAGTTAGATGCTGGGTATCACGATTCTATTTTAGTAATAGGAAATGACACGATATTTTACAACTATACTATTGATGATGCTCACCCTCAAAATCAAAGGCCTCACATTCGATTACGTGTAAAAAATACAAATACCAACTACAAAGTTGTATTAAATTCATTTGCAGCAACAGGAATTGTTCATTATTGGAATGTTGTAGAATTAACAACAGGAGTAGGAAACTGGGGAATGCCATTTTATACATTCGGCCAACATGGAGTTGGAGGAAATCGAGAATATAGTTTAGGTGAACCAGCTTGTACAGAAAGCGCAATTACCGTTGCCGCTCACAGGTCAGAAAATGTTTCCAGTTCTGGAACAGCTTATCCTGGGGCTTTGGCTTCATTTTCAAGTGAGGGACCTACTTATGATGAGCGAATAAAACCAGATGTGTCTGCTCCAGGTGTTGGAGTTGTTTCCGCTATTAACTCTTATACAACTAGAGCTTTCTCGTCAGTAGCAAATACTAGTTTTAATGGGAGAACATATCATTTTGCAGCATTTTCAGGAACATCTATGTCCTCACCTGCTACTGCTGGTGTTGTAGCGTTAATGTTGGAAGCGAATCCTTTAATTGCTCCTGCTGATGTTAGAAACATGTTGAGGTTAACAGCAAGACAAGATAATAGAACGGGGGTGATTACT
>JAUHZI010000162.1 GCA_030426105.1 Bacteroidia bacterium | reverse complement strand
GTTTCTCTTCCACAACTGAACAACAAAATTACTCCCAAAAATCCCAGTATTCGCATCATTTTATTTGAACTAATTCTATATCATATAAAACTGGTGACAACGGCGGAATTCTGTCTAAATCACCAACTAAACCATGTGCCAAATAATGCGGCAAAACAACATAAGCCGCTTCCCCTTCTCTAAGGTACGTTAGCGCTTCATGCAAGCCAGACTCTACATTATCCATTTCTATCAAAATATCTTGTGGTGCACCTTTTTCTGATGCATAACATAATGTGGTATCTGCATCCAATAAATGAATTTTAAAATTCACAACAGCAATATCACCTTGTTTTGCCTGTACACCAGATGGTTTTTTCGAATAAACATAGCAATACAAACCTGTTTCTGATTGAATGGCATCCCATCCACTTCGTTCAACAAACCGTTTTATTTTGTAGGCTTCATCTGATGTCCAAAATCGACTAATCGTTGTTGATTCTTCTGTTGTAATTTTTGGAGACTGCTTAAAGTCTTCAGGCATAGGAATATCATTTGGATTCTTAGACTTACATGCTAATCCACCTATCCCAATTATACTATACAAGAAATATTTTTTCATTTATTACTTCAACAAAAATACACGTGGTTACTTATGATCTCTATAAATTCTTAAAAAAGGTACGTACATTCTCCTCAAAAAGTTCCAATGTTTTTTCTAATGTTTCTTTACACATTCCTCCTGCAGCATTTTTATGCCCACCTCCATTAAAATAACTATTGGAGAATTCGTTTACAGGAATCTCTCCTTTAGATCTAAACGACATTTTAACTTTTTCGGTATCTTCCCTAATGAAAGCTGCCATTTTTACTCCTTCAACAGATAAGGCATAATTAACTAACCCTTCAGTATCTCCTTTCTTTACATCAAAGCGTTGAGCTTCTTCGAGTGATAAATCTATCAATGCAACAGGTACACCATCCATTACTCTTAATTTTTCATTTAATGAAAAACCTAATAAATGTAATCGATTTAAGGTATTTGTATCAAACAAACGTTCGTGAACACTGGCGTGCATTAATCCTCTTTGAATTAAGTCAGCTACAATTAAGTGTGTTTTAGCTTGAACTGAAGGGAATCTAAATGAGCCGCTATCTGTAACAATTCCACAGTAAATATTTTCAGCAATAGCTGTATCTATCAAATCTAAATCGTTTTGATTTTCAATAAACTCATAGACCATCTGTGCTGTAGAGCAAGAGTCTGTGTCTGAGTGCATCCAATCACAAAAATCACTTGGGTGTAAATGGTGATCAATCATTGCTTTATAAGCACTTGATTTTCCTATTGCATCAGCTAAATCACCTACCCTACTTAAATCATTATAATCTAAACAAAATAAAACTGTTGACTCATTAATTAAAGTTTCCACTTCTTCTTGACTATCCTCATATACAAGAATAGAATCTGTACCAGGTAACCAAGCTATAAAATTGGGAAATGCATCTGGCATAACTACACTAACTTCATGCCCTTTCTTAATTAAATAATGGTACAATGCTAAAGAGGACCCAATAGCATCTCCGTCTGGTGAGCGGTGTGCTGTAACCACTATTTTTTGTTTTCCTTCTCCTAATTTATCGTAAATATTCATGCCTAAATTTCGAATAAAAAACCCTATCCACAAATAATGAATAGGGTTAAATTAATTATTTCAACTAATAAATAGTATTTTATCTTCTAAATCCTTTTTTCAATGCTTGTTTATGCTCTATCAACATCCCTATACAACTCATAGCATCCTCTTCCAATCCATTAGAAACGTCCTCCCCTAACTCAGGAATGTAAACCTTTACAATCAGTTTTCTTGTCTTATCTGAAGTAAAAGAAAATTCAGGGTTCGTTTCGTATTTCGTATTATCATAACGAACTGTTTCTACCTTACCGTAAACTCTTTTTTTCGTTACTTTCTCCACCTGTTTTTTTACAGTAGTATTAGATTCAGCATCAAACTCTTCAACTGTCACTAATGTTTTACTTTCTTCCCAATAAGGTTTAGAAACCATCTCAACAATTTTAAATTCAATTTTTCCATCTAATGCTTCGTCTCCTGAACATAGAACAATTCTATAATCCATTCCTTTGTAAACAACAATGCTTACTTCAGCTGTATCACCTTGAGCAAATGCACCAAAAACAGATTGCCCATTGTATACCATTCCAGATTTTTTGTGAGAAGGCGAACAAAAACGTTGGATTCCTCTGCACTCTTCTTGAGCATTAGATATAAATGGTAAAACTAATGCAAGTACTAACAAACTATTTTTCACTAAACTTTTCATAATAAATTCTATTTATAAACTTGCATCAATTACTTGTGCTCTTAAATCAGCTATGATACTTTTAATTTTTTCAAAATCTTCTTTTGTTACAACAGTTTTCGTTCCTCCAGAGAAAACAAATTTACCATCTTCTTGTTGCGTAGTCTCAGCTTCACCTTCTTCTACTTGTTCAAGATTAAAATATACTTCTTCTAAATCAGCTAACTCACCCATTGTTTCTTGAACTTCTTCATCATCAATCGTCATCATTAATCCCATGATATTTTCTAAAGTCAACCTCTGATCTCCAACTTTTTCAGCTAAAACGCCATCTTCTTCAAACTCTCCAAGTTCAGTTAAAATAGCCATACTCTCTATCCATCCACCTAAGACGATATAAGCCAAAATCTTTTCTCTACCATTATCTTCTAAATAGTGAAAAGCTTTATAATAGGTTTCATTTGATAAAAATAATAATGAATCTTGATTTTCTTTCGCTACATTTTCTTCTATCCTATTAAAAACAGTTCCATCAAAAGCATTTTCAACATTCAAAGAAGAACTCAACTGTCTTATTGTTTTAAAATACTTTAACGCTTCTGTCCCTACTTCATTATTTGCAATAAACGCTAAGTCTGCTGAATAAACGCCAAAATTTAAAGCCTGAGACTTCTGGTTATCATATTTATTAAGATTATTGATGTTGTTCAATACTGATGCATCAAATTTTATTTCAGTTTCCTTAATTACTTCAAATAATTCATTAGGAGTTGGAACTTTATATTCCATATCTGGATCAATCTCCAAAGTATTCACATCCAAACCTTGAGGCTCTTCGTGTGTAATTTCTTTTTCAACTTCTTTAGTTTCCTTTACCTCATGTGAGGGATTCTCTTCAGTACAACTTGTTGTTACTAAAGCTCCTCCAAGCATTAAAAATGCTATAAAATTTAAATTTTTCTTTTTCATCTTGTTATTCTAACAATTCAACTACAAATATTTTGTTTTAAATATCTATAAATTCTGATTGCTCAAATGTATAAAAATATTTCGTTCCTTGTAGCTAAGTTGTTTAAAGTTAACTCGAAAAGTTAAAAACGTAAGTACTATATGACTTAAAATGAAAGTGAATTACAATCAATCTAATAGATAATATAACCTTCTTTGGTCGTTAATCAGAAAAACATCAGTGTAATAAAAATTTAACACATCAGTATAACTGTAGCCTAAATCTACCATATTCATTGCCCCTTCTTGGGATAAGCCAACACCATGACCAAAACCATTCCCTCTAAAGAGAAGATTTTCTCCTTTATCAATAATGGAGAAATAAGTACTTTTTAATCGCCAATCTTTTCGAATGTCTGTTAATAATATATGAGATTCCCACCCTGCTAGGTATTTCTTCCTATTTTTTTGTGAAAAGTTGACCACTTTTTTTCTTGCTGTAGAATCTTGAATAGGGTAATCATATTTATCTCTCAAGTAATTTAACCATTTACTTTTACTAACTGTTTTTGACCATCTATAATTATTTTTTCCAACAGAAAAAGGATCTTTCTTACTTCTTAAATAACTCACAGGCTTGTTCCATACGTTTTCACTATTTTCAGTTTGTCCCCCACTATTACTATAAAATGCCGCTGTTATATAGCGCATATCTTCATCAACTAAAACTAAGCCTTCTGTTTCTTTGACAGCTTCCTTCATTTTGGGGTTCTGATAAAATTTTCCAAAATAGACCTGGCAATTAACTAAATCTGTCAACATAAACCCTTCATGCAAGAACTTATTCTTGTGTTTTAGAGCATAGGTTCTACTTATAATTGCTTGGACTTTATAATATTCTTTTGATTGATAGTTCCCCGACTCAGACTCTAAAACACCAATTAAATATTCTTCTATGGGAACATGATTGATAAAGGTAAAAACATCATTAAAAACTTTAATTTCTAAGCTTCCATAGTAAATCCTTCTTTTGGTAGAGGGGCTTGTTGTTTGGATACGAAAATAACCTTGATCTTTCGTTCTATAAAAATGAATTTTATCGTAAGTCCCAATCTGAACATCATTTTGAAGTATTCTTACTTGATTTCCAACACGAATAATCGCAATCTTATCCTCTTTTTTAACTAATCTTACTGGAATTGTGTCATTGGCTACTAATTGATAATCTGAATTTTCATAAGAAAAAACAGCTTTTCTAATCTTAATATTCCTGTAGATACCAACTGTAAGTATTTCTTCAGCCCAAAAGCTAGAGGAACATAAAAACAAGGTTATAATTACAATTAAAAACTTCATGAAATAATTGTTATTCATATTGGAATTTGTAGCAAATACTTTTTTTGAACACCAAATTAATTAACTCAAACTATATTAATGCGACAAAACTAAACTTTATATTCAAAATAGATAACCGCTTCTTTAACAAATTCTTAACAAGAGTTTTTTTAATTCATGAACTATTGGGGTTCAACAAACTATTCTCCCTACTAAAATGCACAAAATTAACCTTGAACTATTGCTAACATCCCCTTTGCTGTATTTTTTGAAGCTCCTACACCTCCGCATAAAGCATTTAACTTTTGATACTCTTTCAATTGTTGTTGGCGAAAGTCGCCCTCTAAAATTTGTTCAAAAGCCATGCCTAATTCTTTTTCATTCAAATCACCTTGAATTAACTCTCTGACAACTTCTTGATTTAGAATTAAGTTAACCAATGAAATATATTGAATATTAACTAAGCGTTTGGCTATATGATATGAAATAGCACTTGTCTGATAACATACCACCTGAGGTACGTTGAACAAAGCGGTTTCGAGTGTAGCAGTTCCAGATGTTACCAATGCTGCATGCGCATTGTTGAGAATATTGTAAGTATCGTTGTATATAATTTTAATAGGGACCTCTCCTATTACTGTCTCATAGAATGAACGTTCTAAACCTGGAGCCCCAGCAATAATAAATTGATAACCTTGATACTTCTTAGCCACAGCCAACATAATTGGCAGTTTTTTCGTTATTTCTTGTTTCCTACTACCTGGTAAAAGCGCTATTACTTCATTTGAGTTTACCCCATATTTGGCTTTAAACTCAATATTTGACAATGCTTTATTCTGTCTAAAATCATCTATAGCATCGATTAATGGGTGTCCGACAAAATCTACATCGCAACCTCTTTCTTTGTAAAACTTTTGTTCAAAAGGTAAAATCACAAACAAGCGATCCACGTCCCTTTTAATTTTTTCAATTCTTTTTTCTTTCCACGCCCAAACTGTAGGAGAAATATAATAGAGGGTTTTATAACCTTTACTTTTGGCAAACTTTGCCATTCTCAAATTAAATCCAGGATAATCGATAAAAATAACAGCATCTGGATTTTCTTCTTCTATTTGTTGTTTACAAAGTTTAATATTCTTAAAAATAGTTCTAATATTTCTGACGACCTCTAAAAACCCCATAAAAGCTAATTCCTTATAGTGTTTTTTTATTTCTACACCTTGTGCTTCCATTAAGTCACCACCCCAACCTACAAATGTTGCATCAGGCTTCAACTTTTTAAGTTCTTTTACCAAGTTAGCTCCATGTAAATCTCCTGAAGCTTCTCCAGAAACAATAAAAAACTTCATATATTAATCTGCAGTAAGTAAGAAAGATAAAGCTCCTAAAACTAGGGTTATTAATACTAGGCCTTTTGCTGAATTATCTGTCTTTATTCTAAAAAACAGGATATAGAATAACAACATATTTGGCAGAAAAGAAAAAACAATAATTTCTTTATTCACCTGAAAATCTGAAGTTATAAAAATCCTCCAATACTGTTCAAGTGTAGCAGCAGGGAGTTTAACTTCTTTAGATAGTAGAAATCCTAATATTGGTAATACCAAACCAGCTCCTATTCCTACCCAAAAGTTATTTATCCAAGATAGTTGATATTTCATTGACATATGCTAATCTTTTTATTCTTCCAATTGATTTTTTAATTCATTAATACAGTCATAAGCTGTTAGATCGTATTGCGTAGGTACAACGGACACATATGCATTATCTAATGCCCACATATCTGTATCCTCCCCTTTATCGTAGTTATGAAATTCACCTGCCAACCAGTAATAATTTTTCTTTAAAGGATCTGCTCTTTCATCAAAAGTATCATCCCAAAAAGCACGTGCTTGTTTACCAACTTTAATCCCTTTTATTTGATCTAATGGTAGTTTTGGGATATTGACATTAAGACAAATTCCTTCTTTCATAGGATTGGTTAATGCATCCTTAACTATTTTCTTTACAAAATGCTGAGCAACTGAAAAATCAGCTTCTAAACTATAATCTAATAGAGAGAACCCTATACTTGGGATACTACTTAAAGCACCTTCTATGGCTGCAGACATAGTGCCAGAATACAGCACATTTGTTGAAACATTTGATCCATGATTAATCCCTGATAAAATTAAATCTGGCTTACGTTTTTCTTTAGCTAATTTATAGATCCCTATTTTAACGCAATCTACTGGTGTTCCAGAACAATTAAATGCAACATGGTCACCGAAATAGTGCGTACTGTGAATTCTAAGTGGATTATTTATTGTTATGGCATGTCCCATTCCTGACTGTGGACTATCAGGTGCTACAATCATTATTTCCCCAAACTCTTCCACTGCTTCAACCAACGCCATTATTCCTGGTGCTGTAAAACCATCATCATTGGTAATTAGTATTAGCGGTTTATCCTTAGAATTCTTCATTTTATTTTTAATAATATAGATTAATTGTGTAAAAATAACTATTTGTATTTGATTTTGAGACTACTTTAGACATTACATTTGTATTTAATAAGTAAGTTAGCACCAATTTTGATGAGCAATTGTTTAATTTCAAAAAATC
>JAUHZI010000161.1 GCA_030426105.1 Bacteroidia bacterium | reverse complement strand
AGGTTTTCTACTTTAAAAGCATCAGGTATAACATTGTTAAGAATTATTTTCATAGAAATAAAGCGAATGTAATACAAATGTAGTATTTTTACAGTATGAATTAACACCCAGAGAGGTTCGTTTTAATTCTAGGCGAAAGCTGCCCATACAGTACAGTTTTTTAAACTTAACAATCCTTTTTATTGGGAATTAATTGTCTTAGCAATGGCGTGCCGACCATTCTTTTAGATTGTCAGTCGGATTACAGACCTAAGACTGCGTTCTCAACCATGTTAAACCGAAGTTTAACAAACCTCAAATCTGTATGGGTTTTTTATATGAAAAAATTAAAAGACCTTATTAAGTACTACTTAAAAGGTCTTTTCTGTAATTAACGGAGGGCAAATTTTAAAGTCTTTAGTCTTTTGTCTTTGTTGAACTGATTAAACTGTATAAGAGAAATAACTAAAGTTCTATTTTAATAGAACTTTAGTCTAAATAGTTATTTCAAATCACATTTTTGGATGATTTCTTGTTTATAGTTTGCAGCATCTGTTCTAGACTCTGTATAACTCAAATCTCCACAAGCATCATCAGCTGATTTTTCTTTCGCTTTGATTGTAATTTCTTTTTCAAATTTGTAACTATCATTGAAGCCTTGTCCTGACTGTTTGTGTTCTACTTCACATTTACAATCATACTCTTTTGCGCATGAAGTCATTGAAATTGCAGCAATCGCTACTGAATAAAAAATAATTTTTTTCATGATTTTGTTATTTAATAATTTCCAACAAAGGTGAATTGTATTTTGTTATTTACTAATGACGGTAGGTAGACTGTGTTGCCTATTCTTCAAAGAATGTGCAAAATGTCACCTTTTTGTCTCCCTTCTTTTATAAAGCTTACCTCTGAGTGGCATAATTGATGCTATCTTTGACCTAAACTTAAGAATAAAGAAGTATGAAGTTTGTTATTTTAAGTACTATATTTTTACTCCCATTTTTAGGAATGAGTATTAATAAAGAGGTACAAGAAGATAGTATTTTAGAAAATCAAAGAAAAAAACTTAAAAACTTTCAAACTGGAGAAATAACAGAAGAAGATCAAAAAGAATTGGCTAAGATCTATGTGAAAATGGCTCAAGTTTATGCTGATAAGTATAGTATGTATGATACATCTTTATACTACTTCCAAAAAGCTAATCAAGCAAATTTAAAGAATATAGCGCCAAGTATGTATTCTAAAATAATGTTTCAAATAGCTAATGTATATTCTCTAACAGATAAAATTGACTTAGCAATTGTTACGAACAGAGAGGCTATGAAAATTGGTGAAGTACTTAAAGATACTTCGATTCTAATTAGGACAAATTGGTTAATGGGAAAAGCCTACTATAGTTTAGATTTGGACTCTTCTTTGTATTTTTTTTCGGAAGCGAACCATTTTGCTAATGCTTTTCAAGATGTGTTTATGCTACAACAAACATATAGAGCTATAGGACAGGTATATATAGAGAAAAAGAATTATGACAGTGCTTTGGTAATATTAAAAAGAATTCCATTAGAATCAATAGGTGTATTTAGTGTTTGTAATTTAAAGTTACAGTTTGCGATGTTATATCTCAATATTGATGATACAGCCGAAGCATTGCATTATGCTTTGGATGCAAAGGGAATTGCGGATAGTCTAAAAAATATTTCTCTAATTAAGAATTCAGCAGAGTTATTACAATCAATTTATATTAAAAATAACAACTATTTAAAAGCTTATGAAGCACAAGCTTTACGCAATAAGATGAAGGATTCGATTAAGAGTTTGGAGGTCCAGAAGAATATTGAGGAGCTTACGATAAAGTATGACGTAGAGTTAAAAGAAGAAAAAAATAAACAATTGAAATCTGCATTGATAGCTACAAATTTAAAAGCAAAAAATGAGCGTTTTATTATGGTAATAATGTTATTAATAGTGTTGATTGTTTTTGGTATTGTATACTATGGATATACAACAAAGAAAAGACGCTTAATTGTTTCTGATATGAAAGTAAAACTTTCCGAAGCTACAAAGAGAGAATTAATGGGACGTTTAAAGCATTCACAGCATATGATTTTAGAGAAAAATAATTTAATTAATAGGTTAAAAGAAGATATAAATGAAAATGTTGAAAGTGGAGAAAAAACTAAACGCTTGTTAGACAAGCTTCATACTAAAAATGAATGGAGTGAATTTTTAGTTGAATTTGAATTATTGCACACAGGTTTTTTTTCGAAGTTAAATCAAATAGCAAAAGAACCCTTGACTAAAAATGATACACGGTTATCAGCATTAGTCAAACTAAATTTATCTAATAAAGAAATTTCAGATTTATTATTTGTATCTGAAGCTGCAGTAAAAAAAGGTAAAAACAGATTGACTAAAAAAATAGAGCTAGAAAAAGGAGAACGATTATCTTCTTATATGAATAAGCTATAATAATTATTGCTTTATAAACTCTTTTTGATCAATAATTTTGTTCTCATCATAGAGTAATACAATGTATTTCCCTTTTGACCAATTTTCTATATTTAGTATTTTAGAATTTTGAAATTGGTCTTTTAAAATAATCTTTCCAGATAAATCAATTACAGCATAAGTATGGTTTTGAACTTTTGATTGAATAGTAATAAAATCAGAAGAAATATTCGGAAAGACTTTAAGCTCATTTTGTTGGCTAACTTGTTCATTAATAGAGACGGTGCCTCTTTTCCAGCCAAATGTATATTGCCCAAGTTTAAACTCGTCAATGTCAACTCTACCATAACCATCTGTTTTAGAACCCTGACTGTTAAAAGTGCAATTCGTAACTACTTTCCAATCTTCACTAGGGCTGTATCTATGAAATAATACCAAACTATCTTCGTTAAAGCCAGCGCTTGAGGTTAATATATTATCTAGGTTACCAGTAACAGTGTTTTTACCGTTATAGATTAAGCGGATAGAAGCGTCAAAAGTAGAAGGTAAAATACCTGTTACGTTCCAATATCTTTCAGTAGAAATGTCATATAGAAAACCTTGACTTCCATCTTTGAATTCGTCTGGAGCTACCCAGTTATGTTCTATTTTTATATACGCAGAATCGCTAATATTATTGATTGTTGTTCGGAAGAAAGAATAGCTGAATGTTTTAACGCCAGTAGAACTGAGGACTTGAGTTTCAGCAGTAACAGCTTGGCTAATTTGATCTTTTCCATTTAAAAAAGAGATAACTGGAGCGAAAGAGGTTGTAAATTGGAAAGAATTATTTAAACCACTCATGGTGAAAGGAAAACTCTCTTCATCCCAATTATTGTTTTTAAAGGTAATTTCAAGAGGGACATTGTTATATATTTGAGGAGCAGCCCTTAATTTTTGTTTGATGAAGACAGTATTTTCATAATTAGAACCATTGTAAAAAGTTTGAACTGAGTCAATGCTAAAATGCGGGAAACCAGGACTAAAAACCCAATTATCAAAGAAATCAGTAACATTTACTGGACTATTAGCATTAATATAATCTCTGATATCGTAAGCATCAACATCTTGAAATTTATAAGTATTTAGGAAAGCAGTTAAAGTGGAAAAGAAAATAGAATCTCCCATATAGCTTCTTAAGGTATGGGCTACATCAGCTCCTTTATTATAGGAGTGGTCTCCATAAGTATATTCGTGTGGTACACCATGAATAGCTCTAAATCCATCATCGTTAATGTGTGCATGATGTAAAACATCTTTATGGTTGTCACGAATACTATTAATATAAGAATCATAGCCATAAACATGTTCTAAAAAAAGGCGCTCCGAATATGCTGCCATACCTTCATTAATCCACATATCTTCTGCAGTTCGACAAGTTACTAAATCACCCCACCAATGATGCGCTAGTTCATGCGCCATCAGCGTTTCATTTGATAAACTTCCATTTGCTGCATATATAGGGTAAGCAATGTTTGTCGCATGTTCCATAGCTCCAGCATTAAAAGGAACTAGGGAATAACCAACTTTATCCCAAAAATAAGGACCGTAACCATTTTCAAATGCAGTCATAGCTTGGTTGAGATTAGTAAAAGAATTTTTAAGATTTGTTGTATCACTAGCTTGCGCTGATAACATAATCGGAATATTGGTGTTTGATAGTTGACTAGGGTAATTTTGATGTACATGTGCATAATTCCCAACAGCTATGCAAGCTAAATAAGTAGGTATGGCTTGATTCATTTCATAAGTCGTTGTTTTTATTGAAGAATTGATGGATTCATTGACTAATAAACCATTACAATGAACAGCTTTTAAAGTATCTGTTTCAATGTTAAAAGTATAAGTAGCTCGTTCTACAAAATTATCAAAACATGGATGCCAAACTCTTCCGTAATTGTGTGGATTATCTTGAAAACCAACTCCCAAATTATAAGCGTAATTTCCCGAGAAATACCAGCCTCCCCAACCGCTTGGGTCTCCTTGAGGTGAACCATGATAAAAAATAGTTACTTGATTGGTATCATTTTGATTTAAAGTGTTACCCAATTGAACTAAGATTAAGGTATCATTATAATTAAAAGTAAGATTTTGATTGTTTTGTTGGATAGAGTCTACTGTTAACCTTAACAAATCTAAACTAAGTGTGCTAACATTGTTTTGTAATGCAACAAAATCAATCGTACAAGCTCCAGAAATGGATTGGCTGCTATAATTTGTAATATCCAGGTCAACAGTATAATGAAGTATGTCTATAGTATCGCTTCTCAAATTATCTGTAGTAGATGATTTGATTAAATGATGTTTATGATTTTTATGACTACATTGATATTGTGCAATTGAACAAAACTGAATAAGAAATATAGTAAGTAATAGTAAACTGGTTTTCATACTTTTTATAGTTTTCGTGCAATCATCAAACCATCCCTAACAGGCATTAAGATGTTTTCAACACGTTCATCATTCTGTATTTTTTTGCAATAGTCAACCATTGCTTGGGTATCTTTATCATTTGCAGCGATAGGTTCAGCTACTTTACCGCTCCATAAGACATTATCTGCAATGATATAACCTCCTTTTGTTGTTTTATTAATTACCAAATCAAAGTAGTTAGAATAATTGATTTTATCAGCATCAATAAAGATAAGGTCAAACTTTAATTCTATTTCAGGGATTATCTCAAGAGCATTACCTATTCTAAAATCGATTTGGTGCTGAAATTCACTGTTGTCGAAATAAGATTGAGTAAATTCTTCTAACTCCTCGTTTTTGTCAATCGTAATGAGCTTACCATCTTCCTGCATACCTTCAGCCAAACACAAAGCACTATAGCCTGTATAAGTTCCTATTTCTAGTATGTTTTTAGGTTTAGTCATATGACTGAAAAGACTCAATATTCTGCCTTGCATATGTCCTGAAAGCATTCTTGGAATCATAATTTGTATATGAGTCTGTCGATTCAAATCATACAACAAAGCATTTTCAGGAGTTGTGTGTGCTTCAGAAAATTCATCTATATGAGGTGGTATGAAATCCATAAGTTTAATTTAAAAAAGCAAAGATAAGCCTTTATCTCAATAATATTACATGCCCTTTATATTGATGGGAGTCTCCAAAACCATCAATAATAGTAAGCTTCCAAATGTAGGTGTCTGTTTTTGCTGGAGTAGCTTTATGTTCTCCATCCCATCCACGAGTGATATCATCTGTAAAATAGATTAATGTTCCCCATTTATCAAAAATAGAGAGTTCTGCTTGTTGAAGGTTATAACCAACTACATTAAAAATATCGTTATCCCCATCTCCATTAGGTGTAAAAGCATTAGGTACATAAATACTTGTAACAGCATCAATAGAGATAATGAGCTCACTAGTATCAATGCAATTATTTACTGTGCTTGCAATTAATGTCACTAAATATTTTCCTGTATCTTGATAAGTGTGGGTCAATTCAAATAAGTTGCTAGTAGCATTATCTCCCAGATCCCATTCATAGTTGTCAGCACCAATTGAAGTATTTTCAAAGTCAATAGTAGATAAATACATGTCTGTATTAGGAGGTGTAGCATCAAAACTTGAAATAGGATTGTGATAAACTGTAATAAAGTTTTCTTTCAACAAAGTTTCTGTACATCCTAAATCATTGGTAACAGTAAGCCCTATATTAAATGAAGTGTCATTTTCATTGCTAAGATTTTCTAAACAGATTTGAGGGGCTGATAAATTACTTGAAGAGCCGTTTCCAAAATTCCAATCCCAAACAACCATAGAAGAATTTGTTGTCGAACTTAGATCTGTTAAATTAATACACAAAGGAGAACATCCTTCAAGTAAATCGCTTGAAAATTCTACAGTAGGTTTTTCAAGAACTGTAATAGGGTTTTCGATTGTGTCTTCACAACCAAAATTTGAAATAACAATTAGTTGAGTTGTATACACTCCTGCTTGAAGGTAATAATTTACAGGATTAGGTAAACTTGATGAATTTCCATCACCAAAATTCCACGAAGTAGTGATAATACTCCCAGAGGTAATTGTTGATTCATTAGTAAACTCAGTAGGTGGTTCATTTTCACATACCTCTGTCGCACTAAAAGAAGCTACAGGAATAGGATGAACAGTAATGGTGTTGTCAAAAGTAGCAACACATCCGTTGTTTGAACTAGCAATTAGTGTTACCTGGTAATCCCCTTCAGAAGGGTAGGTGTGTGTAGGTGACTGTTCAGAGCTTAATGCACTACCATCACCAAAGTTCCATATCAATCCTGAAATATTGTCAGGAGCATTAATTGTAGATGTGTTAACAAAACTAATAGGTGTATATAGACACTCTGGGGACGCAGTAAAACTTGGTGCAGGAACAGGGAACCTGGTAATGGTTTGACTCAATGTATCGTCACAACCATGATCACTGGTAATAATTTGAGTTACAGTGTAAGTCCCATCAGTTGTATAGGTGTAATTAGGAGAGGCATCAGTACTTGTATTTCCATCACCAAAATCCCAATTCCAAGTTGTAATTTGACCAGCGTTTATAGAAGAATTATCAATGAAGTTGACTTCTTCATATAAACAGTCATCAGTAAATGAATACGAGGCAAGTGGTTCAGCAAAGACTTCAATTTGTTGTGTAGTTGATATAATACAGTTATTGTCACTAGTAGCAGTTAGACTGACTTGATAAAGCCCATTTGCTGTGTAAGTATGCACATCATCTTGGTTCGCAGAGGTGTTACCATCACCAAAATCC
>JAUHZI010000160.1 GCA_030426105.1 Bacteroidia bacterium | reverse complement strand
AGGAGCTTCAGATCACATAATTGCTGGAAATGCTACCATAGTAAATGAAGACAGGAATGCTGGCGCTTCATTTTTTATTAATAATAGAAAAAGAGAATTGTACGATGCTAACAGTGATAACTTTTCCGAATTGCCTGAATTGAAGAATAATTCATTTGGAACTAACTTATTTTTCCTTCCTACAGATAATCAAAAAATAGAAATCAACTTTAGCAAAATGAATGAGTACCGTTATGGTGGAGAAATGGTTGATAAAGCCCCTCATTTTGCAATGCAATCGGAAGAACGTGTACACGATGTATATGTAGGAAACGTTGATTACCAAATCAATTTTAATGATGACAAAAGTTCAATCATTACTTATTTTGCTACACAATATACCGATAGAGAACACTATACTGGAATTCGACCAGACGTTGGTACTGATGAAGATACTAAGCACTTGGCTAAACCTCCTTATGGTAACTCGACAACTACTACTTTTCAAGGAGGGTTACAATTCAATCATCAATTAGAGAAGTTTTTAGGAGGAAACAACGTGCTAACTTTAGGTGGTGAATTTGTACAAGATGATGTTTTTGATATTATTGAAGCATACGAATATAAAGTGGATCAATTAACTCAGAACTTTGGGTTCTTTTTTCAAAGTGATTGGGAAGTAAATAAACAATTAAATTTACTAACAGGTATTCGTTACGACAATCATAAATTAAATGCTTTAAAGCAAGACGGAACTAAAAAGACTATTGTAAATAATGTTGCCAGCCCAAGAGTATCTTTGTTATTCAAACCCTTTGAAAACACTCAAGTTAGAGGAACATGGGGAACCGGATTTAGAGCTCCACAAGCTTTTGACACTGATTTACATATTGCTTTTGCTGGAGGTGGAGTTTCACGGGTACTATTATCTGACGACTTAAAAAGAGAACGTTCTAATAGTTATACTTTATCCTTTAATTACGATAAACCTACTGAACATTATATTTACGGATTCACTTTTGAAAGTTTTTATACTAACTTAAAAAATGCTTTTTATTTAGAATCTATTGGAGAAGATGAATTTGGTGAAGTTTTTGAAAAAAGAAATGGTGATGGTGCAGTAGTTAAAGGAATTACTTTAGAAACACGCTTAAACTATGATGGAATTTTACAATTAGATGCAGGTTTCACCTATCAGTCTAGTAAGTACAATTCAGCCGTTAACAATTCTGACGAACTTCCTTTAAAAAAAGAGTTTTTACGCACTCCTAACACCTATGGATATGCTACAGCAACCTATACACCAAACCAAAAATTTAAAACAGCATTAAACTTAATATATACAGGTAGTATGGAAGTACTACACTTAGCTTCTCCTCAAAACCTAACCGCAGACGAGTACTTTAACTCTCCTTCTTTTTTTAATTTAGGCATTAACAGCAGCTATACGCTTAATATAGAAAAACTGAAAACTGACTTAGAATTTACTGCCGGAATTAAAAATATTTTTGATGAATATCAATCAAAATTTGATATAGGTAAAGAGCGTGATAGTAATTTTATTTACGGTCCTGCTACACCAAGAACCTTTGTTTTTGGCGTTAAATTTACAAACAATTAATACTTTAATAACATACCTAAATCCAGTTAACATTAAATAAACATTCTAATAATACAAACGTAATTCCTACATAACATTAGCTTTACTATTTAACTTGAATTTTGCGGGATAAATAAACAGAATTCAAAGATTAGAATGAAAAAAATATTATTTATAGCTTTTTTAAGCTTATGTAATTTAGCATTTTCTCAAAGCAAAGGTACTGTTACTGGTACAGTTACTGACAAAGAAATGAGCGGAGAGGCCTTACCTTTTGCTAATGTCTTTATTAAAGGTACTTCTATCGGGGGGACAACCGATATGGATGGTAAGTACACTCTTAGTGTACCTACAGGAAATCAAACTATTGTTTTTAGTTTCGTTGGTTACCAAACTATTGAAAAACAAATAGTAATAAAAGAAAACGAAACAACTACAGTTAATCAAGAATTAGGAGCTAATGAAGGGGTTGCATTAGACGAAGTTAAAATTAACGCCACAGTTAGTAGAGAAAAAGAAACTGCATTATTATTAGAACAAAAGAAAGCTACTGTAATTAAAGAAAGTATTGGTGCACAAGAACTAGCTAAAAAAGGAGTTAGTGATGCCGCTGCTGCCACTACAAAAATCTCTGGTGTTAACAAAAGTGAAGGATCAGGTGACATTTACATTCGTGGTTTAGGTGACAGATATTTATCTACTACAATGAATGGGTTACCAATTCCTTCTGATGATGTAAGTAATAAAAATGTTAACTTAAGTTTATTCAATACAAACGTTATACAAAACGTAGGTATTAGTAAAACATATGCTACCTCAAACTATGCTGATCAAGCTTCTGGAAATGTTGATATAACTTCTAAAGAATACACAAAAGATATGTTTTCTATAGGTATTAAAGGAGGTGTTAACACTAACGCAATTGAAGTTAATAATTTTAGAAGTACTATTATTAATGATGATGTAACTTTTGGCTTCCATCAAAAAAAGTTTGCTCTTCAAAACCTAATGACTATACAGGGATGGGATACTAAAAAAGGTGAAACACCAATTAACTATGGAATTTCATTATCAGGAGCAAAAAGATTCAATTTATTTAATAAAGAATGGAAAATCTTAGCTTCTGCTTCGCATTCTAAATCATCTGAATACAGAAATGGTTTATTTAAATCTTACAGATCTAATGTATTAAATAACTCATTTACGGATGTTGAAAATTTCATTTCTAAAACAAACTCTACTGGTTACATAAGAGTTGACCTAAAATTAAACGACAACAACAAATTAAAGTATAATACTTTGTTTGTTAACAAAGGTGAGGATGGGTTATATGAGCAAGGTAGAAATGGAGAAGGATATGTATTTGATCAAGATCCACAAGAAGAGGGAGCTTTTGTTAGAGATCAAAACTTTAAGCAAACTACCATGTTTGTAAACCAATTAATGGGTGAACATAAATGGAATAAAAACAATCAATTAAACTGGGCAACAGGTTACAACTTTGTTTTAGCAGAAGAACCAAACCGTATTAGAAATGAAGTAAACATATTAGATATTGACTCTAGTCCATTAGTTCAATTTGCTCATGTTGGAGATTATCAACAAAGAAAATCTTCTCAGAAAATTGAAGATACTGAATACAATGCTTTTATTGAGAACCAGTGGTCTTTAGGACATGTCACTGATGAATACGAAGACAAGCCTTATAAATTAAACTACGGATTAAATTTCCGTAAAAAAGAAAGATCTTTTAACTCTTTGTTTATAGGGTTTAGAGCTAAAGGCTTCACAGCTCCTTCTGTTGATCAAATCTCAGAAACTTTACAACAAGGAACTAATGCTGGTTTAATTTTAAGAGAACAACAACCAGATTTATACCAAGGAGAGTTATTTGTTTTAGCAGCTTACACAAACTTCGACTTTAAATTTGACAACAAATTATCTGGTAATATTGGTTTACGTTTTGAAAGAGACGAAATTGATATGGCTTGGAACGTAGCAAACCGTCCTGGTAGATTTGGATCAACAAATAGAGTTTACGAAAGTTTGTACCCTAGTGTAAATTTAAAATATGAATTAAACGATAGAAACTTTATCCGTTTTGCATCAAGTGTGACTCAAACACTACCTGAATTTAAAGAATTATCTCCATTCGAATATGTTTCTCCTACAGGCCGTGTCATCGGAGGTAATGAAAGTTTAGAAAAATCTGATGTCTATAATGTTGATTTAAAGTGGGAATTTTTCCCTAATAGAAGCCAATTAATTTCTGCTACAGCTTTTTACAAACAAATTAACAACCCAATAAACTTAACACAAGAACAAGGTTCTTCAGGTTACTTTAAGTTTTTCAACACAGGTGAGCAAGCTGATATTTTAGGTTTTGAAGTTGAAGGTAGATTAGACCTTTTAAAGAACGAAAACGAAGAAACTGTATTAAATGCTACCGCTAATTTAACTAAGATGTGGTTTAACCAAGACTTATCTCCTAGATACCAGTTTAAAGGAAAATCTGAGTCTGAATTACAGGGAGCTTCAGACTTTATTGTTAATGGTTCTTTAAGCTACTCTAACAATAAAGAAAATGAATTCATTGCAACTCTAACAGGTAACTATGCTTCTGATAAAATTTATGCATTAGGTGCGCCTGAAGATTTTGATAATAGTGCCACTCTTTATAACGACGAAATTATTGAAAAAGGGTTTATAACTCTAGATCTTGTATTAAGCAAACAAATTTTTAAAGGATTTACTGCTAAGTTAATTGGTAAAAACTTATTGAACCCAAAAATTGAGCAAACTCAATTAGTTCGTGATTTAAACACTTTAATTGAAACTAATGAAACAGTGCTTTCTTATAAAAAAGGAAGACAGGTTTCTTTAAGCCTAAATTACACATTCTAAGCTTCATTAACTTTAAATTAATATTTGTTGCTTTATATAACAATCAATTAATATTCACTTAAAAGAAACAAAAACCAGAGGTTATTAATTTGTACAATAAAATTAAACTAAAGAAATCAAAAATGAAAAGATTATTTAAATTATTAAGTATAGCAGCTCTTTCTGCTGCAGCTTTAACTTTTACAAGTTGTGGTAGTGATGATCCTGCAATTTTACCTCCAGACGTTTCTAATGTTGTAGAGAAATTACAAAACGGAATCATGAGTGGTGAACTTTCAGAAGATTATACATTATCAAACGCCTCTTATTCATTAACTAGTTCTTTTGTTATAAAAGATGGAGCTACTTTAACTATTCCTGCTGGAACTAGTATTGTTGCAGACGCAAAAGGAACTGATGTTTATATCGCCGTTTTACAAGGTGGTAAAATCAACATTAACGGAACCAATAGCAACCCTGTAGTTATGAGTTCTAGCGATGGTAAACCTGGTGATTGGGGTGGTTTAACTATCTGTGGAAAAGCTACTACTACTGCTGGTACTAATGTTACTGCTGAAGTTGGAGGATTTATTTACGGTGGTACTCAAGACGATGATAACTCTGGAGTTATTAAAAACTTAGTAATTAAAGGTACTGGAGCACAAATTAATACAGAATCTCAATACAATGGAGTTTCTTTCTATTCTGTAGGTTCAGGAACTACTGTTGAAAACATTGCTGTTTTTGACGGAGCTGACGATGGAGTTGAGTTCTTTGGAGGAACTGTTTCAGCTAAAAATATATATTTAGAAAACTTAGAAGACGATGCTATTGATTGGACTGAAGGATGGAATGGTACAGTTGAAAACTCTTATGTTGTAAATACCAAAGCTGGTTTTTCAACTGTTGTAGAAGCTGATAAAGACAACAAAAATCCTAAATTAGTTAACTTAACAGCTAAGTCAATTGTTGGTGGTACTGCTTTACAATTTAAAAAGCAATCTGGTGCTACTATTACAAACTTATTCTTAGAAGGATATGATGACAATATTGATATGAAAGACGGTGGTCCTTTAGCAAACGTAATTATCGAAGGAGAAGCTGCAAAATTAGATACTGAATACAAAGCTGGAACTAAAGTTGACATTTCTGGTTGGTCTTTTATCAATGGAGAAATCGTTGAAATTACTCCTTTAGTAGGTGAGGTTACAGGAAATGTAACGTTAACTTCTGATAAAACTTATAACTTAACTGGTTCTTATATCGTAAAAGACGGAGCTACTTTAAACATTGAAGCTGGTACAAAAATTATCGTTGACCCAAAAGGAACTGATGTTTATATCGCTGTTTTACAAGGTGGAAAGATTAACATTAATGGTACTGTTGATGCTCCTGTAGTAATGGCATCTGCTGCTGGTAAGCCAGGAGATTGGGGTGGTTTAACTATCTGTGGTAAAGCAACAACTTCTGCTGGTACAGATGTTACTGCTGAAGTTGGAGGATTTATTTACGGTGGTACTCAAGACGATGATAATTCAGGTGTTATTAAAAACTTAGTAATTAAAGGTACTGGAGCACAAATTAACACTGAATCTCAGTATAACGGAGTTTCTTTCTATTCAGTAGGTTCTGGAACTGTTGTTGAAAACATTGCTGTAATTAACGGTGCTGATGATGGAGTTGAGTTTTTTGGAGGAACTGTTTCTGCAACTAACCTATACTTAGAAAATAACGAAGATGATTCTGTAGACTGGACAGAAGGATGGAACGGAAAAGTAACTAATACTTACATTTCTCATACTATTGCTGGTTTCTCAACTGCTTTTGAAGGAGATAAAGTTAATAACAATCCTCAGTTTGAAAACCTAACAGCTATTTCTACTGTTGGTGGTACAGCTTTACAGTTTAAAAAGACTTCTGGAGCTACTATTACTAACATTTGGTTAGAAGGATATGATATGAACATCGACATGAAAGATGGTGGTCCTTTAGCAAACGTTGTAATTGACGGAGAAGCTGCCTCTACTACAGCTGATTATAAAACAGGAACTAAAGTTGACATCTCAACTTGGTCTTGGAGAGAAGCTGGATTATAATAGCTTAACTTTAGTTATAAATAAAAAAACCGAGCAAATTGCTCGGTTTTTTTATTATTCTTTTAAATCAGAAAGACTGTATAATAAATCTTCTAGTTTTTTTAATTCTTTTGGCGGATTACCAGCATCGAATATGCTTGATTTATATTCCTTGTCAGCTATTTTAATAGTGAATTCCGCATGCAAAGCCCCATCTGTTATTCTTTTTTCACTTGGCGCCTTTAAATCGCTTATTTCGTCTAAATTCAACTCATTAACTATCCTTTTTAGCTCTTCTAATTGTTCTTTAGCTACTTCTTTAGTTCCTTCCTTTTGATACGTTTTGTATGATAACTTATTTCCTTCAATAGTTAACTGCACCAAACTTCCCCTTGTTTGAGCTTCATAAGCTATTTTATCAAACTCTTTTGTTTTATTCTGTGCTGCACAATTCATCATTAATAAAAACACTACAGGTACTATTATTTTTAAGTATTTCATCTATTCTTACTTTTTAGTTTATGATAATAAAAAGACGCTCTTTTAAATAAAGAACGTCTTAATATATGAATTTCGTATTAAAACAGACTAGTCTGCCATAGTAGCTCTAAATCCTCCTGGAGCAAATACTGCATCCATTCTAGCTTTTTGACCTTCTGTAAACATATACATACAGCTATCGTCAGAATAATCCATAAAGTTCATCGTCATGTTAGCACTACCACACTCAATTACTGGGTAAGTAGGGCATCCTCTACTATTTCCGTCAGCGTCTGGAGTATCAGCAACAAAATCGCTAGCACCACATCCACCATCACCCCAAATGTGACGT
>JAUHZI010000018.1 GCA_030426105.1 Bacteroidia bacterium | reverse complement strand
TTGCTATCCGGGTAAGTTGAATCAGGTATTTATGAATATTCTTAATAATGGTATTTATGCGGTATCTCACAAATTGTATAAGGAAGGAGAGGCCCCAACTTTGACTTTGAAAACACGGGTGAATGGGTGGCTGGAAAGGTATGCGGGGGTGATAAAATAGAAAGCCTAATTTTTTTTTATTTCATAACTCATCAAAAAAATTGGAATAGGACTTTCTGTAGTGAATGATAGAATAGGGCCAACAAAAGATTTGTCTGTTTATGGAGATTTTTCATATCGTTTAACCTTGTCTGAAAAGTCAAGCTTATCTTTTGGCTTAAAAGGAGGAATTAATAATTTGAATGTCAACTTTGATGAGTTAGAAGGAACAGAGGCAAATGATGCCGCATTTCAACAAAACGTGACACAGTTAAAACCTAATTTTGGTTTTGGGATCTATTATAGAACACCAAGAGCTTACGTTGGTATAAGTACACCAAAATTATTGGAAAATCAGTTTTCTTCAGGCGTAACTCATCTGTTACAAAATAGACATTACTTCTTTATAGCAGGTTTGGTCACTGATTTATCTGAAAGCTTAGCTTTTAAACCAACTTTCTTAGCAAAATACGCTATGAATGCTCCTTTATCGATGGACTTTACAGCCAACTTTATTATTAACGATAAATTATGGTTAGGAGCTATGTATCGTTTACAAGATGCAGTAGGAGGTATTGTACAATTTCAATTGAGCAAACAATTTAGATTGGGATATGCATATGACTATACACTAAGTGAGTTGAGTGGCTATACCGGAGGTACACATGAGGTGATGTTAAACTATGATTTCAATTTTGCTAAAGAAGGATTAGTCTCACCACGATATTTTTAAATATTAAAACTCCCTCCTCAGAAGTCAAGACACATAAATACACCTAAAAAGCAGCCTATTAAGCTGCTTTGAGGGGGGAGCTTTTAAAGAAGAAAAGAAATTAATAAAGAATAGAGTTTATAAGCATTAATAGATGGTAGAATGTAGTGCTTTCTGAATAAAATCTATTCATCATGAGCCAAGCCCTGATTTTTTTAGAAAAAGAAAGGGAAGTCTATGTATAAAAAATGATGGGCTTGGTTTTAAAAAAAGAATAAAAATGAAAAGGCAAATAGTTTTAGTCATGGCTTTAATCAGTTGTGTTTTAATAAAGCAATTATTAGCAGGAGATGGAGAAAAATACGCAATTAAATTAGCTGATTTTAATAGTAAAAAAGCTGATTATAGCCCTATGTCCTATAATGGAGAATTGCTATATGTAAGTAATAATAGGGTAACATCCTTTATTCATCGTTATAATAAAATGGATGGAGAGAAAATGTATGATATTGTTTATAATGGTGAAAACAAAATAATATTATCATTATTAGAGAAGATTAATTCAAAATATAATGAAGGTCCACTAACAGCAATAAATGGAGGTAAAACAGTATTTTTTACAAGGAACAACTATAATCAGAAGAAAAAAATTAAGGGAGAAGGAGGAATGTTAAACCTACAGATATTTTTTGTAGAACTATTGGAAGATAGTAGTTGGAGTGAAGCTAAAAGTCTTCCCTTTAATAGTGCAGACTATAACGTTGGGCATCCAAGTTTTTCACTTGATGAAAAAACAATGTATTTTTCTTCTGATATGCCTGGAAGTATAGGAGGTGCAGATATTTATAAAGTAGATTATTCAAATGGAAATTGGGGAACTCCTCAAAATTTAGGTATTACAGTAAACACTTCTGAAGCTGAGTTATTCCCACACATGTCTTCAAAAGGAGCGTTGTATTATTCCTCAAATCGTGAAGGAGGAATTGGAGGATTAGATATCTATAAATCAGAATTAAAAAAGGGGATTTTTACAATAGGAGAAAATGTAGGAGCTCCATTGAACTCTGAGAATGATGATTTTGGAATTATTTCTATAGTTGATGTTGAAGGGAATGAAATTGGTTATTTTTCTTCAAACCGTGAAGGAGGAGTTGGAAGCGATGATATTTATGAATGGGTATCTTTAATAAAGCCTCTTATTGTTGTAGGACGTTTATATAAAAAGATAGATGGTTCACCTATAGCTAATACTGTAATTAATATCACCAATTCAGACGGTAAAGTTCAACAGGTAATGACAGATGCTGATGGGAATTATACATATCCGTTAAAAAGAGGTGAGGATTATATTTTTGATGTGATATCGCCAGATGTTTTTAATGAGGCTGGAAGTTTTAGCGGAAAAGTAGCCGATAGCCAAACAGAAGTAAAAAATGATATAGCTGTAGAAGAATGGCCATATTTGTATGGAGAAGTAAAAGACGAATCAGGAAAACTATTAGAAGGCGTAATATATACTATCAAGAAAGAGGGAAAAGCGGTTTATCGTGCTCAAACTGATACTGATGGAGTTGTAAAATATATATTACCATCAGATGCTAAAGTAGGAGATCTTATAAGTTATACTTTAGAATATAAAAAAGAGGATTATTTAGCTACAAATAAATCTATTTCTCAACGTCTAATAAATGCAGGTAAAAACCCTATTAAAAATGGAGAAGTAGTACTAATTGAAAATAAAGTGGGAGTAGATATTGCAACAATTATAAAGATAAAACCTATTTATTATGAGTATAATAAAGCTGATATTACACCTACAGCAGCAGTAGAGTTAGACAAAATTGTCACATTTTTAAAAGATAACCCTACAGTATTTATAGAGCTAGCTTCACATACAGATGCTAGAGGAAGTGCTAGATATAACTTTAAGTTATCTGATCGGAGAGCAAAGTCAGCTGCTAAATATATTCAGGGAAAAATAGATAACCCAAAGCGAATTTATGGAAAAGGCTATGGAGAATCGAAATTAAAAAATAAATGCACGGATCGTGCTGATTGCACAGAAGAGCAACATGCAGAAAATAGGAGAACAGAATTTACGATTGTTAAGTAAAAAGTGTGGTAGGAGAGAGTGGATAGAAGATAATGAAATGCCTCGAAATAAATGGGGTATTTCCTTGTTACTTCCATTAATATTATATGTTGGGATAACTGTTTGCTAATTGATGAAAGCTTCGACTAATGTCGGAGCTTTTTGTTTTAGGAAGGGCGTTGTACATCGAAGTGTTTTGACCTTCTAATATTGACTAAAAGAATAGGTGAACTTTGTAGTTTTAAGACGAAAGACTTTGTAAGCTAGTTGACGTTATTTTTATAGTTAATATTGATCATTTCATTATTGATAAATCGAAAGATTGGGTCGAATTAAATCTGGAAAGTTAATAGAGTTAAAAACCCTTCTAGTGAGACTTCATGTTTTACGGTTAATTATTGTGCTTTTTTGAACTTTTTTAGGTTAAAAAAGATTGAATATCTAATATAAAATTGGTATTATTGAAGTATATATGAGAGCAATTAATACCAAGCAATTATCCTTAAGTTTATTTGAGCGAATGAGAGCCAATAATATAATTATGAATTATTATGGGGCACTTTCGTTTGGTATGGCACAACATTTAATAGATGATATCTATGACTCTTTAAATAATACCTCTTTAGATAGTGTAATTATCAAAAAAATCTATTCTACTTTCATTGAAGGAGTAGAGAATATTGTAAAGCATTCTTTTTATACAGAAAATGATAGAAATTTTGGGGTTGTAAATGTAGCACAAAATGAAAAAGGAGATTATATTGTTGGAGTAGGGAATATGATTCTTGTTTCACAAAAAAATGATCTTTTAATAGAGATAGACAGATTAAAAGATAAGTCAGTTGATGAATTAAAACTAGATTATCGAAATTTCCTTAAAGAAGCTGGGGAAATGGAGGAAATAACTAGTGGATTAGGTTTTTTAAAAATGGCAATAGAGTGTGATAATAATATAGATTTTGATTTTATCAGTATAGAAGAAGGAATAGATTTCTTTTTGGTTGAAATTACAATTAAAGTAGATTAAGAATGAAGGATTTTAGCATAGAACAAACTAAGATTACGCCTAAAGTAAGGTTAAAAATGGATGGAACTCCTTTTATTCTTGAGGGCGATTCTAGACCTGAGGATGTAGAGGAGTTTTATAACCCAATAATTGATTGGTTTAAATCACTTCATGAAGAATGTTTTTCTCAACCAAACCAAAAGTTTAGTTATTCTTTTATTTTTACTTTAGAGTATCTTAACTCTAGTTCCACTATTTTTGTGAGCAAATTATTAAAGCAATTAACTGAATTATCTAATTTAGAAAATGTTGATTTAAAAGTATTATGGCAACATATTGAATTTGATGAAGAAATGAAAGATCTGGGAGAAGAGTTTAAAGCTATTTATGTTAATTTAGGTATGATGATCGAACCAAAAGCCAATTAAAAAACTATTTGGTGGTTGGCTTTAGACAATTTCAAATCCTAAAACAGTTACATCGTCCATTTGTTCTTCATTGCTTTTCCATTTGTTAAAAGTATTAGTGATTATTTGCTTTTGTTCGGAAAGTGGAAGTTGATATATGTTCAATAATAATTCTCTGAATGGTTGTGCATAAAATTTTGTGCCATTTTCACCTCCTCTTTGATCAATATAACCATCAGTGGTAAAGTAAAAAATATCTTTTTCATTTAGATGGTATTCTTTATATGAAAAAGGTTGATTTGAGGTCAGAATATTTCCATAGCCAATGGATTTTCTATCTCCTTTTAGTGTGATTAATTCCCCTGAAGAAATAATGTACAAAGAATTTCTAGCACCTGCGTATAGTAGCTTATTATTAGTAATTGTGATAAGAGCAATATCCATCCCGTCTTTTATGCCATGCTCTTCATATTTGTTAATCGTTTGTTTAAGCTCACTATCAATTTTATCTAGAATAATGTTAGGTTGAGTTATTTGTTCCTCTGCAATAATTTTTTCCAATAGATTTGCACATATTATAGACATAAAAGCTCCAGGGACTCCATGTCCAGTACAATCTGCCACAGCAAGAAAAGAAGTGTTCCCTATTGTATGTGTCCAAATAAAGTCTCCGCTAACATGATCTTTAGGTTGGAAAAAAACAAATGATTGAGGGAATATAGATTGGATTACTTTTTCGTTAGGTAGTAAACTAAATTGTATTTTTTGAGCATATTTAATACTTTTTTCAATATTCTTTGATTTATATTCAAGCTCTTCTTTTTGAGATTGAATCTTTTGATTTTTGATATTTAAATTAGAGTAAGCTTTTTTCTTGATACGGTAATTTCTGAACGAAATTAAAGCAATAATACTAATTAAAACGATACCAATAATTGCAGCAATTAATTGTAATGTTCGATTTCTTTTTTCGATTTGATTTTGCTTAGCTATTGCCCTTTGAGTTTCAATGTTAGCATCTTTAATCGCTATATCTTTGTTTCGTTTTTCAAGCAAATGTTGTTTAATAAGTAGCTCTTTTTCAAAATGATCTTTTTCTATTTTTAATTTTAATTCAACTAACTGCTTCTCTTCACTTAGCTTTTCAATTTCAGCAAGAGACAATACTTTTTGTTGTTCTATAGTTTCGATATATTCTTCTGTTTGTCTTTGTTTTTGTTGCTGATGGTTAGAAACAGATGCTTTTTCTATTTTTTCATTATGCGCTATAGTTTCAAAAACCTTATTGATTTCTTGAGTGAGTTTAGAATCATTTTTAGCACGTTTCAAAGTAGCTTTCAATTGTTTTTTAGCCGAGGTGTAATCGCCATAGTCAGCAAGATATGCACCATATAGAAACATTACTTTGGTAATTTGTTGTTGGTTGTTAGTTCTTTGATAGGCATTAATAGCATTGTTAGTCCAAACTTTAGTATTGGTAATGTCTTTTTGATCTCCGTATACTTCAATTAAATCATGTGCGGCATAGCTAGCATAGAGATAAAACTGATTTTCAATACTGTTATAATATGCTTTCTTTAGGTAGTCAATAGTTTGTTTACTTTTATTTAACTTTTGATAAGCTCTTCCAGTTAAGAGGTTAGTATAAGCAACACCTTTCGTAATATTATTACTATTGTATATGGTTAAAGCTTTATCATAATATTCGATAGCTTTTCTATATTCTTTTAAGGAAGAATATCCTTGGCCACTATTTATATATGCTGTAGATAATTCTTTTTGGTTTTTATTGGCCAATTTAATGGCCTCTTTAGCGTAGTCAGTGCTTTTTTCAGGATTCTTTTTAAGAACAGTTTTCGATAGTTGGTTGTATATCTTAGCAGCCTCAATACCTTCTGCATTTTGTAATTCCTTTAATAAACTTTCTTCTGTTTGGCCAAAACTATTTAAATTAAGAAGTAAAGAGGAGAAAATAAATATAAAGCGATACAACTGCATAAATTTAATGAGCGATTAATTTTTTCTTCGTAAAAATAAAGTTATAAATAATAATAAGTAAATCTAGATCTGTTTTATTTGGGCTCATAAAAAAAATGCTTAGAGTTAAGTAACTTGTATAAGTCAAGTAAGTTACCAACACCAGATTTACGGTAGATATTTTTACGATGAAATTTGATGGTGTCGTTACTAAGAAATAGAGATTCAGCAATTTCTTTATTTGTTTTAGAACTCATCATGTGATGAATAATTTCTATCTCTCGGTCGGTATATCCAATTTTTCTGATAAAAGTTTGTTTGATTTTTTGAATATATTGATTTTCAATATTAAAATCATCAATTAAACTTTGAATATCCCCAGAATAATAGCGTTCTTTATTACGTATAGCATGTATTGCCTCTATGAGGTCTCCGCTACTATTGTATTGATTTAAGAAACCTTGTACATTAAGTTTTAGTAATTTTTTAATTAAAAAATTACTAAATAAACCATTCATTGCAATAATTGGAGGTGGGTCGATTTTTTGACGAATGCTTTCGATTAAATCTACACCATATATGTCAGATAACTGAAGGTTAATAATTAATAACTCAAATTGTAGTTGATAATTGATAATATTTAATGCAGATTTTCCATTTGCTGATGTTACAATATCAACATCTGTAAAATGTTGTTGTAAAATAGAAGCAATGCTTTCTCTTAAAATCTTATGTTCCTCTACTAATAATAACCTCATGCTCCAATTTTATTATGTTTTCTTGCATGTAGATTAGCATTTTGTAACGAACTTATATGTATAAAAGCTGCTGCCATTGTTTGATATCTTCCCAATTTAATCAAGCGTTTTAACTTCTAAAAAACCTTTCATGATGGGGAGTTCATCATTTAATTTTAATATATAATAATAGGTTCCGTCATCAATTTTTTTACCTTGTAAAAACAGTTCATTAGAATTAGATGTACCCTCCCAATTGTTTTCATAAGGATTTGCTTTATATATTTCACTTCCCCATCTGTTAAATATGATAAGTTCATTGTCTTCATATAAATCAAGGTTCTCGATGACAAAATAGTCATTAATTCCATCATTATCAGGAGAAAAACCATTAGGGATAAAGATAGAAGTCTCTATGAAGGCAAAAATATCTGAATTAAAATTAAAACGATCGCTTTTAGAAGCGACTCTATTTGGGGTTCCAAAATTAGGCAAGCTATTAGATAGAGGTGATATTGTAAATGATTTATTTTCCCAATTGTTTATAGGGGCTTTCCATTGAGCGACAGATGTATATGTTTGTGGTTCGTCATTAGAATTAAAATAGAAACTAATTTTAGCACTATCACTTAATGTATAGCTGTAAATTGAATAAAAATAAGAATTATTTAGTTTTTCAATATTTTCTGGAGTTGCAGAAGAATTAAATGGCCCAATTGCTCCAGAAATGCTTGTCCCATATACATTGTCAATAGAGTTAGCTAATAAAGCTACTCCATATGTGTTGGTGTCAGAATTAAAAGGTGTTATTTCTACAAACCTGTATTTGCCAGATAAGTCTTGATTTCCTACGGGAAAAATATATGGGGAATTAGGTAGCATATTACGCAAAAAATGACCACCAATTGAGGCTGTAGAAATATAGCCACCTTGCGTCCAGCTTAGTCCATTTTGATTGGGGTTTAAAAGGTGAACTGTATAATCATTGGTTTCAAATATTGCGTCATTAAGCAATAATAAACTATCTATATATACTGAGTTATTGAGCTCTTTTATAGAATTAGTACCATTCAATTCTAGTTGATAAAATTTGGTTATACTATTCCCTGTTATAGTCTGAAAGTCACCATCTAATTTTACAATCCCTTGACCATTGTTTATTAATCCAGTTGAATCAGAGTTATTAATCCAATTCTCTTTAACAATAAGTGCTCCATTATTGGTAATGAAACTATTCGCAGTTTCTAGCTGTACATTACCTTCAACAAAAAGTGTTGTACCAGAATCTATAACCATAGATTCATTTGAATAAATGCTTCCCTGTGCATGAAGTTTTACCACAATAATTAGGCTAAAAAAAGCATAAAAGCTTAGTCTGCAGATATAATATTTTTTGAAAAGAACCTTGTGCATTTATTTCTAGATGGTAACTCTTGATTTAAGTTTAAATATATGTAATTTTTACATAGAATTAGATAAAATCTGATTTGATAAATGAAAAGATTCCTGATTAAATTTATACACCTTACCTGATTAAGTTAATGTGTCCCATCTTTTTGATAAAATTAGCATTTGTATCACTAGCCTTAATCCTTAAAGTCCAAATATAGGTTCCCAGTTGAACTTCTTCATTTAGACTAGTTCCATCCCAACCCTCACCTATATCATCTGTAAAAAAAAGTTGTTTCCCCCAGCGATCATATATGATAAGTTCATATTCATCAATGTTGTCATAATTTAAAATGGGGATAAAAATGTCATTATTATGGTCTCCATTTGGCGTAAAAGAATTAGGTATATATACATTATTAATATTGATTTTATTTGCTAAAATAAAAGCGTCATGATTGAAGTTATTAAAATTGATAAATGATGCTTTATTCAAAGGGAAGTTTGAAATAGTAGGAGAGGAGAAGGTTTGAATGTCAAACTGTACATCTATCCAGATTTCTTGATTGTCCCAATGTGCTACAGTATTATATTCTCCATCATCCTCTTCGTACCAAATGTCAATATTGGCAGGACTATTACCTTGTACTCTTGCTATGTTATGATAAAATAAAGTATTAAAGTCATTTAGTTCAGCTTGTTTTTGTTGAACAGGGTATGGAGCTATAGCACCAGTAATGGATGTTCCTATATCATTATTTACATTTAATGGAGCTAAGCGAACAGCAAAATAGTTTTCAGAATTATTTGCTGGGGTTATTGTAACAGGTCTTAATCTTTTATAGAAATCGACAATACTATTTCCTGTAGGAAAATAATAGTCATTTATACTATTCGTTTTTCTCATTAAATATCCCCCTAATAAATCTGAAGCAACATATCCTCTCTCAAAGGTTATGGCATTTGAGTTTGGATTGGTAATAGAGACTATATTTTGATGTGTTTGTAGTTCAGAATTATTCAGGTGCAATCTACCTTCGATAAAGGTATTTAACATACATTCTTTAATCGTATAATCTCCATATAAATGGACATTATAAAAATTGGTTGAACTTGTACCATCAATTAACTGATTACCTCCAATAAAGTGAACGTTTCCATACAAAATAGATTGGTCAAACCCTCCAGAGGAACTATTGTTGACCCAGTTTTTAGTTAGTCGAATGTCACCACTGTTTTTAAAAAGACTGTTTTGTTCCATATTAATGTTACCCTCTACATATATTGTAGCATTATTTTCTACAGTAGTTATACTAGAAGATGAGGCAACTAGATATGCCTGTCCTTGAATTAGGACTACAAGAAATAGAGTAATAATTATTGTAGAACAAATTTTTATCATAATAAATTAGAATCGGATACAGAAATGCATTGCTATATTTCGCGGTCTGTTATCATTAGCAGTTGGAACGACTCTAGAAGCATCAAAGTCTTTTGTCCAACCACTACCTGAATCGCTTGTTGTATGGTAAGGAAGTGTTCCTCCATTATTGTAAGCTCTAAAAGCCCCTGTTACTCGACCTGCATATACATCATTTCCAATATATGTTGTTCTTCCTATAATGTTTCTTATTGCATCATTTTGTTTAGTTCCTACATTATTCCCTGTTGTTCCATCACCTCTATCTGTTCGAGTTCCAGAATCAGGGTCATTTCCTGCTCCATTATCCCAACCTCTTATAAACTCTCCTCTTAAATCAGGCAAGTTAAAAGTAGTAGAACCATCACCATCACCATAACTAGTTCCTAAGACATTAAATAAATCTGCATATGTTGTTCTTGATACTGCGCTACCGTCACAGGTTAGGTAACCACTAGGAGGAACGGCTAAAGGATAAATAATGATTTCTCCTACAGGGTTCGGAGCAACTTGTTTTACAACACCATTAGCATCAGCAACTAAAGAAACATCCGAGCCTGAACCAGCTGCAATATTTCTAACTCTTAAATCGCCAGCAATATCCAAAAGTGTTGTTGGTGTGCCAGTTCCAATACCAGTTCCAGAAGGAGTAACATTTAGTTGAAAACTAGGGGACCCTCCTTCTGGATTTAACCTAACATAACCAGCACCATTTCCAGTTGCGGTAATTATAGCTCCGTTAGCACTTGAGCCACTTTTTGGTCCAATAAATATACTTTGATCATCTTGGTATCTAACTCCAGCTGAAGCATTGTTTAAATATACTGTACCATCTCCTGCAACTTCAAGACTATTTGTTGGAGTCGTAGTTCCAATACCTACTTCTCCAGTTTTGTTAATTACAGCATTTATAGTTGTCCCAAATGTAAAACCAATTTTATCCACTCCATTAGCTAAATCAGACATTGTAGTAATAGAAAAGTCATCACCACTACCATCACCTCTTTCAAGAATAATATGACCTAGGTTACTAGTCGATACATTGTCCGTATTTCTGACTGTTAAAGTATTTCCTGAGTTTCGTTCTATATATGTTTCACCACCCGTACCAACTCTAAGTCTTCCATTGTTGTTAATAACATCTAGAGATCCACTTGGTGTTGTAGTCCCAATCCCAACGTTCCCTTGAGTATATATATCATCATTAATATTATCAGGAGCAGCTGTTCCTCCAACTTCATACCAATCATGATCAGAAGCTAATGCACTTAAATCAACTGTAGCAGCTGTTCCATTTTCAATATAAACAGTTAGGTTAGTTCCATTAAGGCTTACACTATCAATATTTTGGTTATCTGTATTGTCTAAGTATGGAGATAAGTCTATTGTTGTAGGCGTTCCATTGTTGGTAATCGTTAAACTATTACCGACAATTTGTAAATCTTGTATTTCATTGTTAGGATCAGCATCAGCATCCCCTCCTAATGTTTTCCATACAGTGCCATCCCAATAGTAATAACCTGGAACAACATCAGCTATTGTAGCTGTATTGTATACTAAAAGAGAAGTAACGTTACCATTTGCTATGGTTGTAGCATCAGTTGTATTTGTTAATGCAACTCTAGGAACGAGTAAACCTTTTGAAGTCGATTCAACATCTAGCATTGCAGATGCGTTGGGAGCAGTACCATTATTGTTAATACCTACACCTCCTGCTTGTCCATATAGTATAGATGAAAATAATAGTGCTCCAATTGTTATAAATAGTTGTTTCATAGTTTATTATTGTTCATATTTATTATTCTAATTAAGCATCTTTGTCATCACATTAGTCTCATAAACACTACCACCTATCTATTTGATTATGCTTAGACAAAGTATGCTTAACTAGTTTAAAAACTTCACCTCAATTCTTCTATTGAGTTTAGCAAATTCTTCTTCTTTTCTTTGTCTATCGCAAGGATATAGAGGAATTAATTCTCCATATCCTTTGGCTGTAATTTGGTTTTTATCAATATTATTTTTTAGTAGAAATTGTAAGCAACTATATGCCCTATCTTCAGAAAGTTTAAGATTGTACTGGTTACTTCCAATACAATCAGTATGTGCACTGAGTTCTACTTTTATTTCTTTATTATTAATGAGGTATTGCGTTAAATTATTGAGAATAGGGATCGATTCTTTCTTTATCTTAGAAGAGTTATAATCAAAATAAATATTGTTAATTGTTAAAGTTCCTTTTGCTTCAGGTTCTATATCTAAAGGAGATATATCTTCGAAAAAATCAAAATCATCAATCTCTCTTTGTTCTTTAGGAATATAAATTTCTTTCTTTTTGAAGTCCTTAGCTTCTACAGTCACTTTATATTTTTTTTCTATATCAAAGTCAAATATCCATTCTCCATTTTCATTAGTCGCAACCGTTTCTGTTTTAATCCAATTATCTGGCTCTTCTTTTTCATAAATGGTTATTGTAGCATCTGTTATAGGAGCATTTGTAATACTGTTTTTGAGCTGAAATACGTTTTTTTCTAGAGTAATTATGTAAGAAGAATCTGATTTTGGCTCGGAAATTTTTATTTTTTTGTGTCGATACCCTTCCCCTGAAAAATATAAATGAACGGTAGCGTCTTCTTTAACAGCAAAATTCCAAATTCCATTGTCAGAGGAAGTGTTAAAATTATCAGTGTTTTCAAGCTTTATTTTGATTCCTTCAATTGGAGCGTTTTGGTTTTTTACAATACCATTAATACTAACTGTTCTTTTATAAGTGGTGGTATAAATTTGATCTTTTTCCGAAGAACGATTACTAGCCCAATAAGCATCCCCTTTAGCATTTATTATAAAAGCAAAATCATCATAACTTGAGTTTATTGATGCCCCCATGTTTTCAATGTGCCTAACCTCAGGTTCTCCTTTTTGATTAAATGTTAAATCACCTTCGTATATGTCTAAACCTCCATAGCCATTTCTACCTCTTGAAGCAAAATAGAAATGATTATTTTCAATATAAGGGTATACATCATTTTCTAATGTATTTACGCTTAGTAATGGTTTAGGGGATTGCCATAGTTTGTCCTTTTTAGTTGAATAAAACAAATCTGATTTTTGTTTTGTTGTAGTTTTACAAAAAAACAATATTGAATCTTTATATAGAAAAGGGCTATGGATGGATTCTTCAGTGTTTTTTGGTAGCAGGTTAATTTTTTCATTTTTATCAAAATCATGACTTATTAATTGTAAATGATTTTTGCCTTGACTTGAGATATTATATTTTGCTTTAGTTCTGTCAGTATAGTTTTTATGTAGAGAATTACTGCTTGTATAAATAAGCTTATTGTTACTACTATCGAAAAAAGGAGTCCCATTATAGAAGTATTCTTGAGTTTTGAATAATGGACTTATTTTATTAAAATTAGTATCATTAACTAACTGATAATAAAATAGTTTAAAAGGACTTGTTTTATTACTTTCTACTTCTTCAAATGGGATAATTATTCCGTCTTTATAAAAAGTAATTCCATGACATTTAGAAGGAGCTAGGTTTGTAGCTTTAACTGATAGTTGTTTTAATTCAGCGTTATTGAGTGGCCATTGAATAAAATCTTGTGAGTAACTACTTTTTTGCTGTGGAGTCAGATGTAAAGAATCTAATAGTATAGAAGCTTTTTCATATTCTTTTACAGCTCTTAACAAGTGAAATATAGAATGAAACTCTTTTTTCGAAAAGCTTAAATTAGGATTATCCTTATAGGTTTCATATGCTTTGTTATAGTTGTAATTGTTTAAGTGTGAAAAGAGTATTCTTTTAATGATCGCTGGACGTTCTTCTGCACTTAATTTTAAATTTAGACAGCCTTCATACTCCTTTATTGCTTCAATATAATATCCCGAATTTTCTAACTCTATGGCATTGTTTAGGTTTTGGCCTTTAATATTTATAAAGACAACACTCAGTAAAATTTGTATGTATACTAATCTTTTCATGAGTTAAAACCTTGGGGCAATTAGTGTAGTCGTAGCTTTTTGTTTAATATTATAATTTAATAAGATTTCATGTGTCCCATTATTGTATGGTCTAATAGAAGAAAGTGAATACTGAAATGCATATCCTAATGTTAACTTATTTAAGTTAAGTCGTAATAGGGGTACTAATTCATTTGTTGTTCTGTAGGATAAGCCTACTAATAATTTGTTTTTTAATGTTTCTATCCCGGCATTAAGAGAACCAACAACTGGAGCTCCGTATGTCGTCTTTAAGTAAATAGAGCCGTAAATATTGTATGCGGATGGTTTAGACCATTTATATCCTGAATGTATATAATAGGTAATGTGAGGAAGCGAAAATTGAGTGGTATAGGCAAAGTTGTTAACAGGGTTGTTATATAGTAAATTCGGACTTGACATACCTAAATAAAATTTAGGAGAAAAATAATAAAGACCAAATTCTGCATTAGGATAGATAACCGTTATTGGATTTGAATTAAAATTAGGGTCATTATTGGTATTCGTTTCAATTTGCTGATAACTAGATTGGTGTATATTAATTTTAGGAGAAATAGAAAACGATAAAAAGCGGTTGAGGTGTGTTTGAAGTTTATAAGCGTAATCTAACTTAACTTCAGTTTTATTATGTATACCAATTTGTTCATTAAAAACTCTAGTCCCTAGTGTTATAGCTGTGTTTTTTATTGGTATAACTCCCATAAAACCGAAAGTTGTCGGTGATCCCTTAAACCCAACCCATTGATTACGATAGAATGATGTGAAATTAACTTGATTATAACTACTTGCAGCAGAGAAATTGATAATAGGTTGATATATCATATATTGGTTACTCTGAAAAATATTTTGAGCATAGCTATTTGTACCAATAATTATTATAATTAGAAAGTAGGTATAAATACTTATTTTAAAGCTTTTAATCACAAGAACAAATTTATTCTATTACCAATAGAAAGTCACTACCCTAAGGGGTGGTTTTTATTGATTTTATTATTAAGTATTGAAAATGATGGACGAATTTTATTAGCCACAGCTGTTTGTAGCCCACAAAATAAAAATTGAAATAAACACCACATTTATTCAGGGTCCTAAATCTAGCGATATGAAAATGATCTTAATTGGTAGAGTTTTAATCTGCTTTTCCGCATTGCTCATCTTCTTCCTCTCCCTCTCCCTAAGACCCTAAAAAATATAATTATATAAAACATAAAAAGATTCACTGTAATAGCGAATATTCTTGAGGCTTTGATTGGACTCGAACCCTTGACCCTCCCGATTTCATCGGGATATTCTAACCTTTCTTTTTATAAAGTTTTAAGCATAAAAAAAGCCTCAACTAATGTTGAAGCTTTCTGCGGTCTGGACGGGACTCGAACCCGCGACCCCCTGCGTGACAGGCAGGTATTCTAACCAACTGAACTACCAGACCTAAATGTGGATGCAAAGCTAATAAAAAAAATTAAATCGCAAACATGTTTAGCTAAAAAAGTTTAATTATAATTTTTGCATTAAAAACTGATAAAGTTGAACCATGGCCTCTATGTCCTTTTTATGTACTTTTTCATTTGCAGAGTGCACATGGTCTTCTGGAGCACCAATAAATAACCAGTCCATAGGGAAGGGAGAATGTTGCAATTGATTTCCATCAGATCCTCCTGCTCCTTCAACCTCTAATTGAAATGGGATATTACTTTCCTGAGCTAAAGCAATAATTTTGTTTAAATAACTTCTTCTTGGAATTCCTGAATCTCGCATTGAGATAGCGACACCTTTCCCATGTTTTACACCTTCAGTTACCCAAGTAATATCTGAGATTAAATTTTGTGTTACTCCCCATTGCTCATAAATGAATTTAGCTAAATAACCAACACTTCCTCCACCATGTTCTTCCCAACAAGAAAATGCAATAACACCATTTTCAAGTGTTTTAGCTACCTCTAAAGCATTCCAAACGCCTAAGCGATTGTCCATATAGCAACACTGAACAAAAGACTCATCTTCTCTCCAATTAGGTTTGTAAACCAACTCAGTACCTCTTTCTATTTCTCGATCAAAAATATATTCTGGATGTTTTTTTCCATTTTCATCTTCTATCACAACCAATTCTGCTTCAATCTTACCTTGGCTATCTTCACCAACCAAAATTGTTCCTTCTTCTAAAACAGGACCTCCTATTTTAACAAGTTCTTTTCCATATTTTACAGTGAACCCGATAGAGTCCATATGAGCATAGATGGTGGTGCGAGGTTTTCCGAACTTTAAAACAATACAGTCTTGAAATCCTTCACCATGATATATTTCAGGTTGAGTGTTCCAAGTACTCTTGTTTGCTTCAATGTAATTTAATATATAGTTTTTTAGTGCAACTTCATTTCCAGCAGGAGCATGAACTTTGCAAAGTTCTTGTAATAATTGCATGAATTTAGATGTTATTTACTCGGGGTAAAAAATAAGATTTAGGTTTTAAAACATTATCCCATTGATAATACTGAACTCTTACTAATTCCTTGCTATTCTCAATAGCCAAAAATGCATAACCAGGATTAAGTTTTTTACTAACCCCTTCGTCAGTTTCAATAGTGTCATATATTTTCCAAATGTTCACTTTTTTAGTCGCATTATTGTGAGTCGTAACAGCTATACTGGCATTGGGTTTTACGTTAAGTACAGAGTCTATTTGCGCACTAGTTAAGTCATCAGCGACATGACTGAAGTGAAGCTTTTTAAAATGTGTAACATAGTGAGAAACTTGAGCAGTATCAAACGCTGAAATAGGTTGTTTGTTACCATCAATTAGTTGAACTTCACTCTCCTTATTGACATTAATTTCAAATGATTCTTCTGGATTATCAATATTTGTAAAAGAGATATCTTTAATTTCTCCAACACGATAGTTGTATATTCCTGAAAAACGCCAATCAACAAAACTTGTAAAAAATCGAGCTTCCAAATTTCCTCTCATTCCAGGCTTATATACAATGAATGGAATCGAAGATTTTTGCTCCCCTTCTTGAAGAAGCATATAGGTGCCTTGGTGGTCAGCAGTACTGTTCCCAATATACCAAGATTTAATAGGGGTAGATTCATTGTTTACAAAGAACTCAACTTTTTTATGTCTTACTGTAAGAAAGTTAAGTGTCGTATTAATTTCTGCTTCATCTAAATCTTGACGAATAGCAATTCTTTTTACAGCATCAAGAATCAAAGTAGCATTCTCTGGTCTAGCTTTAAAACTAGAACCTTCTACCATCCATACTTTTTCGTTGTTTTCTCTAGTAATCGTAATTTTATTTCCTTCAGTATCTGAGATTCTAAATTTCGTAATAGCAGAAGTATCAGCAATAGCAAAGTTTCTTAAAGGACCATCAGCAGATTCGGTTTGCGCTCTTGTTGAGAAAAAAGCAATAGCCCCTAAAGCTATAACTAATGCTATAAGTAGAAATGTTTTTGTGTTTTGATTCATTTTATCTGAATAATTTAGTTTTTAATTATGGGCATAAAAAAGTTAAATTCTACTACGTTTTATGCAGTATATTTTCTCTTTCTTATTATTAACTGAATAACTCCCAAAATTACAACAATTAATATAGGAATAACAAGGTTGATGACTTGCCATTTTGTTCTTTCTAAGGAAACGGCTTTACGGTTCAGTAAACGTTGCGTTTTCATACGAGAACGGAGCGGAATTAAATAGTTGTTGCCCATCATGTAATCGACTAAGTTTAGAAAGAAAGTACCATTACCATGATATGGCACAAGGTTGCCTGCATTATCACGTATCATTGGATCAAACTCTAATCTATAAGGCACAAGGTTGCCTTGTTGTGTCTGTCCAAGCTCATTTCTAATGATATCACCATCTCCAATGACTACCATTTTATTTGCTTTGCTCTTTTCTTTAAATTTAGTTGCTTTATTGTCAACAAAAGTATTGGTAATTCTTCCTTTGTAATGTGAGTCGAATTCTCCTTCTAGGATATAACCTAAAGGTAATTGAGGTACATTTTTAACTTGTTGACTTAAGGTTGGATTGTACCCATCTAAGAAGTCATAACTAATTCTGAATCGAGAAGGCATCTTTTTATAATCTTTAGATGTTTCTAGGATGACCGTTTTATTAATGTTTGGTGTCCCAACAGTTTCAATTGAATTCACATATTTAAGCATTACAGGAGCAACATTTTGCATTGTAATATGGTTAGAACCAACTCTAGGGTATAAAAACCAATTGTATTGTGGTTTGTAATTATCTCTTCGCCAAGTTGGTCCACAATTCGCATCAGTAATTAGATCTTTATTAATTCTCACTCCGTATTTAAATAACATATCATCAATGTTTAAATCGATTGGAGAACTGTAAACAAATTTATCTATGGCAAGACTATCTTCTGGAACTTGAATCATATCAATTAACCAAAACACTTTTTTACCTTGCATAATAAATTGATCAATAAGATATTTTTCTTTTTCGTTAAATGGTTGTTGAGGTTTAGCAATAATCAAAGCATCAGACTTATCTAAAGCGTGTATATCTTCTTTAACTGTTGAGTCTTTAGCAATGTATTTTCTGATCTGAACGGTATCTACAGTATAAAACTCTAGCAATTGATCTCGAATCATCCTAGCATCTGCATTATCCAGTTCACCATGACCTCTTAGGAAAGAAATTGTATGTCTTTTCTTTTTAGTTAAATCCCAAAAGCTTTTGACAAAAGAATATTCTAATTGGTTTATTCCAGCATTAACCTGCGGAGCTGAAACTAAGTAATTTCCTATTTGTAAAAAATTAACAGCAGTTTGTTGGTCTTTATATCGAATAATAGCTCCAGGCCAAAATTCTATTTTTTCTTCAGAGCCTTCCGAGCGGTCTACTAGGTACATTGGGTAAACACCATCTTCATAAATTGTTCGTTTAAGATCATCCGCAAGCGCTTTATCTTTATTGGGGTTAATAAATTTGTATTTAATTTTATGTTTTGAATAAGCCTTAAACTCTTCTAATTTTTCTTCAACAGCATTTTGGAGTTTCTGAACGTAAGCAGGAAATTCTCCATCTAGATAAATTTCAATATTAACAACACCATCGAGTTCTTCTTCAAAAAATGTAATTGTTCTATCTGATAATGTATGGATTTTATCTTCTGTTAAATCTAAACGTGCGTATTTATTTTTACTAATAAAATTAATTAGAATAATAATGGCTAATACCGCTGTTATTTCAATTAAGTGGCGCGTTATGGGTGATTTTCGTTTAGTCATTTCGAATATTTTAATACTTCTATTTAATAATGTTAAGATGTAATGTGTTTAAAGTCTTCTATAAATTCAATTTTGTTTGAGATTACCATTACTGATCTCATTACATCATTACCATTTTCTACTTTGCATTACTGTTCGAGTTAAAACAATGAAAAGAGCAATAACACTTAGGTAGTAAATTAAATCTCTACTATCAATAACTCCTCGCTGCATGCCTAAGTAATGTTCCTGAATGCTAAGGTTAATAAAGAAAAGATCAAAAGGAGCCTCTAAAGTCACTGCCATAAATTGAAATCCAATATAAAATATAAAGCATAATAACATGGCTATAAGGAATGAAACAACTTGGTTTTGAGTTAGTGAAGAAGCAAATATGCCAATAGAGACAAAAACAGCACCCAATAAGAATAAACCAAAATATGCTCCTAATGTTCCTGCATGATCGATATTTCCTCTTGGTTCACCTAATTCAACAACAGAATAATAGTAGATTAAAGTAGGTAGTAAGGCTAAGAACACTAAAGTAACACTGGCGAAATACTTGGCTAAAATGATTGATAAATCAGAAATAGGTTTCGTTAATAAAAGTTCTATTGTACCTGTACGATTTTCTTCAGCAAGTGAACGCATTGTTATTGCTGGAATAAGGAATAAAAAAACGATAGGAGCATTTGAAAATAAAACCCTTAATGAAGCTTCTCCCATATCTAATACGTTTCCTCCTCCAGGAAAAATCCACATCCAAATTCCAATGGAGACAATAAAAATTAAAATAGTAAGGTAACCTATCAGTGAATTAAGAAAAGATCTTAATTCTTTCAAATATAATGCGTACATATAGTTTTTTAATTCTAAAACGACAAACTTAATGCACAAAAGTAGCAATAACAAACCGTTAAATAAGTTAAAAAATATTAAGTTATAAAAAAGCAACTGTTAAGTAAGAAAAACGTTGTATTTTTAACTAATAGATTATAGAAATATTTGGCACTAAGTTTGTTAAAATTCTGTTTTTTATAGAAAAATGATAAAAAGACTCTTTATATACCTACTCTTTATTTTGCTTACGGCAAATGTTTATGCTACACATATAGTAGGAGGGGAGTTGTCGTATGAAGCATTAGGGAATAATCAATATCGAATTACATTAAAAGTTTACAGAGATTGTATAAATGGTGTAGCAGCTTTTGATAATCCAGCCTCAGTGGGAATTTTTAATTCAAGTGGGGGACTCGTAACAGAAGTGTTAATATCTAACCCTACCATAACAAATTTACCAATTGTTGTTACTAATCCTTGTTTACAAGTACCACCAGTTATTTGTACAGAGGAAGCTATTTATCAAGCTGTAGTTACACTTACTATTCCCCCAGGAGGTTTAGATTTAGTTTATCAACGTTGTTGTAGAAATAATATCATTCAGAATATTGTTAATCCAGAAGATATGGGAAGTACTTATATTTCTCATATCCCAGATCCTTCTTTAGCTGTAGATAATTATGGAGCACGGTTTTTAAATGTTCCTCCATTAGTGCTTTGTAATGGAGATAATTTTGTTTTTGATCATTCTGCTATTGATGCTGATGGAGATGTGTTGGTTTATGAGATGTGTACACCTTATCATGGAGCGAATAGCTTAAGCCCAATGCCTCAGCCTCCCAATGGTGGACCATATACCAATATCACATGGGCTCCAGGATATGGTGTGAATAATCAGATAAATGGTTTGCAAAATTTACAAATCAATCCGAATACAGGAGAATTAATTTGTACACCAACTTCTAATGGGGTTTATGTAGTAGGAATCTGTGTTAAAGAATATAGAAATGGTCAGCTAATCAATACAACGCTTAGAGATTTTCAATTTACTGTTGTTTCTTGCTCGTCAACAATTATATCTGCAGTACCTAATCAAACAGTGCTTTGTGATGGGTATACAATGGAGTTTCAAAATAACAGTACAAATGGTTCTTTTTATCATTGGGATTTTGGTGTAGCTTCTATCTTAAATGATACATCAATTCTTGAAGAACCTGTTTATACATATCCAGATACAGGGATGTATGAAGTTACTTTGATTGCTAATCCAGGTTGGCCATGTGCTGATACTTCTACAGCTACCTATATGGTGCAGTATCCCATACAAGGAAGTATCGATAATATCACAAATCAATGCTTTGATGGCAATTCATTTGATTTTGGAATAAATGGGAACTTTACTCCTTCTGCAACGTTTAGTTGGCATTTTGGGGGAACAACTACACCTGCAAGTTCAACAAGCCAAACCCCTCAAGATATAGCTTATACATCTGATGGTGTCTATACTGTAACAGCTTCTGTGAATGATAGAGGGTGTTTTAGGGATTTTACGCAACAATTAGAGGTTTATGAAATGCCTGAAGCATTAATTAGTCCAGTGGATAATTGTGAAGGATTAACGGCAAATGCAATAAATAATAGTATAAATGCAACAACATATTTTTGGAATTTTGGAGATTTAACAACCTTAGGAGATACCTCATTACTAAATTCACCATCATATACTTATCCCACAAATGGAATATATGATGTAATGTTAATCGCAAATAATATGCATTGCTCTGATACCGCTTATACAACACATAAAGTAAAAGCACCTATGAATCCTTTGGTTACGACTAATGACCCTATACAATGTTTGTTAGGGAATTCATTTGATTTTAATTTGACAGGAAACTACACTGCAGGAGCTACTTTTGACTGGTATTTTGGAAGTCCAACGAATCCAGTAAATAATACTACCGAAAGCGTTTCTGGTGTTGAATATCAATTTCATGGACACCATCATATAACAGTAACAATAGAAGATGAAGGCTGTACTAAAGATACAACAATAGAAATTGAAGTTGTAGAAGAACCTGTTGCATCCTTTTTAGATATAGATAATTGTGATGGATTAGAGGCAATAGCTAATAATACGAGCACCAACTCTACAAGCTATTTATGGGATTTTGGAGACATTACCAATCCAAATGATAACTCTACTTTAACTAACCCAAGTTATATCTATCCAGCAAATGGAAGTTACACCGTTACCTTAATTGCTTATAATGCACATTGTTCAGATACGACTCAGGGAACTTTTAAAGTAAAAGAGCCTATAGACCCAAGCTTTTCAACGAATCTGAACCCTCAATGTATCACAACAAATTCTTTTGATTTTGTTTTGTCTGGAAATTACACAAGTGGAGCAAGTTTTAGTTGGGATTTTGGTGGGCCATCATCCCCTATAACAAGTATATCTGAACATCCTACGAATATCAATTACTCTGTAGAAGGATATTATCCTGTTACTGCGACTGTCGTTGATGAAGGTTGTACAGCAATTTATATAGATACAGCAAAGGTTTTTCCTTCACCAGTAATTAATTTTAGGTTGTCTGATACTATGGGGTGTATGCCACTTGCTGTTGATTTTATTGATGAGTCAATAGCATGGGGGGATGTAGATTATTTTTGGGATTTTGGAAATGGGGTGACTTCAACAGAGCATGAACCATCATATGTATATGAAGTAGAAGGAATTTATGATGTTACTTTTAGTTTAACAACAAATGAAGGGTGTTTAGAGACTCTGACATTGAGTAAACCTGAAGCCATTACAGTATATCCCCGTCCAGAAGCAAACTTTAGTGTCTCACCTGAAGCAACCAATATCTTCTTTCCAGAAATAGAAATAACAGATTTATCTCTAGGAGATATTTCTAATATGTATTACGTTGTAGAAGGAAATACTATTTATGGAGAAAACCCTACCTATAGTATAAATGGTATGGGTACAATACCAATACAACAAACAGTTGTTAACCTATATGGTTGTGAAGATACTATAACAAAAACAGTTTATGTCGAGCCCAATGATTTATTGTATGTTCCCAATTCTTTTACTCCTAACGGAGATGGGAATAATGATTTCTTTAAACCAGTTACATTTGGACTAGAAGAGTATCAGTTTTATATCTATAACAGATGGGGGAGTATAATATATGAAGGAAATGAATCGTCAATTGGATGGGATGGAATGGTTAATAATAAGCCAGTCCAAGATGGAGCATACGTATGGCAAATCAAATACCGAGATCACCTTAATAAAAGATACGAAAAAAGGGGACATGTTGTAATATACAAATAAGCCCCCTTCAAAATTCAATTTGTCAATAATTATCTTGTTCCTGCTCGGTGAATATATTTATCCATTTGAGCAATTTGAGCTTTAATTTCTGGACTTTGAGGATTAAGTTGTTTTGCTTTTTTAAAGTAGTTTCGAGCCATATTAATATTTCTCGATTGAATTTCAATACTTGATAGTTGAATCAAAGCTGCTGCTTTGGTATCCTTATCTGGTAATCCTTTTTCTAAAGCCAACCTTAAGTTCTTTCTAGCCTCAGCTCGTTTCCCATTTTGTAAAGCAATCATTCCCATTTGTAAATGTGATGCACCTTCACTTTCCTCTCCAACTAGCTTACTTTTACTTTTCATACTTTTACGCATGTAATCTTCAGCACTTTTAAAATCTTGATTAGTCATAGCCATGTTCGATTTTAACATGTAAAACCCTTGACGAATAGGCTTTAGCAACAGTTGAGGAAAGTAAACTGTTTTCATATATTTTTGAGCCAATGCCATATCGTTATTTTGAATCGCTTCTTGAATTAAACGTAATGGGCCAAAAATAAAGTGGGAAACAATAGCAATAACCGCTAAAATAATAGCAGTCCAAAACCATTCCCAACTCTTAATATATGCCAGTACGCCTGATAATGCTAACAAAGCAAGCCCAATTTGTAAACGGTATATTAAAAGCAGTTTATAAAATTTCATTGTCATAATACTTTCTCTTTTTTTTGAAGTGAATTAAAAAAGTTGTGCAAAGGTAATGATTCTTCTGTAATCTGATTTCAAATAATGGGATATTGTCTTTTTTATCAAATGTATAGAAAAAATAAAGGGTTAAATAATTTAATTATTTAACCCTTTATCTAGTTATTGTTATTTCGTTGCGATATAAATTTCAGCTTCACCATTTTTAGGGTCAGCTGCCTTTTCTCCATATACTTCAAAGTCTGTTGTATAGGTTCTGTTTAAGTCCATGTCCCATATATTATTCCATACATCTACAACAGCATTGGTTGTTAAATCACCTTTGGCTGTAAATTGATGATAAACTCCTTTTTCTATTGTAACTGCTTTCATTCCCTCAGGAATATTGTCAAGTGAATCTACACTGTAACCCAAAATAGTTGTATAAGGTTGAGTGTGGTCACCCTCATATTCAGTGTAAACAGCATAGATCGTCGGGTTTTTAATGTTGGGGAGTTTCTCTGATAAGTTCGCTCCCATAAACTTTTGCCACAATTCACCAATATCTTTTTTAGCTTGATTGTTTTGATTTGTAGTTTTTACCCATATCCCAACAATATGGAATTTTTCAATTTGTTGTTTCTTCATAGTTGTATTTTTTAAGTTCACAACAAAACTACGCTCACGTTTTGACAAGGGTATGTCAGGGGTAGGGTAGAATTTTTTATATTCTTTTTCATAGTATTCTTGAATTGTCATATCGTGAGGCTCAAAATATTCATTTGTTACGGTAAGCTTTTGAATGAAATCAATTCGGAATACTCTAAAACTCTTTCGTAAATGACAAAAAGCAATGAGTAGCCAATTTTCTTGAGTACTATATAAAGCAAAAGGTTCCACCATTCTTGTTGAGCGTTCTTGCTTTAATGAAAGATATTCAAGTTCTATTAAGTTGAACTGAGTAATAGCGCTTTGGAGTGTCATTAAGTAATGACTAGTACTTTCAGCCTGCAAATTTGCTCTAAAAGAAACGCGATTTGTAAGTAGATCAGCACTTTCTTTTTGAGAATGCTTTAGTACCGCTTTTATTTTTGTAATTGCATTTTGATAATTATCAACAAGTGATTGATCTTTATTTTTTCGGATTAATTGCTCTGCTGTTATCAAAGCATTTGCCTCTTCTTCAGTAAACATAATGGGGGGAAGACGATACCCTTCCATTAAAGAATATCCTTTGCCTTCTTCTGTAACAATAGGTACACCAGATTGTTCTATTGCACGTATGTCCCTGTATATAGTCCGAACACTTACATTGTATTTTTTAGCAAGAGCGCTCGCAGTTACAATTCGTTTAGATTGTAATTGAGTAACGATAGAGGTCAACCTCGAAAGTCTAGAGTGTTCTTTCATCTGTAATTGGCTTTAAAGTAGCTCCATCTTGTTTCACAATAATGCTTACACGAAGTCTGTTTTCATTGCTAACTTGTTCTTTAGTGCTTTAATTTGTTTTTCTGCTGCGTTTTCATCCCAATCAAAGTAGTTTTTTGCAATCGGAAGCACAATTTCTACTTCACTTAAAACACTGGTAGGATCAAAGTTTAATTTCCCTGTTCGTCGGTTAAAGAAATCTTCAAGCGTACAAATACCTTCATAATTCAAAGCAAACCATATTTCAGATTCAATGAGGTGTCCTCGCTTTTTTGAAAAAAGATCATCCAGTATAATCTCTGTTTGTTTTCCATAATTTCTAACCAAGTACTCAGCCTTTACCTCTGGTATTTTTGCAGTTCTTAGTTTAGTTTTAACATTGTTTATGTACTGGTATACTTCGTCAGGGTTTTTAAAGTCACCTCCATTAATAACTATTGTATCAGTTTTACAAGGCAACTTAGCTCCAATTTCTTTGCTGACTAAATCAACTATTTTTTTAGCCATTAATCGATAACCGGTTAATTTACCTCCTGTTATTGTGATAAGTCCAGAATCAGAAATGAAAACTTCATCTTTTCTTGAAAGTTCAGAAGGAGATTTTCCTTCTTCATGAATTAATGGTCTTAACCCAGACCATGAAGAAACAATGTCATTGATGGTTAAATCAAGTTTTGGAAAAAGATTATTTACTGATTTTAATAGATAATCAACATCTTCACTGGTAACATTAGGTTCTTCTAATTGATCGCTATAATTGGTGTCTGTAGTTCCTACATAGGTAACTCCTAATCGTGGAATTGCAAAAATCATACGACCTCCAGGAACATCAAAATATACACTTTGTTGTAGTGGGAATTTTTCTTTAGGAAATACTAAGTGAACCCCTTTAGTTAAATGAAGGCGTTTACCTTTTAAAGAATCATCTTTTTTTCGGATAAGGTCACACCATGGACCAGCAGCATTGACTACCTTTTTAGCTTTAATCTCAAATTGTTCATTATGGATTAAATCTTGGCAGATAATACCATTAGTTTTTTCATTTTCATAGGTTAGAGCTGATGCTTCGCAATAGTTGAGTGATAAAGCCCCATAAGTATATGCTGTTTTTAAGATTTCTAAGGTTAAGCGAGCATCGTCAGTACGGTATTCTGCATAGTATCCACCAGCCAGTAAAATGTCATCTCTCAAAAGTGGTTCTTTTTCCAAAGTTTCAGTTTTAGAAAGCATTTTTCTTCTGTCTTTACCCTTTACCCCAGCAAGTCTATCATAGAACCAGAGCGCAATATTGGTAGAAAACTTACCTAAGCTCCCACCTTTAACAAGTGGTAATAACATTTTCTCTGGGACAACTAAATGAGGTGCGTTTTTGTACGCTATAGCTCTTTCTTTTCCAACATCACTAACTAATTTAACTTCCATTTGCTTGAGGTAGCGTAATCCTCCATGAATTAGCTTTGTAGAACGACTGCTTGTTCCAGCAGCATAATCCTGCTTTTCAATTACGGCTACACTTAAACCACGGCTAGCAGCATCTAAAGCAATTCCAGCACCTGTTATACCTCCTCCAATAACAACAATATCAAATGTTTTCGTTTTTAAAGTTGTTTTTACTTCTTCTCGTTTGGCGTAGTTGAATTTATAATGTTTTAATCCCTCCATTTATTTATTTTACGATATGCTTTTTAAGATTTGATATAGAATGAGTGAACATTGTAATTATCATAATCTCATCCTATCAATCTATTAATTCTCAATCCAATTCATAGAACGTTTCACAGCCTTTTGCCACATGCTATATTTTTTTTCAACATTATTTGGGGCCATTTCTTGTGTGAATGTTCGGTCAATTTTCTTTAGAGATTTTAGATCGTCTATACTCCAAAACCCAGTGTTAAGTCCTGCCATATATGCAGCACCAAGCGCAGTAGATTCAATAGTTTTTGGCCTTACTACAGGGGTGTTGAGAATATCAGCTTGAAACTGCATAAGATAATTGTTAGCTGTAGCTCCACCGTCAACATTGAGTGTTTTTAGTTCTACTCCAGCATCTTTTTCCATTGCTTTTAAAACATCTTTACTTTGAAAAGCAAGTGATTCAAGAGTGGCTTTAGCTAATTCAGGTATGCCAGTATCTCTAGTTAAACCAAAGATGGCTCCTCTAGCATACATATCCCAATATGGTGCACCTAAACCAGCAAATGCTGGAACAACAACAACATTACTATCGTCTTCAATTGAGTTAGCTAAGCTCTCTGTTTCAGAAGAGGATTCTATAATTTTTAACCCATCTCTTAGCCATTGTACCGCTGCACCTGCAATAAATATACTTCCTTCTAAAGCGTACTCAATTTTACCATCTATTCCCCATGCTATCGTGTTGATTAAACCATGTTGACTAACTTTTTGAGTTGTACCGGTATTCATAAGCATAAAACACCCAGTGCCATATGTGTTTTTGGCATCTCCAACTTCGAAACATCCTTGTCCAAAAAGGGCTCCTTGTTGATCTCCAATTACCCCCCTAATAGGAATTTTTACCCCTTTATACTCCCAGTATCCAAAATCATCTGAGCTGTTTTTAACTTGAGGTAAAATTGATTTAGGGATTTCCATCAAATCCAAAGCTTGTTGGTCCCAATCCAATTTGTTGATGTCAAAAAGCAGTGTTCTTGATGCATTGGAATAGTCAGTGGCATGTACTTCTGAGTTTGTCAGGTTCCAAATTAACCAAGTGTCTATTGTACCAACAATAAGATGGTTTTGTCGTAACAAAGCTTCAGAACTTTCACAGTTTTTTAATAACCAATGAATTTTTGTTCCAGAAAAATAAGAATCGATAAATAAACCTGTCGTTTGTTTAAAATAGTCCTGATGTCCTTCAGCTTTGAGTTCTTCACAGAAATCAGCTGTTCGTTTATCTTGCCAAACAATGGCATTGTATATTGGTTCACCAGTCGTTTTATTCCATGCAACTATAGTTTCTCTTTGATTAGTGATTCCTATAGAGTCAATAGTTTCTGGCGAAATGTTTCTATTCTCTAAAAGAGATGTAAGCACCTTTAGCTGCGTGGATAATATTTCATTAGGATTATGTTCAACCCATCCAGATTTAGGGAATATTTGTGTAAACTCTTCTTGCTCAACACCAACAACCTCACCGCTTTGACTAAATAATATAGCCCTACAACTTGTTGTTCCTTGATCGATGGCAATAATATATTTCATGTATTTATATTTATTAGTTTTCATCAATCACTGTTATAGTGATAATGTTTTGGGAAAATTAACCCAATGATAAAAAGAACTTTAAACAGATTCTAAAAGTTATGTAAAGGTACTGAAGTTGCTTAAAGTTATCGTGTAAAAAATGAAAATTTGGTTTAAAAAGACCTTTTTAATGTGCTTTCTCCTCATTGATTGGATCCCCGCAATTGGAACAAAAAGGTAAATGAGCAAAGTTTTCAGATCCACAGTTGTTACATTTTTTGAATAATTCAAGTCCACAAAATCGACAAAAATTGGTGACTACACCATAGGTACTTGTTTTATCTTTATTGCTAACAGATTTATCCCATTTCTTAACAATAAAGTCTTTACCACATGATGGACACATGTGGTTGTCTAATGCCTTTTCAGCAGTTTCAGTTTGTACTTTTTTAGCACGTTCAGTCGTTGATACTTTAAGTTCTTTTTTCTTTTGCTCAATAAAAGCTTTTATTTTATTGATTGCATATACTCCAAATAATATACTGAGTATAATTCCTACAGTATATCTAATGTATCCTCCATAACTTGGAAGGTAAGGTACCAATCCAAAGAAAAAAGCATAAAAGGAAAAGAGAACATACCCCAAAAATAGAGGCCAATACTTATGTTTACGGAATTTAATAATAAAATAAATCCCTAGTAATAAGATAGGAAGGATAAAGAGTAAACGGATCAAAAATACTTTTAAATCGTATTTTCTAATTGCCTTTTCTCGTTCTTGGTAAGCTCTTTCATTTTCTTGGTAGATAAGGACCTCAATTTCATTCTTTTCCTGATTTAGTTTTTTTATTTCACCATTAATGATTATGAGTTCTTCCCTCCACTCTTGTTGAGTTTTATAGTACTCATCCAATTCATTTGCTCTTGAAAGTACCTCTTTATCTTCATTAGGAGAACCCACAGTTTTTCGAGCTTCTAACCAATTGTCATAAGAACGTTTAGCATTAGCATAATTATTATTGACAATTTTTAGAGTATTCTGAATGTTTAAACGTTTCTCTTGTTTATGCTGTATTTTGGTGTTTACTTTTTTGATCTCATCATTCTTTTTATCGATAAAAGTATGATTTTCAAATTGCTCAACAGTAGGCATTTCTTCCCATTGATCAACATCATCAATCAGCTTGTTAGAAAGGGAAATCAAAAAACCACATAATAGGATAGCTATGACATAATTAATTAGTTTAGAGGTCTTTTCCAGTTTCTTATTATTAAATTCCATATCAATAGTTTTTTAGATGTAGCAAACAATTAAGAAGATAAAGTTAGGTTATATTCTTAATAAAACAAGAATGTAAAAGTGGTAAATGACAATAAGGAGACGATTTATTTTAATTAACCAAAAGATTAATTTGTATTTTTGTTTCCTATATGATGAGTCAGGATGAAATTTACATGCAACGCTGTATAGATTTAGCTCAAAAAGGGCTGAAGTCTGTAGCTCCTAACCCTATGGTTGGGTGTGTTATTGTAAATCAAGGTAAAGTTATAGCAGAAGGCTATCATGTTAGGTATGGAGAGGCACATGCAGAAGTAAATGCTATAAATCAAGTTGAAAACCCCGAGTTGTTTAAGACAGCCACTTTATATGTGTCCTTGGAACCATGCGCCCATTTTGGAAAGACACCTCCATGTAGCAATTTAATTATTGAAAAGGGCATTCCAAATGTTGTAATAGGTTGTATTGATCCTTTTGCTGAAGTTGCGGGGAAAGGAATAGAAAAGTTGAGAAAAGCAGGTGTGAATGTAACAGTTGGAGTACTAGAACAAGAAACACTACAACTAAATAAACGCTTCTTTACCTTTCATGAAAATAAACGACCTTATATCATATTAAAGTGGGCCCAGACCTTAGATGGTTATATTGACATCAAAAGAGAAGATGAGAGTCCAAAAATTAATTGGATTACCACACCTCAAACCAAGCAGTTGACAGATACATGGAGAAGTCAAGAAATGGCTATTCTAGTAGGGAAAAATACAGTGCTAAATGATAATCCAAAGTTGACTGTTCGAACAATATTAGGAAAAAGTCCTTTGAGGTTAGTTATAGATAGAAAAGCCGAGTTATCATTAAGCCACAATGTGTTTAGTCCTGAAGCTTCAACAGTTATTTTTAATGAGAGTTTTGATAAGGAAGAGGGACACTTAAGGTTTGTGAAAATAGATTTCTCAGTAGCTTTAGATGCTATTTTAGATTGGTTGTATCAACAGGATATTCAGTCTGTATTAGTTGAGGGAGGAGCTTATACTTTACAACAGTTTATTAATGAAGATAAGTGGGATGAAGCCCGAATTTACACAGGGAATACCTTTTTCAATGAAGGGGTAAAAGCTCCTCAATTAACTATTGAAGAGTTTGAGAAAACCTCTTATGGTAAAGATCAAATTACAATCGTTAATAATCATTCTTAATCAACTGTAACAATATTCAATGATCAACCTTTTTATTACAATATTATTATTCAATATTTTAATAATAATATTTAAGTTTTTTAATCGCTATAATGTAGATAACCTACAAGCATTAATCGTCAATTACCTTACTGCTGGAACATTAGGAGTATTGAATAGTACAAATGCAATAACATTAGATTATGTCCTCAATGCTGCGTGGTTATATCATGCCATGATAGTAGGTAGTTTATTTATTATTGTATTTAATTTGTATGCTACGGGAACACAGAAAGTAGGTATAGCCATTACAACTGTAGCTAATAAAATGTCTCTAGTAATTCCAGTAACTATAGCGTTAGCTATTTACCCTAATGCAAATATTACAATCTGGACAGTTATAGCTTTTGTTTTAGCTTTATTAGGAATCTATTTGTCATCTACTAAGAATGGAAAGTTGACGTTCAATAAACAATATGTATGGTTAATATTATTAGTTTTTGTGGGGCAAGGAATCGCAGACTCAGTATTTAATTATGCTCAAAAGAACTCAATTGGCAACGGAGAATCGCCAGCATTTTTTTCAGTTTTGTTTATGATGGCAGCAATGTGCGGAGTTATTATATTAATTGGAAGAAGTTTTAAAGAGGGCGTGCGTTTTTCATATAAAAATGTAATAGGTGGAATTGTTTTAGGAATACCAAACTATGGATCATTAATTTATTTCTTTAAGGCATTAGATAGCTCAGGATTACATCCAAGTGTAGTGTTTCCAATTGTAAGTATGGGAGTTGTAGTGTTGTCAGCAATAATTGGAATTGTCTTTTACAAAGAAAACTTGTCTAGGTCAAACTGGATTGGGATTGTTAGCTCTGTATTGGCAATCGCCTTGATAACCTTTATGTAGGTCAATGAATATCTTATACTTAAGATCTGTAGTAGTAGTAAGTTTACTGTTTGGAATTCTCGTTGAAACAGGCGAGGGAGAAGGGAGAGTTTTCAGAGTTCGATTATAAAACAAACAAATTATTTGGACCTGCAAACTAGATGAATAAAATCAAAATGAAAAACACGGTAAAAGTAAAAGGAAATAAAGGCCTTATGGAAAAAAGAATAGAAACAATCTATGAAGTAAAGTAAAAGCTCATCTAGCTTCTCTTCTCCCTCTTCTATCCTCTATTTTCTATCCTCTCTATTCTAGTTATCTTTACGGAGTACTTACAGCTACATTCATCACTTTTCCGTTAAAAAAATCTTTACCATTAATAGCAAAATCAGCTACATAGTTCGCCATTTTTTCAGGGCTAAAAGGCGCTTGATAACCAGGAAAAGCTTCTTCCAGCATTTCAGTTTGAACGGCTCCTAGTGCTAAGCAGTTTACTCGAACACCAGTTTCTTTAAATTCTTCAGCCAAACATTCAGTCAAAATAGTCATTGCTCCTTTAGAAGAACTATAACCACTTAAACCAGGGAACTTAGCACTTCCTTGTACTCCTCCCATACTACTTATGTTTACAATATGAGCAGTTTTCGTTAGTTTAGGGTAAAAATACTGAATCAAACGAAAAGGACTCGTCACATTCACACTGTACATGTTTTGTAGTTCAATAGGTGTGATGTCCATAAAAGGTTTATTAACCAAGAGTCCAGCATTATTAATGATAACATCGATAGAATCAACCGTTTTAAAAACTGCATCTAATTGGTGATGGTCAAAAGTGACTAAATCAAATGAAATAGGTATAATATTATCATTTTTAAGTGCTAGAAGAGGTTCTATATTTCGCGATAAACAATAAACTTTATGCACTTTTGCTAATTTTTTTGCCGTTTCAAATCCAATGCCTCTAGAAGCTCCTGTAATAATAATATTCATGCAGGTAAAGTTAATAAATAAATAAAAACGTTAACTTTTTAGTAACCAATTTCCTGCATAAAAGATTACTTTTGCAAAAAAAAGAAAACTTTGTACATCGTACATTTATAAGATAATACAACAATAATAATGGCAGGATTTGATTTATTTGGAGCTGAAGAGCGAAAAGAAGTAATGGAAGTTTTAGAAACAGGATGTTTGTTTCGTTATAACCACGAACATTTAAGAGATGGGAAGTGGAAAGCTAGAGATTTAGAAACATTAGCAAAAGAATATACTGGAGCAAAGCATGCGCATATGGTTTCTAGTGGTTCAACTGCTGTTACAACAGCTTTGTCAGCTGCTGGAATTGGATTTGGAGACGAAGTTATCGTAACACCTTTTACATATATTGCTACGGTAGAAGCTATCCTATGGCAAGGAGCCTTACCTGTTTTTGCTGAAGTAGATGAGACCTTATGTTTATCAGCTGAGGGAATTGAGGCGGTAGTAACTGAGAAAACAAAAGCGGTTTTATTAGTGCATATGTGTGGAGCAGCAGCTGATATGGATACTTTAATGCCAGTTATAGAAAAACATAACTTAGTATTAGTAGAAGACGCTGGACAAGCTTTAGGAGCATTTCACAAAGGTAAGTCTGTAGGGTTATTTGGAAAATCTGGAGCTTTTAGTTTTGATTTCTTTAAAATAACTACAGCAGGAGAAGGTGGTTTATGTATCACTGATGATGCACAGATATACGATTATATGCATCAAATATCAGATCATGGACATGATCATATTGGGGATAATAGAGGTATGGAGCAGCACCCAATTTTAGGAACGAATTTCCGTATTTCAGAATTAAATGCAGCTGTAGGATTAGCGCAAATGCGTAAAATCGAAACAATTAGAAATAACAATAGAAGAAGTAAGGCTTATTTAAAAGGGTTGTTGGCTGAAATTGAAGGAGTGTCATTTAGAGCTAAAGTAGACGAAGAAGGAGATTCAGGAACGTTTCTAAACTTTTTTATGAAAGATACTGAAACGGCTCAAAAAGTGATGACTCAATTTGCTGAAGATGGTATTGGTGGCTTTAACTACTGGTATACTAATATGTTCCATTTCATTAACCAGTGGGATCATATCAAAGAATTAAAAATGCCTTTTAAGATGGCAATTCATCATCTAGGAGCTCCACAAGATTATAAGAAC
>JAUHZI010000159.1 GCA_030426105.1 Bacteroidia bacterium | reverse complement strand
AATCAATGCATCTGTAGAAAATAATACATTTTTTAACCAGCAGCGAAAAACATTTATAGGAATAGATGTTGAACACCGTTTTTCTGAAGATTTTATTTTAGGTGGAACTTTTTTAAATGTTAGTGAAAAACCAATTACGCCAAAAGTTAATTTAGGAGGAGAACCTATAGATAATATCATGTTAGGTTTGAACTTAGATTACTCTTCGGAAGTACCATATTTAACAAAGCTAGCAAATAAACTACCTTTTGTTGAAACTGAAGCTCCGTCTAATGTTTCGGTTAGAGCGGATATGGCTTATTTATTACCAGGATCTCCTAGTGGAATTAATGTAGATGGTACTGCAACTTCGTATTTAGATGATTTTGAAGCTTCACAAATACCCATCAATTTAAATTCACCACAACAATGGTTTTTGGCAAGTACACCAGAATCACAAGGGTTTGATGGAGGAACATTTGGTTTAGAATACAATTACAAAAGAGGAAAATTAGCTTGGTATAATATTGATCAACTATTTTATGGTAGTGGAAATAGGCCAGATAATATTGATGAAAATGAACTATCTAGAGACGAGGTACGTCAAATTCGCTATAATGAATTATTTCCGAATACAGACTTAGATATTACACAACAAAATTTAGTTAGAACTTTAGATTTAGCTTATTACCCAGCAGAAAGAGGTCCGTATAACTATAATGAGAATGCAAATACCGTTACAGCTGAGGAGCGTTGGGGAGGTATTATGCGATCGTTAACTACAAACAATTTTGAACAAGCAAATGTTGAGTATATCCAGTTTTGGTTAATGGACCCGTATGAAAATTACTCAATAACAACTGAAGAAGGCCTACCAGCTGGAATTAATCCAAATGATCCAACGAACCAAGTAGGAAAGTTATTTATAAACTTAGGTAATGTTTCTGAAGATATTTTAAAAGATGGTAAAAAGCAGTATGAAAATGGACTTCCTGCTGATGGACAAAAGGCAGACGGAGGTAACATTCAAACATCTATTTGGGGAGATACACCTATAAACCCTTCTATTTTGTATGCTTTTGACTCTAGTAATGATGCAAGAACCAACCAAGATATTGGTTTAGATGGATTAAACGATGAGGAGGAAAGAGCAAAGTACCCTGCATTTGCAGGATTAGATGACCCTGCTGGAGATAACTTCCAGTTTTTTAGAGGTGGAGCTATTGAAAGTACTAACCCATCAGTTTTATCTAGATATAAAAACTTTAATGGAACTGAAGGTAACTCACCCACAGCAAGTCAATCAGGAGAATCTTACCCGACGTCATCTACCACTTACCCAGATACAGAAGATATTAATAAGGATCAAACAATGAATCCTGTAAATAGTTATTTTGAGTATGAGGTTTCTTTAAATAAAACAGATTTAGTATTAGGACAAAATCATATTATTGATGTTAAAACACAAAATGTAACACTTTTAAACGGAGCAACAAGAAGCACTAAATGGTATCAATTTAGAATACCAGTTAGAAATGTTACTGATGCTCAGAAAATTAATGGAATTACCGATTTTAATAGTATCCGTTTTATAAGAATGTTTTTAACACAATTCAAAATGCCAGTAGTATTACGTTTTGGTGAATTAGAATTGGTAAGAGGAGACTGGAGGCGTTACACAAAAACATTACCAGATACAAGTATTCCTTCTGAGGATTTAGACGCAGATGAATTAAACAAGTTTGAGGTTGGTGTAGTAAGTATTGAGCAAAATCAAGATCGTTATAAGTTACCACCAGGAATTCAAAGAGAACGTTTACAAGGAACGAATAGAATTCAACGTCAAAATGAGCAATCTGTAACTTTAAAGGTAACTGACTTAGAAGCAGACGAAGTTAGGACGATTTATAAAAATATTAGTATTGATATGCGTAGGTATAAAAAACTACGTATGTTTTTACATGCTGAAAACCAAAACAGTGCAACAGGAGCTAATGATGATGAAATGGTTGCTATTATACGTTTAGGTACAGATTTAAACGATAACTACTACCAAGTAGAAAAACCATTAAAAATATCTACATCAAATGCATCATCTTTAGATGTTTGGCCTAAAGAAAATAATTTAGATATTCCGTTAGAAGAATTAGCTAACTTAAAAATTGAAAGACCTACAGGTAGTAACCTTACTGATGTGTATTCATCAACAAGTTCTAACGGATTAAAAATTTCTGTAAGAGGTAATCCAACATTAGCACAAGTAAGAACTGTAATGTTAGGGGTGAAAAATACTGTTGCCGATGAGAAAACTGTAGAAGTTTGGTTTAATGAATTACGTGCTGTTGGTTTTGATAATAAAGGAGGATGGGCAGCTGTGGTAAATGCAGATGCTAATATGGCCGATGTGATGAATGTGTCTTTAGCAGGAAGAATGTCAACCATAGGTTTTGGTAATGTAGAAGATCGTGTACAACAAAGAAGCATTGAAGAAATAAAACAATATAGCGTAGCTACAAATATTCAGTTAGGTAAAATGATGCCTAAAAAATGGAACATGCAAGTGCCGATGAGTTACAGCTATGGAGAAGAATTTAGAGATCCAAAATACGACCCACAATTCCAAGACGTAGAATTAGAAGATGCAATTGATAAAAACCCAAATAGTAAAAATGCTCAAGATTATACAAGAAGAAAAAGCATTAGTTTTATCAATGTAAAAAAGAATAGAAATCCAGAGAGTAAGAAGAAACCTAAATTTTATGATGTAGAGAATTTCTCTGCTTCTTATGCACATAGTGAAGAGTTTCACAAAGATTACAATATTGAAAGCTATGTGAATAAAAATGTAATGGCTGGGGCTAGTTATAATTTTACATTCGTTCCTTTTAATATAGAACCATTTAAAAAATCAGAAGGATTTAAAAATAGATACTTACAATTTATAAGAGATCTAAACTTTAATCCAGTACCAAAAACAATAGCATTAAACTCAAGAATTAACAGAAACTATAATAGTCAACAATCTAGAAACCTAATTATTGACCCTGTTAATCCTTTACCTGCACAGCCAGAGTTAATTCAACGAAGATTTTTATTTAATTGGGATTATACAATTGGTTTTGATTTAACTAAGTCGCTACAATTAAACTTCAATGCAGCGAACAACTACATATATGATAGTTTTGGTGAAGATGAACAATTAGAAGTTTACGATCAATTTTTCAGTATAGGAAGACCCGATAATTATCACCAGAAGTTAAATGCAACTTATAAACTACCATTGGATAAATTCCCGTTCTTGAATTTTATCAATGCAGATTATGGTTATACAGCTGATTTTGATTGGAAAGCAGGATCGCAAAGTTATATTGAGCAAGTTGGAAACATGATTCAAAATGCCAACACACATAACTTAAATACAAATATAGATTTCGGTCGTTTTTATAAAATTGTTGGTGTAGATAAACTACTATTAAAGGGAACTAAAAAACAACCTACTCAAAAAGGAACAGCTACATTAGGGGGAAATCAAGTAGCACAAAAAGCAAAACTTAAAAAGAAAGCTACTTTTGGACAGAAATTAGGAAAGGGAGTATATGATGTGTTAACTTCTGTAAAAAGAGCAAAAATTAGTTATTCTCAAAATAACGGAACATTATTACAAGGGTACAAACCTTCAGTTGGGTTCTTAGGAAGAAATGGTTTTGATGGAGGATTAGCTCCAACATTAGGATTTGTGTTTGGTAGTCAAACAGATATTTTAAATACGGCTATAGAGAATGGATGGTTAATTACTAGAAATTCAGGAGATGAGTATTACAGTAAGAACTATTCTAAAACAAGGTATAAAAAGCTAGATTATAACGTGTCTGTAAAACCATTTAGAGATTTAACTATTGATTTACGTGGAAACAGAATTCAAACCAGTAATTTAACGCAACAGTTAGACGTAATTTCAAATGGTAACGGAGGTTTTGAACAAGACCCGAATATTAAACCTTTTGAAACTGGTAATTATAGTATTAGTCATTTTATGTTAGGAACTATTTTTACAGATAATGAAACGTTATATCAAAATTTCCTAGACTATAGAAGCACAATTTCAGATAGAATAGCAACTGAAAGAGGAATAGCTACAAACGATTTTGACCGAAATAACAATAACCCAGGGTTTAAGGAAAATGGACAACAAGCAATGTTGCCAGCATTTATTGCAGCATACTCAGGAAATAGCCCAAACTCAGTAAGTACAGGGATCTTTAAAAATATACCAATTCCTAACTGGACACTACGTTATAACGGATTTATGAAGTATAAGTGGTTTAAGAAAAACTTTACTTCGTTCACCTTATCACATGGCTATAAATCTTCGTACACAATAGGTAATTATACCAATAATTTACAGTACGATTCAAATACACCAACAAATACAAATACTTCTGGTAATTATCAATCAGAACTCTTAATTTCGTCCGCAACTTTAATTGATGAGTTTTCACCATTAGTAAAAGTAGATTTTAGAATGAAAAATTCAGTTTCATTCAAAGGAGAGATAAGAAGAGACAGATCTTTAACGTTAAATTTTAACAACAATACTTTAACAGATATTAAAGGAACAGAATATGTTTTAGGATTTGGATATAAGATTAGAGATGTTAAATTTGTCACCAGATTTACAGGAAAGAAAGAAACCTTAAAAGGAGATATAAATTTAAGAGCTGATATTTCGTTAAGAGACAATTTAACGTTGATAAGAAGTGTAGATGAAGAGAATAGTCAGATTACTGGAGGCGAGAAATTATTTGGATTAAAATTTATTGCCGACTATAATTTAAGTAGCAATTTAACAGCATCTTTTTATTACAATCACCAAACGTTTGAATACGCAGTTTCTACAACTTTCCCAAGACAATCCATTAATGCAGGAATTAATTTAGTATATAACTTAGGAAATTAAAACAAACACAATAAAAAATCATTACAATGAACATTCCATCAGAATTAAAGTACACCAAAGACCACGAGTGGGTTAAAGTAGAAAACGGTGTAGCAACTATTGGTATTACTGATTTTGCACAAGGAGAGTTAGGAGATATCGTATACGTTGATGTTGATACATTAGATGAGGAATTAGATGCTGAAGAAGTTTTCGGTTCTGTAGAAGCAGTAAAAACAGTTTCAGACCTTTTTATGCCTTTATCAGGAGAAGTAGTAGAGTTTAACGAAGCGTTAGAAGATGAACCAGAATTGGTAAATTCAGATCCTTATGGAAATGGATGGATGATAAAGGTAAAATTATCAGACGATTCACAAGTTTCAGACCTATTAAGTGCCGAAGCATATCAAGAACTTATTAAAGGATAAACTAATAATTATAATAGCAATACTAATAACCATAAGTATTGCTATTATTAGTTTAATCAAACTAGGAAAAGCACCTATACATATTAATCACATAGATAAGTTAGAGCATACTTTTGTCTACTTCGTGTTAAGTTTAGTATGGTTGGTAGCTTTAAAAACAACAAAAATTAATAAATATATTATCGTTTTTTGTTGTTTTTTTTACGGCATAATTATTGAGGTTTTACAAGCTACAACCACGTCATATAGATCAGGAGAGATTTTAGATATAATGGCAAACACGACTGGTATTTTAATAGCTTTCATAGTTTATAACTCTTTTTTTAAGAAAAATAAAGCTATTTAAAGATTAAGCTTGTAAAAGTTGAAATAAATTAATTAAATTAGCGAACTATTAAAAACATTTAGGATGGAAATCAAGAAAAATCCAAAATCAAACTTAGAAAATTATAGTAAACTATTTATGCAAATAGGTTTGGTTTTAGCTTTATTTGTAACGTATGTTGCTATTGAGAATAAGACATATGATAAAGAGTATGGAGAGTTAGGTATGGCTAATATGGCTTCTGAAATTGAAGAGGAAACTATTGAGCTTCAGATTGAGCCACCAAAGCCAAAACCAAATACACCTCCACCACCAGCTCCTGAAAAAATTGAAGTAGTAGAAGACGAGGAAGAGATTGAAGAAACTGTTATTGAATCAACTGAAACTGATGAATCTGAAGCTGTAGAGGTTGAAGATATTCAAGAGGTTGAAGAGGTTGAAGAAGTGGTAGAAGATGTACCATTCGCTATTATTGAGGAAGTTCCTGTATTTCCAGGTTGTAGTGGAACAAAGGCTCAAAAGAAAGCATGTTTAAATAAAAAGTTACAGAAGCATATTCAACGTAACTTTAATGCAGAACTTGCTAATGAGTTAGGTTTATCTCCAGGAAAGAAAAGAATTTATGTTCAATTTAAAATTGACAAAGACGGTTCTATAACAAATGTAGTGGCTAGAGCTCCGCATCCAAGATTAAAGAAGGAAGCAGAAAGAGTTGCTAGAAAGATACCTAAAATGAAACCAGGTAGACAAAGAGGTAGAGCAGTAAGAGTAGGTTATACATTACCAATTACATTTAATGTAGAGTAGTAATAGCTTTAATAAAATATAAAAAGGCAATCCATATGGATTGCCTTTTTTATTGGCACGTTTCTTGTTTTTAACATAGTATTAACATAAAAATATAATACTATGAAAACACCTAAGAAACATGCTAAAAAGCAATTAGAAAAATTCTCAACTATTTTTACACAGTTAGGCTTGGTACTAACTTTGTTTGTAGTTTTTCTTGTTTTAGAACATGAAACAGCCAAAGACATTGCAATAGTTGAACCTACTAATGCAAAAATTTATGAGACAGTTTGCACTTTTTACACTCCCGTTATTGTAAAAAGAGAAGTAAAAGAAATAGAAAAACCAAAGCAAGAGCGTGTAATTAAAGAAGTACTTAAACCAGAAGTGGTAGATAATAATACGGAAAACACCACTGTAATAGATTTACCTGTAGATGAAACACCTATTGATTTAAATAAAATTACAGAGTTGAAAGAAACTGAAACTATCAAAGATAGTGATGATCCAGTTTCAATTAATAATGTTCAAAATACACCTGTTTTTAAAGGATGTGAAGGACTATCAGAAGAAGAAAATATAAAGTGCTTTGAAAGAAAAATACAACAGCATATACAACGTAATTTTAATTCTGAATTAGCACAAGAAGTAGGATTAAACTCAGGAAAGTATAAAATAATAACTCAATTTATTATTGATAAAAAAGGAGATGTAGTTGATGTTAAAATTAGAGCTCCACATTACAAATTAAAAAAAGAAACTGATAGGGTTGTAAATAAAATACCAAAATTTATTCCAGGTAAACAGAATAATAAAGAAGTAAAAGTAAAATATACTTTGCCTATTACTTTTAGGGTAGAATAAAAAGTAAAAACTCAACCAACTGGTTGAGTTTTTTTACTTTTGTTATATATGGATACAAACAAAACGTTTTTTGCACACGAAACAGCAGTTATAGATGACGGTTGTAAAATTTGAAAGGGAACAAAAATAT
>JAUHZI010000017.1 GCA_030426105.1 Bacteroidia bacterium | reverse complement strand
AAAAACTGAAATTATTGAATGGCGTTACCAATTAACAGGAGTAGAACTGCTTCACTCTTCTGCTTCATTTGGAATACTCTTACTCTGTTTTATCGCTGTAAGTATGACCTATATTTTTGGAACATTATTAACAGCAAATGGTAATCTAAAGCTTTTAAATTGGCTTGCGTTAGGAGGTGTTGTTTTAAATATTGTGCTCAATTTTATTCTTATACCGAAATATGGAGCTTATGGTGCTGCCATAGCTAGCCTTATCACTCAAACTCTAACGGTGCTGGGACAAATCATACTTTCAAAACAATTATTAAACTATACAACTTCATTAAGAATAATACGTATTAACCTAACATTCATTCTCTCTATTATTGGAGTTTACTATTGTTTTTCCCATTACATTAATTTTAGTTGGTACTACCAAACGTTACTCTTTGGTATAGTAGGAATAGGAATCGCTTTTATCACACAAATGTTTAATCTCAAAGAGTTGTTTTCTATATTGAAAAAGGATTGATATTTTCTATTATTGAACTTATTAAAGTTAAAATAATAACTTCATTAAACGCTAACACAATATTTGTAGTAATTCGGAGTTTGTAACCCCCAAAGAAACCAATAAAGACCGTAAGTATAATTTGAATACTTTAAACAACTTCATTACATTTGCCACCTCTTAATACAGAAGACATGGAAAACAAGACTCAAGACTTTAACGCGATTGATTTAATCGACTTTATTTGGAAGTACAAAAAGACCTTTATAATCATCGGTTTCCTCGCTGCAATAATATCTTCGATAGTTGCTTTAGTAATGGAGGAGCGTTATTTATCTACTGTAACTTTATACCCTACTAAGGCCAGTGCCGTTTCCTTTTCTGAAGTCATAACTGAAGACCAAAGTGTAAGTAAATTTGGGGAAGAGGAAGAAGCTGAACAAATGCTACAAATATTAGGTTCTGAACCTATTCGAAACAATGTCGTTAATACATTTAATTTAATGCAACATTACGACATTAAAGAGGATGACGAGTTTAAAAACACCACATTAGCTAAAACGTATAGTGATTTTATTAATTTTGAACGTAACAATAAAGGAGCTGTTCTAATCAAAGTAATGGATAAAAGTCCTGATACCGCAGCATTAATTGCCAATCACATTGCAGGCTTATTCGATAGCATTAAGAACAATATGATTCATCAAAGAGCTTACCCAGATTTTGAGATTAAAAAATTGAAATTAGAAAAGCTACAAAATGAAATGAAAATGCTGATGGATACTATGTCACAACTAACTAGCTTAGGGGTTGTAACAAATGAAGCTTATCAAGGTCTAACAGAAGCGATGCTAAATGCTAAAGACAAAGAAACCAAAGACCGTTACTTAAAGAAAATTGAGATGACAGAGAAATATGGAAGTGTATTACATGCATTTCAGGTAAAAGTAGAATTTTTGGCCGAACGTATTTCGACAATGGAAACTTCATACGAACAAGCTGAAACAGATGCGCATTCTAGTATCTCTCATAAGTTTGTTGTAGAAACAGCTACTCCATCTGAGAAAAAAGCTTATCCTATTCGCTGGTTAATTGTTGTAGTTTCAACCTTTGTCTCTGTGTTTTTAGCTTTTATTTTGTTGCTATTTTCAGAGAAAATAAAAGAATTAAGACAGCGATAAAAATATTTCAACATAAAATTGAACGATTGTAAGTGTTAAGTTTTGTACAAAATAAATGGGTCTATATTATTGGAATACTCTTTAGTATTTTGAATGCTTATTTATTTTACAAAGACTTCTATTTCTTAAGCCTTCTCCCTTTCGCTTTAATCGTCATTTACGGAGCCGCTTTCAACTTAGACAAACTTTTACTATTTACTGTCTTCTGTACTCCCTTATCGTTGAATTTGGAACAACTCGACATTGGGGGTATTGGAGCATATTTACCTACAGAGCCCATTCTCTTCGGTATTATGTGCATTTTCTTATTTAAACTATTTTTTAAGAAAAAAAAAATGGCAAACCCTGTTCTAAGACACCCTATCACATTGGCTATAATTTTTCATTTGTTTTGGGTGTTTATAACAGCTATAACAAGCGAAATGCCACTTGTTTCATTTAAATTTTTACTAACAAGAATGTGGTTTATTATTCCCATTTATTTTTTTGGCATTCAAATTTTTAAAAACAATTTCAAAAACATTCCCGCTTTTATATGGGCTTATTTAATCCCTCTAACAGTAGTACTTTTAGTTACTGTTATTAAACATGCTGGACATGGTTTTAGTGAAGAAGCTGGCCACTGGATTATGTCTCCATTTTTTAAGGACCACACTTCATATGGAGCTATCATTGCCCTATTTTATCCAATAGTTGTTAGTTTATTTTTAGATAAGGAACGAACTGCTATATCAAGAGCCTTGATAGGTGTTATTTTATTAATATTTACTGTCGCTCTTTTTTATAGCTACACTAGAGCTGCATGGTTAAGTGTTGTTGGAGCTTTTATGGTTTATTTACTATTCGTCTTTAAAATAAAATTTAAGTATCTCATGTATATTGGGGTGGTTTTAGGTTCTTTTATTATCATCAACTTTACTGAGTTGAGTTATATGATTCAAAAAAACGATGCTGAACACACTACTGAAAACTTTAGTGAGCGAATAGAATCAATGTCAAACGTAAGCTCTGATGCCTCAAACTTAGAACGATTAAACAGATGGAGCTGTGCTATTAGAATGTTTGAGGAACGACCTATATTTGGATGGGGGCCAGGTGTCTACTCCTTCCAATACGCACCTTTTCAAGACCCTGCAGACTTAACCATTATTAGCACTAATTTTGGAACAGGAGGAAATGCCCATAGTGAATATTTAGGCCCACTCGCAGAACAAGGTATCTTGGGAGCGTTGTCAATGGTATTGCTCGTTATTGCTATTTTTTATACTGCTTCAAAACTTTACATTGAACTAGAAGACAAAGCTACCAAACGTATTTTAATGATGGTCATGCTTGGGCTAGTGACTTATTTTACCCATGGGATATTAAACAATTATTTAGACACCGACAAAGCATCTGTCCCAGTTTGGGGATTTGCAGCTATCATAGTAAGTATTGATTTGTTTTATAGAAAGCGAAAAAGCACTCCCACTAGAATCGAAAACCAATAGAAAGATAAGTTCTAAAACCAGCACTAGAAAATGGTAAACTCGCTTTTATTGAGTTTCCTTCATCTGTTATTTTCGCTAAATTATCGCCAACAAAAGGAACATCTTGAAGATCTGCATTAAGATTCGTTTCAGCCTCTTCAATGTAATTTGCATAATCTACAGGCACATCTACAACTGAAAGTTCTCCTGTTGCTTTAAACACATTAAACCCAACCCCAGCAATTCCCCAGTCTAATGAAAAGTGCTTACCTAATGGAAATTGAACTCCTAGTTGAGCCCCCATTCCAAACTGGCTTAATTTTACTTCTAAATCTGTTGTAGCATCTATTGACTTATTAGTATGATCAACGTAAGCATAATAATCTGCCGAAGGATCTAAGTCATGATACTCTTGATCTGTAAACTGATAGTTAAACGTTTCTGATACACTGAGTTTATAATTATTGATTTTCGCATAAGCTCCAATATAAAACCACTTGGGAGCTCCTTTTAAACCAGGGTAAAAACGAATTTCAGGGACAAACATTGTTCCTGTAATATTATTTTTTAATCGCTCCACATCAACGTAATTTTCTGTATAGTCAGGTTTGTAGATAAACTCTGGAATTTCTCGAGGTAATAAATAACCAACATTAACTCCTAGGCTAACCTTATCTTTTACAGCTCGCTCAAAACCTACATTAACAGCTTGATAAGCAACACTTTCTAAATGTAACTTTACAACATTTTTTTGACTCCAAGCTCCCATAAAAGCCATCAAAAAACCTAAAATTAAAACAATTTTTTTCATTCTTATTTTACTTCAAAAATGGATTATTTTTCTTTTCATAACCGATAGTCGTACTTGGACCATGCCCACAGTAAACAATATAATTATCTGGTAAAGCAAACAACTTTGTTCGAATACTACTCAATAACTGTTCCATACTTCCGCCAGGTAAATCTGTTCTTCCAATACTTCCTTGAAATAAACAATCTCCATTAATCACAAACTGATCTTCATGGCTGATAAACGCAATATGACCAGGAGCATGACCAGGAACAAAAACAACATCTAGAACGGAATTTCCAAATTTAACCTGTTCTCCTTCAGCTATAAAATGAGTTGGCTCTGGAGATTCCTCAACATTTGGAATTCCATACATCTCTGCAGTACGTGTTAACATTTTCAATGTTTGCAAATCCTCCTTATGAATCGTTAAACCAACATTAAAAGTATCCATTACATACTTGTTCCCAAATACATGATCCAAATGACTATGCGTGCTGATAACCCCCTTCAAGTTCAACCCTTTTGAAGCGATTAACTGTTTAAATCGCTCCTTTTCTTCTGGAAAGTAACAACCAGGATCTACGACCAAAGCTTCTTTAGTCTCATCGTAAATTAAAAAAGTATTTTCTTGAAAAGGATTAAATGTATGTTGCTCTACTGTTATCATTATCTATAATTTAACGTTGTTTAAAGTTGTCTTAAAGTTAAAATTTTTATTCATTTTTTAATTTAGGAAAAGTTCCATTTTTATTGCATAGTCACAGCTAGGAAATAAAAGAATATATTCAAAAAGGGATGAAAACACTATTTAAAAGATGACTTTATACAACTTCTTTAAATGCAAATTTACAATTTCCATACGATTTTAACTATCTTTACGTTGTATAGTAACACATATGAAATTGCTTTTTCAGACCATAGCTACACTTCTTTTTTTCTTCTTAATGCTAGGAGGAAACAGTTATGCTCAATTTTATACTGGCTCTAATCAATCTTTTGGTCAAAATAGAGTACAATATAACTCTTTCATGTGGCAACGTTATAATTTTCAAGAATTTGAAATTTATTTTACTGCTAGTGGAAAGACCAATGCTATATACACAGCAAAATCTGCACATAAACATCTCGCCGAAATCGAAAAAAGGCTTGATGTTGAGCTAGAAGATAAATTGCAAATTATCGTATACAATACCTTATCAGAGTTTAGACAGAGTAATATTGGATTAACAAACGATGAAAACTCAAACATTGGAGGAGTAACTCAAACCAACGGCGACAAACTATATGTCTACTTTGATGGTGTGCATGAACACTTAGATCAACAAATCAAAAAGGGAATTTCAGAAGTTGTTATCAACAAAGTAATGTATGGGAGCAATTGGCGAGATGCTATAAAAAGCTCAACGATGCTTGCTCTACCAAGTTGGTTCAAAGAAGGGTTATTGGCCTATCTAAAACAAGATTGGAATACGGATATTGACAATAAAGTAAAAGATGCTATTGCCAGCGGTAAATTCAAGAACCTAAACTGGTTAGAAGGAGAAGATGCAGAATTAGCTGGTATAGCCCTTTGGAATTATATCGCCACAGTTTATGGGGAAAAGATGATTCCTAATATCATTTATTTGACCCGCATTAGCAGAAGTGTTGAAAGCGGTTTTTTATTTACTATTGGAGCCAGTTTAAATAATATTTCTTCAAATTTTGTACATTATTATAGCGAGCGCTATAAACTTGATGATATGAGTAAACAGAACTTAAAATCTGAGCCACTTGATATCAGAACGAAAAAGCGTTATACCACTTACCAACATTTTAAGATTAGCCCTGATCAAAAATACGCTTCATTTGTAACCTATGAGCTGGGACAATATAAAGTGTGGGTAGAGGAAATAGCGACACATAAACGAAAAAAAATAGGCCAGGGAAGCTATCGTTTGGACCGTATTCCTGATTATTCCTACCCTGTTACAACTTGGCACCCTAGTAGTAGTGTATTTGCCTTCTCTGAAGAACGAAAAGGAAACTTAAAGCTTAACTTATATGATGTAAATGAAAAGAAGAAGCAAAGTAGAAATATTTTAAGGCTACATAAAATCTTAAGCATGAGCTATAGCCCTGATGGTAAAAAAATTGTTTTCTCGGCTGTTTCAAAAGGCCAATCAGACATTTACATTTACAATCCTATTGGGAATAGCCAGAAGCAAATTACAAATGATATTTATGATGATTTAAATCCTCAATTTGTTAATAATGCATCTCAAGTTATTTTTAGCTCTAACCGAACTAGTGACTCGTTAAGATTTGAGAAAAAACCAAAGATTGAATTACATGGCTATAACCATGATATCTTTATTATCAACGTTGACAAACCTAGCTTACGACTTCAACGTATTACCAAAACTCCTCATGCACACGAAACGCAACCTGCAGAATATAAAACAAACAACTATACCTATTTATCAAACGAAAATGGAATTACCAACCGTTATCGAGCATATTATGATAGCACCATTAGTAGTATTGATACCAGTATTCATTATCGCTATTTCTCTGTTTCTGAGCAACTCACCAACTTAGACCGTAACATCATAGAATTCAGCCCAATTGCGCATAATAAATCATACTCTTACACTATCTACAAAAATGGGCGATATCTATTCTTCAAAGGAAATTTTGAACAAGATACACCAGTAGACTCTGATGATGTTAAGTTCACTCATTTTATGGATGGAGTTTTACGTTCTAACCAAGCTTTACCCAAACCTAAAAACACCTTAAAATCAGAGCCGATCAATATTGACCCTAATGCTATTGATATCAACAACTATCAATTTGATGAGGACGTTAGCCCTGAAGTTGAAAAAATTGAGGTTAAGTTTGAAGAAGACACCTCACCTATAAAAATTATTCAACCTCAAAAAGAAGCTTCAAAAGATTCTGTTACCTTTCGTTTACCACGACAAGAGCTATACACCACTAACTTTACGGTAAACAAAGTTGTTTCTCAGTTAGACAATGCCTTTCTTACTCCTTCATATCAACGTTATGATGGAGGCGGGTATCGAAACTCTGGTTTTAATGAATTAATACAGGTTGGTGCAGCCGACTTATTTGAAGACTACCGACTAATAGGAGGTTTTAAAATCCCACTAAACCTCAACAATACGGAGTATCTTGTTGCATTTGAAAACCTCAAAAGAAGACTAGACAAAAAATACCTAGCATCTAGAAGAAGCTTTAGGGAAATAGAACAGTTTAGCGTTAAAAAAATTCAGACTTATGAATTTAAACAGGCTTTAAAATATCCATTCAATGAAATCGCAAGTGCTCGTCTAACTTCAGGACTAAGATATGATCGAAACATTACATTGAGTACTGAAGATATAAGCCTTAATACTCCGACTATAAACGATTATTTCGGAAATCTTAAATTAGAATTTATTTACGACAACGTTCGAAAAAAGGGCCTAAATATATTAGATGGAATGCGCTTTAAATTATGGGGGGAGTTTAACCATCAATTGGATAAAAGACAAACTGACTTTTTTGTATTGGGAGCTGATGTTCGTCACTATCAAAAAATACACAGAACATTTTATTGGGCTAGCCGTTTAGCAACCAGCACTTCATTTGGTAACCAAAAGTTAATTTACTACTTGGGTGGAGTAGACAATTGGCTATTTGCTAAATTTGACAATTCAGTAATACCTTCTGCTACTCAAGGCTATGAATTTCAAACCATTGCTACCCCAATGCGTGGCTTTTTCCAAAACACAAGGAATGGTAACTCTTTTGCTGTACTTAACAACGAATTGCGTTTCCCTGTTGTGAAATACTTCTCTAAAAAACCAATTAAATCCGACTTTTTAGAAAATTTAATGTTTATTGGTTTTGGTGATATAGGAACAGCTTGGACTGGGACTAACCCTTATGACCCAGAAAACTCATTTAATACAACCATAGTTGATGGAGCCAATTATGAAATCATTATCCAAAATCAAAAAGAGCCTATAGCTTATGGATATGGATTTGGTGCTCGATCAAAAATATTTGGTTATTATGTTCGCTTTGATATGGCATGGGGAATCGACGATAATGTCAGGTTAAAGCCCGTAAGATACCTATCACTTTCTTTAGATTTTTAACATGGAAATACAAACATTTGTTAGCTTAGTTATCATTGGTCTTTTAGCTGGAACCCTAAGTGGTTTTATTGGAATAGGAGGAGGTGTTGTTATGGTACCTGCATTAATTTTTGCCTTGGGAATTTCCCAACATGAAGCACAGGGCTTGAGTCTTACAACAATGTTATTACCTATTGGGATTTTAGCTTTTTATAATTACTACAAAAGTGGGCAAGTAACGAATCAATTTATTCTTTATGCAGCAATAATTGCCGTAGCATTTGTTATTGGAGGCTATTTTGGCTCTAGGTTATCATTAAAACTTAACCCATTATTGGTGAAATTTCTATTCGGAATTTTAATGCTTTATATTGGCTTTAAAATGATTATTAGTGGCTGGGACTATTTTAAAAAATAGCCTCTTTAGTTCTTTTTAATTTTAAAATAAACAAATGGACGCTCAGCTCCTTTCATATCAGGATAAGGAATTGAAATTTGCCCGAGCCAATTCGATTTTACAACAACTTCTTGACCAATCAACTCCCCTATTAGCGGATCATAAAATAACATCTTATACTTTTTTAAAGTTCCCATTTTAGACAACTTTAATGTATTTTCCTTTTGTTGGTTTGTAACCGTAACCAGCTTTTGTAACTGCTCCTGAACTACATCTCTAGTACAAAAACACTCCTTACAATCATTACGCATAGTGTAGTAATTATAAGTTCTATTACTCAGTGCACCTACAGCTTCTTTATTTTTAAAGTCTTGTAAACTATAGACTTCTACAAGGTTTGATTTAGCTACGTTGTATTTCGAACGCCATTGACCGTTCACTAAATCTACATCTTGCATAAAACGATTAATAAAATCAAAATGCCTCGACAACTTTGCGTTGTCGGTATAGTTTAACCATGGCATAGCCACCCCAGAAAGTCCCGTGAATGGACTAAGAACTACGGACTGCTTCCATATTGTCGAATGCTCACAATCAGACAATCCAGATCCTATTTCTGACAACATAAATGGTTTATCAACCCCTATTGAACGCCTTGATTCATCTTTTTTTAGAATAGAATTCGCTACGACTACTTTCTCTTTTCTATAACGCTCAAGCTTATGTGTTAGCCTAGCATATTTATTCTGTTTACGATCAAAAGAATAAGCATTGTAGGTTGCAATATCTATATAGGGAGAATAATAAGACAAATCCCCTTCATCAATTGAAGGTTCACCAGTGTAACTAACTGCAATAGGGTGATTGTCATGCTCCAATTCTTCTTTAATATACTTAGCCATTTCATGTTGCCATGTTAGGACAATTTTAGGAACGGTTTTCACACTATCAACATAAGGAATAGTAACAGTTTCGACACTTGGGCAGCCCCTACCATCAAACTCTAGACGTCCTTGTTGCCCTAAATTATTAATCTCACTAAACAGCTCAAATACCCCTACACTTGTTGAGTACCCCCAACGAGCAATCATATACCTCAACTTATTCTTATAAAACTGTTTAGCCGTTTCATTTGTAAAAAATGCTATTGGATGTTCTAAGCCCAATTCTCTTGGATAACAATACCCTTTATCATCTTTTGAAACACATGCTTTATCACCATAAACCTTATCATCATATCCAGGCCAATCCCAGTTTGTTATGGTATAAACACTTGGATTTTCTAGCACCCCATGCAACAACATATTAAAATGTATTTTTAGCCCTAATCCTTCGGAATGTTTAATCAAATTATCTAATTCCCAAGCATTTTTCATACGTGAACTATAGTTTCCTAAATTTTCAAATTCGATATCATACGTCCAAGGAGTAATAAGCATTCTATAATAATTTCCTCCATGCTGAGAGAAAGTTGTTATTAAACGTTGGTACTTCTCATACTCATAATGTTTCAATGGATTAGGATCATTATACCATATATCACCTGGCCAAGGAATATTTTGTCCTACAGGAAAAAAAGCTGAATCCCCAACTTTAAAATACTGTTGGTTACTACTAACCTCCATAAACCCTGTATTATTCTGCTCTTGTTTTACTGAAAAATTAAACTCCTCCGAACTTAAAGTATCTCCTACAACTAACACTTTAGCTTTACAAATCCAACTCCCCGATGTAGGGGGCGAAAACCTAACCCTAATATTATGCCCTGTTTTGGTAGGCATTACAGTATTTTTTCGAATGGAAAAAGCTTCATAATAAAATCCAAACCTTAGGTAACGTTTAACACGGCTATTGTCTTCAGGTCTCCAAAACTCAACTCGAATATCTAATTGTTCTGGATCAAATGGGTTAATCAATCCTGCATCTTTACTTCCATAAGAAACAGGGGATTTGCTCTGAACATAACGTTCTATTTTTTGCTCTATTTCTTGGGGTAACTCTATGCCCAATTCAACTTTATCAAAAGCCTCAACAGCCCCTATATTGAGCAAGTTTAGTTTAACTGATTCTTGCGAAAAAAAAGTTCTAGCAATCAAAAAAACTACAATAAATATCGTTATGTTCTTCATTGGATATATTTTTAAAAGGTATTATTTCTCCAAATTATTCGCTTATCTCTGTCCATTGCTTCAGCTCATTTCCTTGTTCATCGACAACAGTAATTAAATGCCGGCCAACACTGGGAACAACGGCTATTTCGTGAATTTCTTTGGTTTCTCCTAGATATTCATCATCAAGGTACCAAAACAGTGTAACGTTTGGAACTGTATGCGCTACCTTAAGTACTAAATCATTTACTTTCTCATCAAAACCTTTAGGAAGGTACAACTTTGTATTCGGTTTAGGAAAAATAAATTCCATTTTAGCTTCTCCATTATTTTGGCAATCCATCTTATATGGTGGCAATATTTTGTAGGTAGGGTCCTTTTGTTGATAGTAATATTCCATTAAAGGAGGAAGTACAAACCAAGATCTATGTTGCATTAACTCTAAATCATAACAACTATTATTGACCTGAAAATTCCCTTCTTGATCTAAATGAACCCAGCGATGATACTTGCATGTTTCCATCCTCTTTCCAGCTCTTGGTACCCAAATCGTATCCACCTCTTCACAGTAATCCCCAGCTAACATTCCACTTTTAGAGCAAGTTACTACTTCAACCAACTCATCGTAGGGAATTTTAAACCATTCGGTTTTGGGCAATTGTTCAAACACAGAAAATAGAACTGGAGCTGCTGCTTGTACTCCAACTAAACCTGTACGCCCCTCTCCATCCGCGTTTCCAATCCAAACTCCTACAGTATAATCTTTTGTCGTACCAACAGCCCATGCATCTCGAAATCCAAAACTCGTTCCTGTTTTCCATGCTATTTTTTGACCTGAATCATAAAACTCCCAATTCTCTTCACCCATAGGACGGTTAACCTTTGTGAGTGTTTCTAAAGTCAAATAAATAGCTCCTGCATCAAACAGTGGCTTCTCTTCAGTTTTTTCTCCAAAATGAACCGTTGTATTCGCTAGTAAATTAGGCTCTAAAAATTCATTGGTATAATAATTACTTTCCAAAGTTCTATAGTGATTAATAGTAGAAGCAAAAGCTGCATAATTTTTGGTAACATCCCAAAGGTTAGATTCCGCTCCTCCTAAAATTAAGGACAAGCCATAATGATCTGGAGCAAAACGAATATCTTTTAAATTCATTTTAGTTAAATAATGATGAAATTTCTCTACGCCAAATCGCTGTAACATTCTTACAGCAGGGATATTTAACGATCGGTATAATGCTTCAGAAGCTGGGACTGCTCCATCATAATGCTTATCAAAGTTCTGAGGATTGTAACTGGCTATTTGGGTTGGTACGTCAGGTATTAATTGATGGGGCAACAACTCTCCTTGGTCTAACATTCCTGCATATAAGAATGGTTTTAAAATACTACCTGTACTCCTTGGTTTAGTGACTATATCAACATCTTTCTGATGCTCTTTACTAGTTGGAGTATTCCCCACATAAGCCAACACATCTCTAGAGTGTACATCCAAAACTAATACCGCAGCATTGTAAATATGGTTTTGGCTTAAATTGAAATAAGTCTCTTCTATTATTTGATTGACATCACGTTGAACACTATGGTCTATGGTCGTTTGAATCCGTTGTCCATGGTGTGTCTTGTCTAATCGCATCAATAAATGTGGAGCAACTTGTGGAATTGGATAAGGCTTAGGAGGAAGTTCTTCCAAAACGGCTAGTTCGTAGGTTAACGAATCGATCAATTCATTTTGATAAAGCTTCTTCAATAGTCGATTTCGTTTAACGATAAGCTTCTCTTGATTTTTCCCTGGATAAATCAAACTGGGAGCATTAGGCAGTACTGCTAGAGTTGCACTTTCAGCCCATGACAATTGATCTGGCTTACAATTAAAGTACCTCCATGAAGCCACGTCTAGGCCAACAACATTACCTCCAAAAGGGGCATTTGAAGCATACATTGCTAAGATTTTATCCTTAGTATGCCTTAACTCCAATCTTGTTGCCAAAATCATTTCTATGACTTTTTCGAAATAGGTTCTCGACTTTCCTTTCCGAGATAAACGGATTACTTGTTGAGTTATCGTACTCCCTCCCCTCTTTATTTTATTCGATTGTAAATTTTGCCTTATTGCTTTTACTATAGAAACAGGGTTAACCCCTGGATGAGAATAAAAATACGCATCCTCAAACTGCAAAATGCAAGTCTTAAACTTTTTAGGGACGCTGTCGTTATGTGGAAAACGCCATTGACCATCACCAGCTATTTTAGCTCCTAACAATACTCCTTCCCTACTTTCTATTACTGTAGAAGTAGGATCTACAAATAGTTGATTAGGCAATGAAAAATAATACCACACTAACAACACCAAAAAGACTAAGCTCTTTTTCTTATGTTTTTTGAAGTATTTAATTGGCTTAAATTTCATTGTATGATTATACTAACGGAACGTATTTAACTGGTATAAAGTCACAAAATCGGATTGGTAAACCTTTATTCCTATCGAATCCGCATAATGAATAAAATCTTTATCATCTTGAGAATCTGGAGCTGCATAACCTATTTTAACAATATAGTCTATTTCTTCTATACGCTCTTTTTCTTCTTTCACAGACTGTTCTATATTATCTTTCCACCTAATAGGGAAATAATCGTGAGCAGCTTCATAATTTTCCAAAATTAACTGAGGCTTATTTACTCCCAAAAAATTTGATACATGGAAATACTGCCATGTATTTAAAGTACGCACAGGAAGTATTGTACTATTTTTAGGAATAAGGTCTCCTACCTTTAAAATTTCTTTCGCTTTATTATTTTTTACAACCATCCATTCTTTTAATTCAGACATTCGGTGATGTTGGTAAAAAAATAAGACAGCGATTAAAATAGCTTGTAAAATTCGATTTCTTTTTTGGAGAGCTAGCCACAAAATAAAAAATAAAAAACTAAGTAGCAGTGTTCTAATTGAAAAGACACTAGCATAACCAACTCCATCTGGCAAATAAAAATACAAACCAAATAAAATCAAAGCCACATAGAGGATTGGCAAGAACTTCTTTTCCTTAAAGAGTACAGACCCTAACAAAGAAAATAATATATACATGAGTACCCAATGAGAAGTTTCCTTGTGGTAACTGAATATAAATTTGAAGTCTTTGAGCTGCTCCCAAAGCTGTTCCCCAGTTAAGTACTTTGGCGAAGAATCTCTCCCTAATACAAAAGACAATCCCAATGCTATAGGGATAATAGCTGTAATCATAACTTTACTTCCTTCAACGAACCAACCTTTCATATTTTTTAGTCCATATTCCCCTATGGTTATAATTCCTAAACTCAAACACAAAACAGCAAATGTAAACGAATGGGAAAAGTAGGTCAAGAGCATCAAAACCCCTAGTTTAATATAAAACAATAAAGAACGGTTTTCTTTGTTTTTAAACCAGAAATAAAGTGTCCACAGTAACAATATTAGTGCTAAAGAAAAATTATAAAACCCTGAGATAAAAGGTGCTGAATAGATCAAAGGGAATATTAATACACTCAACTTTCCATTAGCTGGATTAATTGTTAAAACTAACTTTCTAAAAGCGATAGCAATTCCTACAACATATAGTAAATGAATAAGCTTCAGCGCCATAAAAGGCCCCATTAACAACAAAAAGAAACTTAAAATTAAATGCCCTAAATAATTAGGCACTAATTCTGTATTGATGAAATAGTATTCAGAAAGAAATACATTTCCACCTAACAATTCATTAAATATCTTCGCATTATACAAATGAGAAGGACCATCTAATGTTAGTAGAACATCTGTAGCAAAGAGTGGCAACAGGTGAATAATCAGGAATACAATAAAAACGAATAACCCGTTTCCTTTTTTTAAGTTCCCACTCCAAAAACTTTTCATGAGTTTATAGCTTCATCTCAGGAACATCTCCATCTATGATTAACTTCCCTTCGGTAGCGTTTTGGACATCCTCTACAGACACTCCTGGAGCTCGTTCTAACAGCTTAAACCCACCACCTTCAGCAACTTCTAAAACAGCTAAATTGGTAACTATTTTCTTTACACAACCTACACCTGTCAAAGGTAAAGAACACTCTTTCAACAACTTACTTTCTCCTTTTTTATTTGTATGCATCATGGCAACGACAATATTTTCAGCACTTGCAACCAAATCCATTGCTCCCCCCATTCCTTTCACCATTCTTCCAGGTATTTTCCAATTGGCAATATCACCACTTTCAGACACCTCCATCGCACCTAATACAGTTAATTGAACATGTTGTCCTCTAATCATAGCAAAGCTTGTAGCTGAATCGAAATAAACTGCTCCAGGCAAAGCTGTTATCGTTTGTTTACCAGCATTAATCAAATCAGCATCTTCATCACCTTCTACAGGAAATGGCCCCATTCCTAAAATTCCATTTTCAGATTGAAACTCTACCTCAATTCCCTCTGGAATATAATTGGCAACTAAAGTTGGTATTCCTATCCCTAAATTAACATACCATCCATCTTGCAATTCTTGTGCAATTCGCTGAGCTATTTGAGTTTTACTTAACATTTGTTTTTATTTATTTAGGTGTATATTTTGTTATTGTCAAATCGTCAATATAAACTTCTCCTCCGCCACAATACCAGAAGTACGACTTAAATTCGTCATTCCCACTTCTTATGTGTGGTGTTTGATAATGAAAAACATATTCTTTCCATTTGTTTACATCTATATTATTAGCATCTAAGATAAGATTATTTGCTGAATATCCATAATTATCTCCTGATCGAACAATCGTATTTACAAGGTTTACATTTGCATCAGGACGTGTTAGATACGCCCAAAACCGTACTTCAATCCAGCAATACTCTTCCGTTGTTAAATTCGTATATGTAGAAGCATAGTCCTTAGAAAAAGGTGCAGCCTCATTCATTACCAAGGCCTTCTTCCCGCTTCGTTTAACCTCTTCTGTTGTAACATTCTCATCTGATTCAAAGCTATTTTTATAAATCTCAGTTATATCATAACGATACTGTTTTAAAGATTCTTCAAATGTCAGGTCTCGATTAAAAGATAGTAAGTGTTCAAATTCCCCTGGCTGAACAGCTAACTTACCAAAAACAGCTTTATAATAAGCTCCAGTCATTCGATGTCCATGGATAATTCCCAATCTAAACTGATAATTTTGAAAGAGGTTTAATCCCAAAAAGAAGATGATTAAGGTTGTAGCTGTATATTTAGAAAGCTTTTTCATTTTGAACAATGCCTGTATAAAAAATGCTAGTCCAATCGCCATAACAACATAAGACTGCACTAATGCACGTTGGCCAAAACTTGCTGCATACCACCAACATGTCCAGCTAGATACCAAATATAAATTCAGTATAAAAAAGGAAAATAGCGGTAAAAAATATGCTGGTCTTTCTTTTTTTAGAAAATAAAACCCTGCTATTGACAAAAGCATCATAGGCGTATAAATAAGCCATCCTTTTTTGAAGCTAAACAACACATTTAATGTGTGGGGAGCTAGTAAATCTAAGCCCTCTCCTACATTGTTGTATGAATTATAAACAAAGTGTCCTGTATAGGTCTTCCAATAAATCAACTGTAAAGATATTATAGCAAAAGCTGCCACAACTGAGAAAATCAAATGTTTTTGGTGTTGCTTCCATATAACAGCTATTTTCTCTTTGAATTCACGCCAATTTTTCACTCCCCAAAACAAAGGAATCAAAACTGAGACAATTTCTGTGGGACGAGAGATTACGGCCAAACCTATAATTCCTCCTAACAATAGGCTATTCGTTACCGATTTGTTTTCATGCCATTTAATTGTCCAATAAATAATTAATGTATATACAAAAAAGAGAATGGCATGCGGCATTGTTGCACTTACCGTAACTTGGCTAATGATGTTGGTTCCAAAAAACAAAAGCAAAAGTGTTATTGCAACAATATGATCCCTGAACCACCTCAACAGGATTTTCCTTAGTAACAATACTGAACTAGAAATGTAGAAAAGACTTCCCGATGTAATTGCAATCTGATAAGGTAAAGAAAATCCGTTTTGCGCATATCCCAACCACTTAGCAAAAAGATGCCCTATCCCAAAAAAAGGAGCATGCAATACAGCCAATCCCATTGGATAACGAATTAACCAATGTCCAGTTTCTGTTTTGTTTATCTGATAAAAAGTTGGTGAAATAAATTGTTCTTTTTTTACTTCTTCCAAAATTGAAAAATCGCTTATTCCAAGATCATTGTGAATAAATGACATTGGTAAATAAAGATAATACCCAAAAGTATCCCATGTAAATGGATTCAACCAATAATTGAAAAAGGGCCAAGAACAAACGTATAGAATTACAGCTAGTGCTATAAAAAGTGACCAACGATTTTTTGTTAGGCTAAACCTCATAAATTTTGATAACGGCTTGGGTTAGCCCTCTACCTTATTAGGCTTTAGGTCTTACTGTTCTCTGCTCAATTCTTTTTTCGTAATCAACTCCTTGAAAAATACGCTGAACAAAGATTCCTGGTGTATGAATTTGATTAGGATCTAACTCCCCTGCAGGCACTAATTCTTCAACTTCAGCTATCGTAATTTTACCAGCCATAGCCATCATCGGATTAAAATTCTTAGCGGTTGCTTTATAAATCAAGTTACCTGCTGTATCTCCTTTCCAAGCTTTAACAATGGCAAAATCTGCTGTTAAGGCTGATTCTAAGATATGTGGTTTTCCATTAAACTCTCTCACTTCTTTTCCCTCAGCAACTTCAGTTCCATATCCAGCTGGGGTAAAAAATGCTGGGATACCAGCTCCTCCAGCTCGACATCGCTCTGCCAGGCTTCCTTGTGGAATCAAATCTACTTCTAACTCGCCACTTAACATTTGGCGTTCAAACTCATCATTTTCCCCTACATAAGAAGAGATCATTTTCTTTATCTGGTGCTTCTGCAACAATAAACCTAAACCAAAATCATCGACCCCAGCATTATTAGAGATACAAGTCAAATCTGTAACACTCTTTTTTACCAATTCCGCTATTGAATTTTCTGGAATTCCACACAATCCAAAACCTCCTAGCATAATTGTTACCCCACTTGTAATGTCTTTACAAGCCTCTGCTGCATCTTTAACTACTTTATTCATTTGTTTAGATTTTATCAATTTACTGCGTCTAACAAATTTAATTATTTAATGGGAATAGCCTTATTTTTAAACAAAAAAAAATCTCCATTCATTGAATGAAGACTTTAATTTTACTCTGGAATTGAACATTGATCTGTTTCACAACTAGCGCAACCTGCATTTGTATAGACTTGGTATAGTAAAAACAACCCTATTGGTAATAAAAACCATTCTTTAGTATCTATTGCTTGTCCCACAAACGAAACACCTAGAATTAATCTTACAACTCTCAACCACCCCCAACTTTTCCAATTCAATTTCATCTAATTTTCTTTTACTGTTGTGACCAAGCCAAGTAACCTCCTTTAAGATTATAAATGGATTCAAATCCCATCTCCTTCATTATCTGCATAGCTTTAGCGCTTCTGCCTCCTGACCTACAATAGACATACACAGGTATAGACTTATCTAACTTTCCTAGCTCTGTTTTAAAGCCTTTGTCAAAATAATCTAAGTTCTTAGCTCCTTCTATATGTCCTTGCTTATATTCATTGGGAGTTCTAACGTCTAACAACAAATGTTTTTCTTGTTTTTCAAAAGCTTTAAATTGACTCACATCTACATTGTGCGTTCCCTTTTCCGCTACTTGGGCATAAAAGAAAAAAGTAGTCAATAAAGCTATCAGAATTAATATATACTTTTTCATAATTCAATTGTTTAATAATAAAGTTACATTAAATCTACCAATTCTCAGTAAAAATATGTCATTTATTTGTTATTACCACAATGTAAAAAGCCCACTATAAATTATAGTAGGCTAGAAATATTTTCAGTAACGTTTTTGAATGGTTTAGACAGCAGCGCTATCTTTCTCCATTACTACTTTACCTTTATAGTATAATTTTCCTTCAGACCAGTGAGCTCTGTGGTATAAGTGAGCCTCTCCTGTTGTTGGACAAGTTGCTATTTGCTGAGCCGCTGCTTTGTAATGCGTTCTTCTCTTATCTCTTCTAGTCTTCGACGTCTTTCTTTTAGGATGTGCCATTGTATATGGTTTTAATTATTTGTTTTTTAATTTTTTTAATGCATTCCAACGAGGATCAATTTCCTCTTCTTCTATACTCTCTTCAATTTGTTCTTCTTCTACTAATAAGTATTCTTCCAATACGGCTAATAAATCTTCATCACACTCTCCTTCTTCGTGTCTAGACTTATTAGGTTTACTCAAGTTAATAAACTCAATAATAAATGAAGCTATATTTACTTCAAACTCTGTTGATCTAACATAAGTAATCTCATCATCTAGTTTTAAATCCTCATCATCAGAAAATTTAAAAATTTGACGATACTTAGCTTCTATTGGGTGTTTTAGTTCGCCTAAACAAATATCACACTCCATAGTTATCTCACCAGCAATATCGAAGTTCATGATCATCATTGTTTCAGATTTATCAACTGTAACAATAACATTAAGATCTCCATCTTTTATTTCAGAATACTCAAAAGCATCAAAGAACTCTTTCCTTATTCTGTAATCAAACTGATGCTTACCCACCTTCATTCCACTAAAGGGAACAATATATTCAGCTAAAACGTTCATTTTGTTCACAAAAATTCGGACGGCAAATTTAGAAAAAAAATGTTAACAACTTTATTTTTTCTTAATATTTTTTATCAATCTTCTATAAAACCAACTAAAATTGACACACATCCTTGAAATTCAAGCGCATGCTTCGTTCCTTCACCCGGCACAATGACGTGCAAGATTAGTTGTTGTGTAGAAGGCACTTTAAAGTCAAACAGTTGATTTTCCTTCTCCTTGCTTCTATAGATAATATTTCGATCAATATCCATAATTTCGTACTCTACCTCTCCTAATTGTTCTTCTGCACAAACGTACATTCTGTATTTCTGCCCACTATAAAAACTCAGCATAAGTTCAGCTTCTTCTCCACGAGTTAACACAGCAGTATTTAGTTGTCCATTAAAAACATATTCTCCTAACTCAGGAATACATTTCTTTTTCGTAAACCCTTTACATTGAGCATGACTTACTAAAGGCAATGTCAATAATAAAAATGCGATAATATATAAATGTCTTAACATAATTCTAGCTTACAATTTCTGTTCTTATTTCTTCTACTCGCTCAATAATTTCGTTCATAAGCTCATCTGTTACATCCAAAGTAATTACACTTCCTATCATCATTGAGCCATCTTCTGTAGTATTTTCACTAGAAGATTTCTTTTCTTCAATCTTATCGAACACTTCTTTTAACTCCAATAATGAAGCCAAAACCTCATCAACCCCTGCTTTATTTTTATAACTCTTAATCAAACCTACTAAATTATCCAAAGAATACTTCTGCTCTGCTATTCGTTGTCTCATTTCTTCATTTTCTGGATTAGATTTAACAAATTGAACAGCTAAGTATAAAGATTCTATCCACCCACCTGCAACAACTAAAGATGATACATTTTCTCTTCCTTGTTCTTTCAAATAAGCATCTAACTCCCAGAATGTTTCATTTACAATTACTTGCATTGAGTCTCTGTTTTCAACATTATCTTGAATGCGTTCATTAACATCTTCGTTGAAGACTTGTTCCACACCTAATTTACGCCCTAATTTAGTGACACAACTTAGGTAAAATGATGTCTCTGTGGTTTTATTAAATACAGTCGCATAAGTTAAATCTGCTCCATACACTCCCATATTTAACCCTTGTTTAGACAAGGTTTGATAATCTTCTGCATTTAAAGGATCATTAGGATAATCGAAAACATAAACTGCTCCAGCTCTTTTAAGAATACTTACAGTTTCAGTTGGAGAAGGAATATTGTACACAATATTTTCTATTTGTTCAGTTCTACTCAACGGCTTCTCTTTTTCCGCACTAATCACCTTATCTACAGCAACTTCTTGTTCTTCTTCACAAGAAAACATTCCTCCAGCCACAAATAATATTAGAATTATTTTTTTCATATTTCAACGATTAAATTGTAAGACTCAAATATAATCAATTAATACAAATGCTCGCATGATTCATAACCTTAATTTGTCGCTTATAAAAAGAAATCAAACGATTTTCTTTTGTTCATCTTTGTATTTTCTATACTTTTAGGGCAAAGAAGTTTCTTACAATGAACAGCAACACTATTATTCACTTAAAAAATGTTACTATTGCCCAAAGGGAGCTAACTATTTTGAACAATATTTCCTTTGATATTGAACGTGGAGAGTTTATATATCTTATCGGGAAAACTGGTAGTGGTAAGAGTTCATTGTTAAAGGCGCTTTATGCTGAAAATAGAATAAAATCTGGAGTAGCTGAAGTAGCAGGACACGCTTTAATCAACATCAAAAAAAGAAACGTCCTTGAACTTCGAAGAAAGCTAGGTATCATTTTTCAAGATTTTCAATTATTGACTGACAGAAGCATTGCAGACAATCTTTTATTTGTGATGAAGGCAACTGGCTGGAAAGACAAGAAAAAAATCAACAATAGAATTAATGAGCTATTAGAGAAGGTAGGGATGGAAAATAAAGGCTATAAATTTCCACACCAAATTTCTGGGGGAGAACAACAAAGAGTTGCTATTGCAAGAGCCTTAATCAATAACCCAGAACTGATTATTGCTGATGAGCCAACAGGAAATCTTGACCCAGAAACCACCAATGAAATCATGAAGATTTTATTTGAAATTAGTAGTAATGGAAAAGCTGTAATCATGGCAACTCATGATTATGACATGATGCAAAAATTTCCAAGCAGAACCTTTCGATGTGCTAATGAAGATATTTCAGAAATCAATTTAGCCCAAGCTCCAGAATTTCTAGCTTCTTAAGGACTATTTTCTGTCCTTAATTCTTAAACAACTTTGCTATTGTCATAAAAATTAATTTAAAGTCTACCCAAAGACTATTCTCATCGATATACTTTAAGTTTAATTTTAATTTAGCAGGCATTATTTCGTTGATATAAGTCTCGTTAGGATTACTGGACTTTTCAAGCAATTCATTTTCATTAATATATTCCAAAGAGGCATAATCTGTTAATCCTGGGCGAACACTTAAAACCTTCTTTTGTTCAGTAGTATATAGTTTGACATACTTTGGCACCTCTGGACGCGGTCCAACAATACTCATATCTCCTATTAAAATATTAATCAGCTGTGGAAATTCATCAAACTTAAACCTTCTTAGCCAATATCCTACTCTTGTTACTCTTGGGTCTCTTCCCCCTACTGTAATTTGGCCCAATGCTTCAGAATCAGGTTTCATTGTTCTGAACTTAAACAATCCAAACTCTTGTTCATTTTTCCCAACTCTAATTTGTCTAAAAAAGATGCCTCCCCTACTATCTATGACAATAGCTAGAGCTATTAATACAAAAATGGGCAATCCAATAACCAGAACGATTAGTGAAGAACATGTATCAAAAACTCTTTTCATCATTGTTTTTTAGTTTTAATTAATGGCCTTTGCTTTCCCTTTAACCAATTCATTTTTTCAAAAGTAAAATAGACAACAAATGTCCCGACAACACCAATCATTGACCCAACAAAGATGTCTTCGAAAAAATGCTGAGACAAGTACACTCGTGAATAACTTGCGAGTACAGCAATACAACCAAACAAAATTCCTAATTCTGGTTTTTTAGAAAATAATGTGAGAATAAAAAAAACGCTAAAAGCAGATGTTGTATGTCCGCTGGGAAAAGAGTTTCCTTTTTTCATCAACTCCTCCGAAAGCGCTAAATGTAATTCATCTCTCTGGAACTCACTGTACAATTCTATATAAGGTCGCATTACATTTGGAAAAACGACTCGTTTAAAAAACTGGGTAACTCCAGCTGTAACAGCAAAACTAACCAAAGCAATAACACCACTTCTAACACTGTAAAACATGAACAACAAAAGCACTACAACGATTGCTGTTTCTCCCCCTCCTAAATAAGTAAAGTATTTAAAAAAAACATCCTGAAAAGAAGTCCAAGTGTGGTTTACAATCATTGTCCCTTCAAGTCGGCTAAACTTCAGAAGAAGAACCGCAACTGTAACCAAAAACAAGATATAAACCAGTACAAAGTATTTACTTGAATTCACAATTTTTTGAATTATCCCTTCCTTCATAATAGGCTCAAAGGTAACAAACAATTTGACAAGTTTTTTTGAATTTGACAAAGTTTGTTTTATCTTTAGGAACTTACCAACCTTAGAGAAATATTTACATGATAGACACTAATACGACGTACAAGATGTTTGAAACGATGAAACAACATAAAGCTATGGTTACTTATCATGGCGAATTTACATTTGAGTCTATAAACAACATTTTGCTATACGCAAGAAGAGACATTCAAATGAGAAATGTGGAGAAGAGAACCTATAAAAAGGTTTATGCGGTACTCGTAGAAGCTTTGGAAAACATTTTAAGACATGGTGTTGAAAAAGATTACAACACTAAAACAACTGATGGTGTTTTTATTCTATACAAAACAGAGCTCGGTTTTACAATAAAAACTGGAAATCTTATTAAGAATGAAGACATTGACAAATTGAAGTCAGAGATTAAAGATGTTTCTGAAAAGAACATTGAGCAATTAAAAGCCGCATATCGAGACCAATTAAGAAACGGAGCTATCTCAAACAAAGGAGGAGCTGGAATTGGGCTTATTGACATGGCTATTAAAGCCAACAAAGACTTATCATTTAACCTATTCGAGACGGATGAAAACACTTCATTTTTCGAATTAACAATTAACATTTCACAAAACAAAGACACTTTAGCAGCATGAACCCAATAAAATTAGAACGTACGGAATATACTCCGGACGTAGTTTTAGATTTAGAATCTAGAGAGTTATCATTCAGAGGGGAATGTCGCCCTGAGAATGTTTCTAATTTTTTCACCCCAATTGTTGAATGGATTGAAAATTTAAAAACTCTACCTCCTGTAAATGACAATTTACCAGTTGTATTCAACTTAGATTATTTTAACTCTTCGAGTGCAAAATACATTATGGACATCTTTTTCCTAATTAGCGACATCAATAAAGAGTTCAACTATAATCTTGAGATTGTATGGGAATACGATGAAGATGACGAAGATGTATATGAAGCAGGCGTCGAATTTGAAGATTTAAGTGGTGTAAGCTTCACCTTTAAAGCATTATAGATGAAGAATTTATCCAGAAAAACAAAATCGGATATTATTTTCTGGGGGATTCTTTCTTTATTTATGTGTTATTTATTTCTGACACCGTCAGGTGAGAATACTCGCGCTTGGCTAACTTCATTGACTTTATCATCACCTAGCAATGAACTAGAACATCACGGCAATACAATTACAGGTGACTGGCAACTATACTCTACCAATGGCGACGAAATTTGGCTTTCTGAATTAGAGCGCCCTATTTTCATTAATATATGGGCAACTTGGTGTCCTCCATGCAGAAGTGAACTTCCTTCAATTTTAGAGTTAGAGACCGCCTTTAAAAATAAAGTTGACTTTTTATTAGTGAGCCCTAACGAATCCTTAGAAATTTTGACAAAATTCAAATCAGAAAAAGGATATAACACTGTTTTTTATAATGCTAAAGGGAGTACTCCTAAAGAACTTTTTGCCAATTCATTCCCCACAACTTTTATTGTGGACAAGAACAAAAACATTGTCTTGAAATCTATTGGTGCACACGACTGGAATAGTAAAAACATTCATCAAACATTAAATCAATTGATAGCAGAATAACGACTAAAAATAATCATGTACAAACTCATCATTCGCCCTATCCTCTTTTTATTTGATCCAGAAAAAATTCATCATTTTACTTTTAAGTTTATCAAACTGTCCGCTCCTTTGACTGGATGGATTAATCGCTCTCTATTTCAGGTTAACGACACACGTCTAGAAAAGGAAGTTTTTGGTTTAAAATTTAAGAACCCTGTAGGTATTGCTGCTGGATTTGACAAGAATGCGATTCTAGTTGATGAATTAGAAAACTATGGTTTTGGGTTCATTGAAATTGGTACCGTTACTCCTAAACCACAAATCGGAAACCCCAAAAAGAGGCTATTTAGACTAAAACAAGACCGAGCACTTATCAACCGAATGGGATTCAACAATCTCGGCGCTGATGCCGCTGCTCAACAATTGAAACGACGAAAAACAAAATTGATTATTGGCGGAAATATTGGAAAAAATACAGCCACACCTAACACAGAAGCCAAACCCGATTATGTTTACAATTTCAAAGCGCTATATGACCATGTTGATTATTTTGTGGTAAATGTTAGCTGTCCAAATGTTAAAGACCTAACTAAACTACAAGATGTTGATTTCTTAGAAGATTTATTAACGACATTGAAAGCCATTGATCTAGAGAAAGGAAAAAACAGACCAATTCTTCTAAAAATTGCTCCTGATTTAAACCGACAGCAATTGGATGATATTATAGAACTAATTGCCAAGACTAAAATAGAAGGGGTAATTGCAGCCAACACATCTTCTGGTAGAGCTAACCTTACAACCAATAAAGACGAAATTGAAGCTATTGGTAATGGAGGTTTGAGTGGACAACCAATTAAGGACAACGCCACTGAAGTTATTCGTTATCTAGCTGAAAAATCCAATAAAGCTTTCCCAATAATTGGTGTAGGAGGAATTCATTCTGCCGCTGATGCACTTGAAAAATTAGAAGCTGGAGCTGACCTTATTCAAGTATACACAGGATTTATTTACGAAGGTCCAAAACTTGTTAAGGACATCAACAAAGCCATTTTAAACGCATAACTAGCACTTTATTCCTTGGTTACTCACCATTTATTTAAATAGACTTATCATTTATTTAATAAAGCATACGCATATATTTTGTATCTATGCAATGTAGTTGGCTTCCCCTTAATAGAGCAACCAAATGAAGTTAACGCTAACTATATATATCATCTTATTACTTGAATTCAATTCATTGGGGCAAGATTTTATCAGTTCAATTTCTACAACATCTATCACTAGTAAAATTGTTGTATTAATTGTCTTGGCTGCTGTCGCCATATTTAATTATATCAAATGGTTGAACGAAAACAAACGAACAGACCCTTGAAATCATAATTTTTTCGTATATTAATCCGTAAAGAAAAAATCATGACAGAAAAGGAAAAGCTATATGAAACGCTTGGTGAACTATTATTTGCTGTAGCTAAAGCTGATGGGGTTATCCAAGAAGAAGAGAAGGAAGCTTTAAACAAACTTTTAGCAAACCATTCAGCTGAACACGAAATTAAATGGTCTTTTAATTATGAAGCCAACAAAAACAACTCTGTAGAAGAGGTTTATAAAAAAGCTATTAGTTTTTGTCAACACTATGGACCTGCCCCAGAATACAAAGAATTCTTAGAAGCGATGAAAACCATTGCAGATGCAACCAATGGTATTGCTCCACAAGAATCTCAGGTCATCAACTCATTTTCAAACGATCTACTTGAACGTTTTCAGAAAGATTTAGAGCAATAGTTCAGGATTCGTTTTTACATTATTTTATTGTACTTATATTTGTTTTCCTAAACGAAACCAAAAACTATGGCTGAAAAAAAGCTTTTTTTACTGGATGCTTTCGCATTAATATATAGAGCACACTTTGCATTTGCTCGTAACCCAAGAATTAACTCTAAAGGTTTGAACACCTCTGCAATCTTAGGTTTCACGAATGCTATGCTGGATATCATTAACAATCAAAAACCAACACATATTGCTGTTGTTTTTGATGCTCCAGGTGGTTCGGTTAGAAACGACTATTTTCCTGAGTACAAAGCTCATCGTGATGAAATGCCTGAAGATATAAGACTAGCTATCCCTTATATTTTGGAGGTGATAGAAGGCTTTAATATACCTACCTTAAAAGCTGAAGGCTTTGAAGCTGATGATGTTATTGGAACCTTAGCTAAAAAAGCTGAAAAAGAAGGTTTTCAGACTTATATGATGACTCCTGATAAGGATTTTGCCCAGTTGGTTTCTGAGAACATTTTTATGTATCGCCCTGGCAGAATGGGAAAACCAGCAGAGATATGGGGGGTTCCTCAAGTTCAAGAAAAGTTTGAAGTCGAATCTCCACTACAAGTTATTGATATTTTAGGTTTATGGGGAGATGCCGCTGACAACATTCCAGGGATCCCTGGAATCGGAGAAAAAACATCAAAAAAACTTGTAGCTAAATATGGTAGCGTTGAAGGTTTAATTGAACATGTTGATGAGTTAAAAGGTAAGCAAAAAGAAAATGTCATCAATTTTGCTGAACAGGGCTTAATTTCTAAGAAGCTTGCTACTATCCTATTAGATGCACCTGTTGAATTTGATGAAAAGTCATTGGTATTAGAAGAGCCTAACAAAGAGGCTTTAATCAGCTTGTTTGGCCAATTGGAATTTAGAACAATGGCTAAACGTGTTTTCGGTGAAGAAATTTCGATTGCACAGCCTTCTGAAGGACAAATGGACTTATTTGCTACAGCAACTCCAACCAACGAAACTACTGACAATCAAGAGTCAACTATTGAGTCAACTGTTAAGACGATAGAAAATACGGAACATGATTATCAACTTATAGAATCTATTGCTGATACTAAAACGTTAATCAGTAAACTTCAAGCTCAAAAGTTTGTTTGCTTTGATACCGAGACTTCGAGTTTGAATCCTCTCAATACGCAATTGCTAGGCATAGCTTTTTCTTATAAAGCAGGAACTGGTTTTTACCTATCCATGTTAAACGATACCGATGAGAAGTTAGAGTTATTGCGTTCCTTTTTCATCAATAAATCGATTATTAAAATTGCCCACAACTTTAAATTCGATGCTGCTGTATTATTACAACACAATGTAGAGATCAAAGGAATTAACTTTGACACCATGGTTGCTCATTACCTTTTGGAGCCAGACATGAAACACAGCATGGATTATCTTTCTGAGGTATATCTTAATTACAAGCCCGTTTCGATTGAAACGTTGATTGGTAAAAAAGGTAAGAATCAAAAAAGCATGGCTGATTTAACTCCTGAGGAGGTCTATGAATATGCTTGTGAGGATGCTGATATTACCTTCCAACTATATGAGATTTTAAAACAAAAGATTGGCACACCTTATTTAATGGATCTGTTCTACAATATGGAAATGCCATTGAATACCGTTTTAATGAGAATGGAGGCTGAAGGAATTCGTCTAGACACTGCTGCTTTAAATTCTTTTTCTACTGAACTTGGAGAAAATTTAGTCAACCTAGAGAAGGAAATCATTGAGTTAGCTGGAACTGATTTCAATGTGGACTCTCCTAAACAACTTGGAGCTATTCTATTTGATGTTTTAGCCATCGATAGCAAAGCTAAAAAGACAAAAACAGGTCAGTATAAAACGGATGAACAAACCTTAACCAAACTAATTGGAAAACACGATATTATTCCATTAATATTAGAATATCGAAAGGTTAAAAAATTAAAATCGACCTATGTGGATACTTTACCTGAACTGGTAGATGCTAGTTCTAATAGAATCCATACTACCTATATGCAGACTGTTGCTGCTACAGGGCGTTTAAGTTCAAACAATCCGAACTTACAAAACATTCCTATTCGTTCAGAAAAAGGAAAAGAAATTCGTAAAGCTTTTATCGCAAAAGGAGAAGATTACACTTTACTAGCTGCTGATTACTCTCAAATTGAATTGCGAATTATTGCTGCTTTGAGTGGCGACGAGCACATGATTGAAGCTTTTAGAAATGGAGAAGATATTCACCGTGCAACAGCGGCTAAAGTCTTTCATGTTGAGCCTCAAGAAGTCACACCAGACATGAGAAGTAAAGCTAAAATGGTCAACTTTGGAATTATCTACGGGATTTCAGCATTTGGACTATCACAACGTTTAAATATTTCTCGTAAAGAGGCTAAAGAAATCATCGATAGTTATTTTGAGCAATATCCCAAGATTAAAGCATTTATGGACAACTCTATTGCTTTTGCTCGTGACCATGGTTATGTAGAAACGATTAAGCAACGTCGTAGGTATTTAAAAGACATTAACTCATCAAATGGAGTAATGCGTGGCTTTGCTGAACGAAATGCAATTAACGCTCCTATTCAGGGCTCTGCTGCTGACATTATTAAGCTAGCAATGATTAAAGTTGATGAAGCGCTCTCTAAACAGAATTTACAAACTAAAATGCTTTTACAGGTACACGATGAATTAATCTTCGACCTATACAAACCTGAAGAAGAACTGGTAAAACAATTGGTAAAAGACTGTATGGAAAACGCTTTAAAGTTTGATGTGCCTTTAACTGTAGAAATGGGAATTGCTGACAATTGGTTGGAAGCACATTGATGAGAGTTGAAACAATGGCAAAATAGATGAGTTTGTAGAGAAGAGAAAGTTAAGTTAAATACTGTAACTTGATTTTCTAAAAAAATGAAAAGGAATACTCTTTTTCAAAATGGACTACTGATACAACCTTATCAATATTTTGTATACCTAATCGACTACTCCCATATATTGGATGTTCTCTTAATTTTGTTATTGATGTATACCCATCATCAATCCCAAGACTATTTTCCCATTCTTCATATGTCTCCTCATAGACTGCCATAGTATTTCCTGAAGCATCTAGCACATAATGCGTATAAACCCAATCTAACTCGCCTTTTAGGTCCCCTGAACTCCCTCTTGGCTTTACTAATTTCCCTATACGATTACCCATTGCATCATAGAAAAATGACACATCGTTATAACCTTCAAAATCGTCTCTTTCTATAGATTTCACTTTACCACTAACTGTCCATTGAATGTCTATAATCTTTTCTTGCTCATCATTAATCAATTGACCTATATTATTATAAGTATAATTAACTGCTACTTGGTTACTCCTAATATCACCATAATCTATTCCATCCCCACTATCATACACACTATTTAATTTATTTTGACTATCCACTGTACCATAATTATAAGTAAAACTATCCATTGTATTATTACCTCCTACAGTATACGCTTTACGGGATAAAGTTTGTAGGTTTCCATTCTTGTCATAGGTATAACTTGTACTGTAATCGGTTGTTCCTGTAATACCATTCCAACTGTTATTAGCTAATAGAGCTGTATTATTAGTAAATACATTCATACTTTTAATACGGTGATCTAAAAATCAAAAAAAAAGCCAGTTGCTTTTGGTAAAACAACTGGCTTTAAATATTACCTCTTTATTTAATGTAACATTAGCTCTTTATTAGCTTAACTACTTTAGTTTTATGATTATCTACAGATACCTTTACAAAATAAACTCCTGCATCAAAGTGACTAACATCCTGAGTATAAACCAACTCTTCTGGAGTAGCATTTAACATTTCACTACTTAATATTTGCCCACTAATATCAATAATTGAGATGGAAACCTGCTCTCCATATACTTGACCTAACTTTACCGTTAAAATATCTCTAGCTGGGTTAGGATAAACAACCATATTAATAACCTCTTCTAACTGTTCTTCGACTCCTACTACAGCTGGAGTTACTTCGAATATTAAAGTATCGTTATTACAGTTTCCGTATGCTATTAATGTCACTGTATACATACCAGTTGATGCATAAACATGCACTGGATTCATTGCTTCACTTGTTGAACCATCACCAAAATCCCATAGATAACTCTGTGCATTTACAGATGTATTAGTAAACGAAGCTGTTACAAATGACATTGTGCTCGTAGCACTTGCAACGGTTTCTGGGTTAAATGCTACTGTAATTGTATCTGTATACGAACCACAAGCATCAGTTACTGAAACGGTATATTCTCCTATATCGTTGACATCTATAACTTGACTTGTTTCTCCTGTGCTCCATAAATAAGTTACTGCTCCTGACGAAGCACCTGCATTTAATTCTATCGGAGAATCACATATCCAAGCTACATCTGAAGCAAAAACATTTTCGTCCGTTAAAATTTCATCAGCCCCTATTGTAGGAACTGCTGCTCGAGCATTTCCATCAACATCAGACATCACATAATTCACTGGCATTCCAGCTACTAAAACTGAACCACTACAATCGGTGTGCAAATCAGTTGTGTCATTAACGAAAGATGGATCTGCATAGAAAGAGTTTGAATCATAACCCGTCGTTGCAGACCATTGCGCTAATCCATTGGTTACATAATCTGAACTAGAAAAACTATTTCCAGTAGTATCAAACTCAAAAACGTTATAATCTAAGTTAATAGTGTATGCATTCCAAAAATCATATACTGTCCCTGCTCCTCCATTATTAATAGAAAAAATATTGTTATAGGCATCTACTTCATTAACATACGATAATCTAAAAGCCGCTACATTTGAAGGTGAACTTGTAGAGTTATGAATTACATTTGTCTTACTAGAGTTCTCAATAAAAATACTGTAGTCTGTACCTGAAATAAAGTTGTTTGCAATTACCCCGTCTGCATCTAAGAAATTACAATTTGAAAGGTGTACTCCATACATTTCATGTTCAGAATATAATTTATTGGCAACAACTTCCATGTATTTCTTCACATTATAGGCATAAAACAACTGAGCATTGCCTGTTGCTTTTGGCGCCATCAATGTATTATTTCTTACATAATAGTTATGTCCCCTATTTAAATAAATTCCATATTCATCTACACTACTGATTGTATTATGCTCTATATAAAAACCTTCTGAAATCCCTTCACTACCTCTTATTTCTATACCTCTTACTAAGGTATCATTATTAGGATCTATTGTGTTGTACTGAATATGACAGTCTGTACCTATTCCATCTACGTAAACACCTCTATTATGAGCGATGATGCTGTTGTGCTCAATCCACACATTATGAGTTCCTCCATAATCTGCTTCTACTTTTATTCCGTCATACCCTCTAAAAGTGTTGTTTTGAACCCATACGTTTAACCAATCTCCATAATCTGATTCTAAGTCCAATGCCTCTCCATAGGTATTGTCAGAAATACTATCACAAATAAAAGAAGAGTTGGTTACCCAAATAGAATCTCCTACTAAATAGTTGGACTCAATTTCTGCGACCTTCCCTGGCAATAAACGTGTACAAATAGTAGAATCTAACACAAAATTTCTCAAACCTCCATCGTATGTCTCAACATCTATAACATAACCATCTTTTGATGTCAATGTTGAATTTCGAACAGAACAATTATGAATATCATCATCAGAATCAAGATACAAAGCTTTGTAGTTTGCCCAAACATCACAGTTGATAATATGAAAATTATGAAATGCTGCATCTGAACCGTATAAACGTATTCCTGAAGAGTGATCACTTCTAAAAGATGAATTAGAAATGGTCCAATTCCGTGCTACATTATCATCGAAATAAGTGTTGATGGCATTATTCCCTGTAGCGTGCACAGTACAGCTATCGATTAAAACATTATTACTGTAGGTATTTCCTTCAATATCGATTCCTCCATACCCTAAGAAGCTTGAATTGGTAATAGTGATATTGTTTAGAATATAATCAGAATTATAAAGATCAAGTGCATAACTTCCATTCACCGTATCAGTCCAAAAGTGAGAATGATCAACAGTAATATTTTCAATTTTTTGATCTCCATCAATATAAAGACCTCTTGAGCTTTCACTCATAATTGAATCATTATAAAAATAAGCATTCTCTACTAAAAAATCACTTTCCAATCTCATACCATAGCCACCAGCGCCATATGATTTTGAATTGGTTATCTTTACATTTGTAATCCCAGAATAATACCCTCTGATTTTAGCACCACTTTCTGATGTAGAATAAAATGTAGAATTATTTACAATCACACTATCCACTGCTTCATTACTCGTTAAATCAAAAGCATCTTCTGCTGTTGTAATTGTAGTACCCTCAACATTTGTATTTCCTATTTTACCTGCATAACCTCTTATATGCAGCCCATCAGCTGTAGACAAAAGCGTTGAATTATTGACAGTTGTATTTAATACATCATACTCAGAATCAATCCATACGGCATCTTCATAACTTGATACATAAAGATTATTTATTGTTGTCCTATGGATGTCTAATTGTGCATCTATATATATTCCACTACCATTTGCAGACACAACACTATCATTCTGACTGGTAAATAAATTTAGATTCCCCTCACAATCAATTCGTAAAGAATGCATTGTATTATTAAACTTATTCCCAGATAACTCAAAAGTATTAACCTCATTTACACTTGATAAGTTAAAACCATATTCTGTATGAAAGGCATTACTATTTAAATTGATGCTCTCAACGTTTACATCTCCACTTTCAACATAAACACCATAAGCTAAAGCGCCTACAAAGTTATTTTGTAAAAATTCTGCTCCTTTTACATCATGCATATACAACATAGTATCTGATGCAGCATTTTGAAATGAGATATTTTTGAAGTTAATATAACTTACACTATCTGTATAAAAGTTAAATCCAGAAACTACACTTATTTTAACTGCTGAGCTATCAATACTTTCACTTTGGTAAGTAATTGTATTCACATTGGATACTCCTGAAACGAAATTTTGTACAACGTTTTCGTTATAAATACCATCTCTAATATTTAAGGTTACTGCTCCTGAGATTCCTTGGTTTGATAAAGCGTCTGCTGCGGCTTGAATTGACGTAAAATCAGGTGCTGTTCCTCCAATTGTATACGTTCCAGAATATTGTGCTTTAGCTGAGCTAAAAAACAATAATCCTGCAAACAGTAATGAGGATAAAGTCATGTAATGTTTTTTCATAATTAGGATTTTTTAATTTAGCGCAAAAGAAATGTATAAGCATGACAAAAACAACTATTTACTAAGCTAAGCACTTTAATTTTTCCACAAACCACTTTTTATAAAACAAAAAAGGCACTTGTTTAAAACAAGTGCCTTTAACACAAACAAATTAATTAGTGTTTTATTTTATCCCTAATTTCTTTTGCAATTTTTTATCTATTGCATCTTTATGAATTAAGATGTTCATTGTCTTATATCTTGCATATGGGAATGATGCATAGAAATACCCATCACACTCATTACTTTTTCCCCAAGAGTTTTTTACAATAAAATATTTTGTTCCATTTTGATCTTCTACTAGACCTGTAACATGCATCCCATGATCATCTGTCGTTTCTTGATTATCAAAGGCTATTTGACGTTCTTCCTGCGTAACAATGCGCTCTTTTACTGGAGTCACAAATGCATTACTGATTTTCTTCGCTCCTGCATCACTAAAATGCTTATTATCTTTCCCTTCTCTCTTGATTGTTGACTCATCTTCAGGCAAGATTGCTAAAGCATCTCTATAATTGAATCCTTTTTCAGAAACATCAGCTCCCCATGCAAAAGTATACCCATTTTTAATAGCGTCCTCCATTACTTGCATAAATTCATCCAATGGTAAGTTATACCCTGATTGCATAGCCCAGTTATCTTGTACTTCTAAAACAAACTTAGAATAAAATGGGTGGTGTGTATACGATGTTAGAGAAACATAATCATCCATGTTTAACCCTAATGATTCTGAGTACGACTTTGGCGTATACTCCTTCCCCTCATATGTAAATTTAAAATCTTCAACATTGTCTGGTAAATCCCCTAAATAAGCATCTAAGATTCCTGTATAGGCTTTTTTCCAAACTGGTGTAAGATGGTCGTTTTGAGGTTTTTTAGCCAACTCTTTCACTGTTGCTTCTAAAATCGCTTCCATTTCAGCATGTCGATGAATTGTATCTCCGTAGTTTAACCCCTTATAAACTTCTTCTGGAACAATACCATATCGTCTAATCACCCAAGGAATATCGTGAAAAGCACCTCCTGGTCCAAATGTAAATGTACCATACATTCTTAAGAAGTTTTCTG
>JAUHZI010000158.1 GCA_030426105.1 Bacteroidia bacterium | reverse complement strand
TCAAGCTTTGCGCAAGCTCCAAAAACAGCAATTAATATCAAAAGATGGAATAAATAGTTTAGCTTAATCATAATTAGAAGAGTTTAGTTATTCCGAAATAAAGCCCCATAGCTCCTTCATTATTGACAATACTTTGATAGGGTACGAATACATCATTGCTATTCTGTCCAAGCCCTAATAATTTGTACTCAATATTGAATTGTAAGGCTTTACTTTTTAATGTTAATCCTGCATGGGGATTAGGAAGCAATCTTTGCAGTTGCTCCAAATCGTGTGCTCTATTATTTCTAAGTTCAAACCAATTAGAAAGACCGATATACCAGAAATGTTTTCTTTTTGAAAAATTCCAATAGGCATTTAAATCAATACTTGGCCAATACCTCGTTGTTCCAGTTCTGATACTTGTAACAATAGTATTGTTTAAAGAACTGGACAGGGAAGGAAGTTTATTTTTCTGTTTTAAGAAGCGATAAGTAATTCCTAGATCAGTATGGATATTGTTAAAAACTAACGCAGTTGTATGCAAACCACCAAATGCCGTTAGGTTGGAATCGACACCATATCCATAAACAATAGAAGACATTGGAGTAGGGATTATTGCTCCTCCAAAATTGATTAGTGGTCCACCAATACTTGCTCCAACAGCATGTTGCTTTTTTTTGAGCGGTTCAACAAATCGAGAACTTGAACAAGAAGATTGAACTAAGGTTATTGTAATAATTAAAAGGTAGAGAAAATACTTCATTACTATTAAAAGTAATGAATATATATGAAAAAAGCACCTTAATATAAAATTAAGATGCTTTTTATTATTTTTTAACGAAACTACTATTTAGCTTCAGCTTTTTCCTTTTTTTCTGGTTTAGGTAAAAGTGTCTTTCTAGAAATTTTTAATTTTCCATTTTTAGGGTCTTTACCGATAACTTTTACATCTAGGATATCTCCAGTTTTTAAGTAATCATCAACCTTTTCAACTCTTTCCCAAGCAATTTCACTAACGTGTAATAGCGCATCAATACCAGGTAAAATTTCAACAAATGCTCCGAAAGCAACAATGTTTTTAACTTTTCCAGAATAAGTTTCTCCAACTTCTGCGGTAGGAGGGAAGGCGATTGCTTTTACTCTAGCCATAGCTTCATCTAATCCAGCTTTATCATCTGAGTAAATTTCAACCATTGCCATTTTGTCATCATCTGGGTCACCAATAGAAATAGTCGTATTTGTTTCAGCTTGAATAGCTTGAATTGTTTCACCACCTTTTCCAATGATACCTCCAACAACTTCGTCTGGAACTAAAATAGTCTCAATTCTAGGAACATGAGGTTTGTAGTCAGTTCTTGGCTCTTCAATTGTTTCTTTAATTTTATTTAAGATATGTAATCGACCATCTCTAGCTTGATCCAATGCTTCTTCAAGCATTTTATAATCAAGTCCTTCAATTTTGATATCCATTTGACAAGCAGTAATTCCATCTTCAGTACCTGTAACTTTAAAATCCATATCACCTAAGTGATCTTCATCTCCTAAGATATCTGATAATACAACATAATCTTTGTTATCAGTGATTAATCCCATTGCGATTCCAGATACTGGCTTTTTCATTTTAACACCACCATCTAATAAAGCAATTGTTCCAGCACAAACTGTAGCCATTGAAGAAGAACCATTTGATTCTAAGATTTCAGATACTAAACGGATAGTATATGGATTATCTTTTTTCTCAGGTAACATTGGTTTTAATGCTCTTAGTGCTAAGTTACCATGACCAACCTCTCTACGGCTAACCCCTCTAATTGGTCTAGCTTCACCAGTAGAGTATGGAGGGAAGTTGTAATGTAAAATAAAATCTTCTTCAGTTTGAATAATTGGAGAATCTTTTCTTTGAACATCTAATTTGCTTCCTAGAGTAAGTGTCATCAAAGCTTGCGTTTCTCCTCTTTGGAATAATGCAGAACCATGTGGGCTAGGTAAGTAACCAGCTTCAGACCAAATATGTCTAATCTCATTCATGTCACGTCCATCTAAACGAATTTTTTCGTCTAGCATACAACGACGTACAGCTTCTTTTTGTGCTTTTTTGAAATATTGATTCACTAAGAATTTATTCTCACTGTAAAACTCTTCAGAAACAGTTGCTAAATAATCTTCTTTTACAGCTCCAAATAATTCTCCTCTTTTCTTTTTATCGTTTAGTCCTTGTTTAGCGATGTCATAACATCTTTGGAAAGAAAAATCAAAGATAGTTTTCTTTAATTCTTCATCACTTTTCTCATGTGAATATGCTCTTTTTTCTTGAGCTTTCTCAACAGCTTGAGTTAATTCATTTAAAGCTTCACATTGTGTAATGATGGCTTTATGGGCAACTTTAATTGCTTCTAACATTTCTGCTTCAGAAACTTCTAACATTTCACCTTCAACCATTACAATGCTGTCTAAGCTTCCTGCAACCATTAAGTCAATGTCAGCACCTTTTAATTCATCAAAAGTAGGGTTAATTAAGAACTCACCATCTTTTCTAGCAACTCTTACTTCTGAAACCGGTCCGTTAAATGGAATGTCAGAAACAGCTAATGCTGCAGCAGCAGCGAAACAAGCATATTGATCAGGCATGTTTTCTTTGTCAGAAGACATTAACTGAATCATGATTTGAGTATCTGCGTGATAATCGTCTGGAAACAATGGTCTTAAAGCTCTATCAACTATACGCATTGTTAATATTTCTTCATCTGTAGGGCGTGCTTCTCTTTTTAAGAATCCACCTGGAAATCTTCCTGTAGAAGCGAATTTTTCTCTATAATCTACCGTTAATGGTAAAAAATCTAAATCTTCTTGTGCATCTTTGTTAGAAACAACTGTTGCTAAAAGCATAGTGTCTCCAACTCTTACAACGACTGAACCATCAGCTTGTTTTGCTAATTTTCCAGATTCAATGGTAATCTCCTTTCCGTTACCTAAATTAATTGTTTTGTTGATAATATTCATCTTTTGTTTTGTTTATAAAATGCCGTATTGCACTTTATTTGCTTATTTTCCGTAAATATAAAAAAAAGGACTGATGTAATGTGTACAAAAGTCCTTTTTTAAATTGATTAGTGCATAGAAATTATCTACGTAATCCTAATTCTTTAACAATCGCTCTATAACGATTAATATCTTTTTTCTTTAAGTAATCTAAGTGATTTCTTCTTTTACCTACTAAAGCGATAAGTGCTCTTTGAGTAGCGTAATCTTTTCTATTACTTTTTAAGTGCTCAGTTAAGTGAGCGATTCTAAATGTGAACATAGCGATTTGAGCTTCTGAGCTTCCTGTGTTTGTTTCGCTACCTCCGAATTTTTTGAAGAATTCAATCTTCTTTTCTGCTGTTAAATACATTTTGCAATACTTTATTTAGTGATTGTTATGCTAAAGTCACTTTGACTTTTCGGACGGCAAAGATATAAAGAATATCTGAATTGCCTAATTTTTAAACATTTTTATTACTAAAGATAATTTTTCTTTTAATTCTCTTCTGTCAATAATGAAATCTAAGAAGCCATGTTCCAATAAAAATTCAGCTCTTTGGAATCCTTCTGGTAAATCTTTTCCTATTGTTTCTTTTACAACTCTAGGTCCAGCAAAAGCAATTAATGCTCCAGGTTCTCCAATATTTATGTCTCCAAGCATTGCAAATGAAGCTGTAATACCTCCTGTTGTTGGATCAGTAAGGTAAGAAATATATGGTAATTTAGCTTCTGATAATTTTGTCAATTTAGCTGATGTTTTAGCCATTTGCATTAATGAGAAACCAGCTTCCATCATTCTAGCACCACCTGACTTAGAAATCATCATGAATGGACATTTTTTCTCAATAGCTTTATCAATTGCTCTAGCAATTTTTTCTCCTACTACTGATCCCATAGATCCTCCAATAAAAGCAAAGTCCATTGCTGCTACAACTAAAGGTTCTCCATTTATTTTTCCGTATCCTGTAGAAACAGCATCTTTCAAGTTAGATTTCTTCTGAGCAGAAGCAATACGATCAGTATACTTTTTAGTGTCTTCAAATGATAGTGGGTCACCTGATTCTAAATCATTGTCTAATTCTTGATATTTATTATCATCAAAAATTATTTCAAAATAATCAGCCGAACCTATCCTTGTGTGAAACCCCTCATTTGGAGTTACATACGAGTTGTCTTTTAAAGCTTTCGTTTCAATTATTTCACCTCCAGGAGTTTTATACCAATAACCATCTGGAGCTTCTTTCTTCTCTGTGGTAGGAGTAACTACTCCTTTATCTTTTCTCTTAAACCAAGCCATGTTATTCTAATTAAATTAATAATTAATCAACCAATTTGCTATCTTATGCAATAGATATACTATCGTCTAAATATACGTCTTGAATTGCGTTCAATAATGCTACTCCTTCACCCATTGGTTTTTGGAATGCTTTTCTACCTGAAATTAATCCTTGTCCACCGGCTCTTTTATTGATTACTGCCGTAGCAACTGCTTGCTCTAAATCAGACTGTCCATCTCCTGTAGATGCTCCACCTGAGTTGATTAATCCTTGACGTCCCATGTAGCAGTTAGCAACTTGATATCTACATAAATCAATTGGATGATCAGTAGTTAATTCGCTGTATACTTTAGGATGTGTTTTTCCAAAGTTAACCGCGTTCCAACCTCCATTGTTTTCTGGTAACTTCTGCTTGATAATGTCTGCCTGAATTGTAACTCCTAAATGGTTTGCTTGTGCAGTAATATCTGTAGCAACGTGATAATCAGTTCCATCTTTCTTAAAATCAGAATTTCTTAAGTAACACCACAAGATGGTAGCCATCCCTAGTTCGTGCGCTCTTTCAAAAGCTTGAGCAACTTCAATGATTTGACGATTACTGTCTTCCGAACCAAAGTAAATTGTAGCTCCAACTGCAGCAGCTCCTAAGTTCCATGCTTCATCAACGCTACCATACATAATCTGCTGGAAGGTATTTGGGTAAGTTAATAATTCGTTGTGGTTTAACTTTACAATAAAAGGGATCTTATGTGCATATTTTCTACTTACAGAAGCTAAGACTCCAAAAGTAGATGCTACAGCATTACAACCTCCTTCAATAGCTAACTTAACAATGTTTTCAGAATCGAAATAGATAGGATTTGGTGCAAAAGATGCTCCAGCTGAATGTTCAATACCTTGGTCAACAGGTAATATAGATACATAACCAGTATTAGCTAATCTACCGTGGCTGTATATTGCTTCTAAATTTCTTAATACCTGTGGGCTTCTGTTAGATTGGCTAAAAACTCTATTTACAAAATCCCCTCCTGGTAAATGTAAAAGGTCTTTACTTATTGTTGTACATTCATGATTAAGCAAGTTATCTGCATTTGCTCCTAAAATCTCTACTGTTTTAGACATAGTATTTTTCAAATTATTTGATTTCGAATTACAAATCTAAAAAAAAACAAGTGCTTCTACTATTTTTTAAACTTTTTCTCTTTTCTTTTTGTAAACATTTCAACCTTGAAACTAAACTTGTGTTTAAAACAAAAAGCGATTATAAAATTATAATCGCTTTAAATGAAAGAAGTGGTTTGTCTCTAGAGTATTAAATTTTTGTCTTTATTATACGTGACACTGTAAACGTATTTGATTTTCTTGGTTTCCCTTGGGTTTATAGTAGTATTCCAAGTTAAGAAACCCTTGTGTTGATTGTAATCTGCTTTTCCTTTATTGATAAGGTTTACTTTAATTTCTTCAACATTTGTCAGTGGTATTTGATCCATTATTGTCAACTTAATATGGCTGCTCTTCATACTCTTGACAGTGATTTGGTAGGTTAATGTCGATTCTTTTTCATTCGATAATTTCTTTATTTTTTCTTCATTTGAAATTTTCTTTTGCTCAATAATAATTCTTCGATCTCTTCCTAGAGCTAACTCTAATGTGTCCGTCATATTTGATGGAGATATCCTAGTTTGACCAACATAAGTCCCATCATAGTAGATATTAGCTACTGCTGGTAACAAGTTTAAATCTTCCCAGCCAGTTAATTTGGCCATTAGAAATGCTTCTCTTTCTTTTTTAGGAGCAGCAAAGTATTCAAACTCTGAATCAATCTCATCTGAACTAACGGCCATTAAATGTTCTTTACCATCAGATGGAATAGAATAGGGGATCTTTAGCTCAAATTCAACCATAGCCATATTATTGCTCATTTGCGTGAAATTTGAAATATGTTTCGCTTCTACTTCTTCTGTAAGCTCATCAGCATTTGTAATAGATGGCATAGCCATTGTTTCTTTATTCACTGAGACATCATCCAACGAATAGTTATACGCTCCCCTTTGGATAGGTCTATAATAACTAATATACCATGGCGCCAAGACTGGTTTATTGTTATTTCTATTTGGGTTAATAGTTGATAATGTTACATTTACATTATTCCAACTAACTCCTGTATTTTGATAAACTTTTGCTTTATAAGTCAATTTGACCGGTGCATTTATTTGATCTGCTCTCAAATCATATGATGGTGACCAACCTGCATTGGGAGTGTTGTAGCTTATTTCTAAAGAACCAGAAGTTGCAACATCACATGAAACAGTTACGATAATTTGATAGATTGGAGATAATGACTCTTGTTGCTGTGGCTTTAAATGACTTTTCCAATTATTTAATGTGTTTAATCTACTAGTTAGTTGTGTATGAACAACAGTTTCCTGCTCTATGCTTCTTTCAGTTTGTAAAATCAATTTATTAATCTCAATTAATTTTTCACGCAAATAAACTAATGCATCTTTTAAAAGTGGTATTGAGTCATTTTGATTCTGTCCCTTAATTACACCACTAGACAATAAGATGTTTTTTTCACTACTATATACATCTAATGATGCTTTATATTGCTTTAGTTTCCAATTTGAGCGTGATAAGGAATCTTTAACTTGTTTGATTTCTTTTTGTGTCTTTAATGGAATAGTAGATGGAACTTCTATCTTTTTTGGAACTGGATAAAAAACATTATGGCTCACATCAAGAATTACAAAATTTCCTTTCCCTTTTGCTTGAATGCTGTTAGTGTTGAAGTTTTTTGTAATTCCTTCAAAAACTAACTTTGTAATTCCTTTATCCAAGCTAAACCTTCCTTTTCTTTTAACCTGTGCTCCTTGCAAGAACACTGTTACGTCTTTAACTTTTGAACGTACTTTTTTTTCTGATTCGGCCCCAAAAACAATTACTGAAGCCAAAATTGTAACCGCTAATATCAAACTCTTATTTATCATTTTGTATGTGGATTTTAAATTATTTGATAACTACTACAGATGAATAAAAAAAAGGTTCAAAAAAAAAGCGGTAAGAATTTATTTCTTACCGCTTTCACTATTTGTTTTGGTTATTTATAATTATTGTTTTACAACCTTAAATGTTGTTTTTTCATCAGCATCTCCAACAATTCTCACATAATAGATTCCATTAGCA
>JAUHZI010000016.1 GCA_030426105.1 Bacteroidia bacterium | reverse complement strand
ACCGTGAAAAATTTTAATCCAATGCGCATCCATAATTAGAACAATCTTTTGATGGTTTTTCATTTTACTTTTCATAACATTAAATTCATTCATAAATTCAACATCTAAAGATGGTTGTTTTAAAAAGTAATGATCAAAGCCAACCCAATCAACACTAGCAGGAGTATATAGGTTATCTACATCAGTAAATGCCTCTACATTAAATATAGGAATAGTTGGCACAGTTAGTTTTGCATAATTGCATGCTTCCTCAAAATCAGCCTCAGTAATCCCATTCCATGCTGGCTCCTCACCTATATATAGACAAGCTATCCTAGAAGCATTTGTATTTAAGTCATTAGCCGCTGTAAATGTGTCCCATCTTTCTTTATAGTCTGATCGTAAACCATAAATAACACCACTTTTGTCTCCCCCTACACTTACTTGCTCAAAAAATATTTCATTTAAATGAATTACTGGTTTTACACTATGTTCTTCAAAAACTCCTATTCTTTCTAAGATGTTATCAGATGGTGTGACAACGAGTATATCTGCTATATTTGAAAAATTGCTGACTTCATCAATATAATTTGTCTTATCTGTTTTATCTGTTGGATCATCCCAACCTACATCAATCAGTGTATATCCGAAAAATTGAAGATTAGCATTGGTTTTCTCAGCAATCTTTTCTTCTAGAACCTTCTTCTTACAGCCAATTACTATAGAAGCAAGAAGCATTATTAAAAGACACCTAATTATCATTTTTTTTATTTACCTGTAATTAATTTTCCTATTCGAATATACTCTTCTTGCGTTTCAACTCCAAGTTGTCTGGCTCCCAACATTGTTGAATCGTCAAAACCTCCTGGCCAAGTATAGCCAATTACTGCTACTGTGTTTTTCTCTGATTTAGCTAATTCAAAATAGTTTGTAGCAACATCTTTCATTTCTGATTCAGCTATATTACCATAAAAAGTATGTACAGCTGGAATATAATGTGTATCCATCACGATGACTAGCTTTTGTGTTGAATCAGAGAACTTACTTTTTAACTCTTGTAATTCAGATTGATATGTGGTATTAGTTAATGGGTTTTTAGTAAAGTAATGATCAAAACCAATCCAATCAACTGTAGTTGGCACTTGTAAACTTGAGATAGATGGGTAAGCTTCTATAATCATAATTGGCACATCCGGTACGGTTGATTTGATATAATCAGAAGCTGCCTTTAACTCTGTATAACTGATATCATTCCAAGTTGGCTCTTCTCCTAAATACAAAGCTTGAAGTAAATAGCTATTCGCTACTAAATCATTTGCTTGAACAAACGCATCCCATCTTGCTTGATAATCAGCTCTCAAATTATAGTCTGCTCCTGACTGTCCACTTGTTGTTCCGACATACTCAAAAAACAATTCACTGATATGGATATAAGCCTTCATGTCTAATTGGTTCATGTCCATCATTCTAGTAACGATATTATCTGTTGGTGTCACAACTAATATATCAGCAATATTTGAAAACGAATACACTTCATCGTTATATACTGTTTTGTTTATACTATCTAATGGATCATCCCAATAAGTGTCTATTAAGGTAAAACCAAAATATTTGATATGTTCAAAATCTGATAAAGCTTCACATTCTTCTGACTCACTTTGAGCAAGGTATTCACATGAACCATCATCTTTTTTAGCTTGTGAATTATAATTAATTGCAATGGAATCAGTGCATCCTTTCTTTTTGCAACTTAAGATCAATAATGCCAATGTAAGTGTTATCAAAAATTTCATATGTGTTTTTTTGTAAAAAAACGCATTACATTCCTAAAACTCTAAACATCACCAATTATTATTACACCTATTTATTTAACGCAAAAATCCCCAAAGCCTTAAGCTTTGAGGATTTAAAATATTTGTTTTGAAGTTTTTATTTACCCTCCAAAATCATCGAATCTTACATTCTCTGGTGGTACACCCCAATCGTCACACATTTTAACAACTGCTTGGTTCATCAATGGAGGTCCACAGAAATAGAATTCTATATCTTCAGGTGAGTCATGCTTTGACAAATACTGATCTATTACAGCATTATGCACAAACCCTAAGAACCCATCTCCTTCTTCATCATGAATATCTTTTTTCTCTATCCAGTTATCTTCTGGCAATGCATCAGATAATACTAAATAGAATTTAAAGTTAGGGAAATGTTTTTCCAAATCTCTAAAGTAGTGTAAGTAGAATAACTCAGCTCTAGAACGTCCTCCATACCAATACGTTACTTTACGTCCAGTTTTCATTGTATGGAATAATTCATATAAGTGAGAACGCATTGGTGCCATTCCAGCTCCACCACCAACATATAACATCTCTGCATCTGATTCATTGATAAAGAATTCTCCGTAAGGTCCAGAGATAATTGCTTTATCACCTTCTTTTAAGTTAAAAATATATGATGACGCTACACCTGGATTTACATTCATCCAAGCATTGTTGGCTCTATCCCAAGGTGGAGTAGCAATACGAACATTCAACATAATTCTTCTTCCTTCAGCTGGGTAAGAAGCCATAGAGTATGCTCTAACTACTTCTTCATCATTTTTCATCACTAATGGCCATAATCCAAATTTGTCCCAATCTTTTTGGAATTTATTTGGCTCTCCTGGATGATCTTGAGGATGAGCAGTAATATCCATATCTTTATAGTTGATCGTACAAGCTGGGATTTTAATTTGAATATATCCTCCTGCTTTATAATCCATATCTTCTGGAATCTCAACGATGAACTCTTTAATGAATGTTGCTACGTTATAGTTCGACACTACTGTAGCTTCCCATTCCTTAATACCTAAGATTTCTTCTTCAATCTCAATTTCCATGTCCTCTTTTACCTTAACTTGGCAACCAAGACGCATGTTATTGGCGATTTCTTTTCTAGAGAAGTGAGGCACCTCAGTAGGAAGAATACTTCCTCCTCCAGAATGTACATGACAAGTACACTGAATACATGTTCCACCACCACCACAAGCTGATGGTAAGAAAATCCCTTCAGAACCTAAAGTCGTCAGTAGTGTATTACCACCATCAACTTCAATTACTTTATCTCCATTAATTGTAATTTTAATTTTTCCAGATGGAGAAAGTTTTGCTTTAACAAATAAAAGCAATGCAGTCAAAACTAATACTACGACTAAGAATACTGCTACTGTTATTATTATTGTTTTTACCATAATTAATCTTTTCTAAATTCGCAATCAGTTTTTAAAGTTCAAATCCCATAAATCCTAGGAAAGCTAACCCCATCAAACCTGTTAGGATAAATGCCATACCTACTCCTCTTAATGGGCCTGGAACGTGTGAATATCTAATTTTCTCTCTAATTGCAGCAATTAAAACTACCGCTATGAACCAACCTACACCAGAACCTAATCCATAAGTTGTAGCATGTAAAATAGTTGGAAACTGCTTTTCTTGCATAAATAATGCTCCCCCTAATATTGCACAGTTTACCGCAATCAATGGTAAGAAAATCCCTAACGCTCCATATAATGATGGCGAGAATTTTTCTACAATCATCTCTACTAATTGCACAATAGATGCAATAACCGCAATAAACATAATAAAGCTTAGGAAACTTAAGTCAAAATCAGCATACTCATCTCCTAACCAAGTTAATGCTCCTTGCTTTAATACATAGTTCTCTAATAAATAGTTAACTGGGATGGTAACCGTTAATACGAAGATTACTGCTGCTCCCAACCCTACTGCTGTCTTAACAGTTTTAGAAACTGCCAAATATGAACACATTCCAAAGAAGAAAGCGAAAATCATATTATCGACAAAAGCACTTCTAATAAATAAATTAATTAATTCCATTTCTCTACTTTTAAATAATTCTACTTTCTTTTTTAGTGTTCAATTAAGTTAGGGTTTCTTGATTTCTGTACCCAGATATAGATGGCTACGATAACCAACGATGATGGAGGTAATAGCATCAAACCATTATTCATATACCCAAATTCGTAAACTCCTTCTGGAATCACTTCGAATCCCATTAATTTACCTGATCCGAATAACTCTTTGAAGAATGCTACGATTACCAATACAATTCCATATCCTAATCCATTCCCAATTCCATCTAATGCAGAAGCCCAAGGTTTATTACCTAAAGCGAATGCCTCTAAACGTCCCATGATGATGCAGTTAGTAATAATCAAACCTACAAAGACCGACAACTGTTTAGATACATCGTATACATATGCTTTTAGTACTTGATCCACAATAATTACCAAAGCTGCGACAACAACTAACTGAACAATAATACGAATCTTACTAGGAATTAAATTACGCATCATTGATACAATAACGTTTCCTAATACCAATACTGCCATTACCGAAACAGACATCACAATTGCGTTGCTCATCTGTACTGTTACCGCTAATGCAGAACAAATCCCTAATACCTGAATTGTTACTGGGTTATTATCGTTTAATGGATCTGTTATTAACTTTTTATTTTGCTTAGAAAATAAAGGCTCTTTTTTTGCTACTTCGCTCATATCTTATCTAATTTCTAAGTGATTATTTTTTGTTTTTAAAATAGTCGTAATAAACAACTAGTGTTCTTTCCAACATCTCTTTCACACCTACACTTGTAAATGTACCTCCACTAATTCCATCAACTTCATGGATTCCTAATTCTAATCCTGGCTTTAACACTTTGATTGGCGCATATTTACCTGCCTCATCAATTGTTTTCCCAATGAATTGTTTTTCAAAGAAATCTTTAGAAATCTCTGCACCTAACCCTGGAGTTTCTGACTTATGATCGAAAACAGCTCCGTTGATTGTTGTTCCATCTTCTTTTAGTCCAACATATCCCCAAACTGCAGCCCATAATCCTTTTCCTAATACAGGAACTACATAAAATCGCTCACCATCTGCTTCACAAATGAATAAAGGATAATTTCTTTCCTCTTTTGCTTTGATTGTTTTGTATTCTTTTAATAAGTCAATGTTGAATGCATCGTCTTCTCCTTCAATGGCTTCTTCATTCGTTCTACGACTGATTTCATTTCCTTCAAAATCTAATGTTACTCTTTCAACCACATAATCGTTGAATTTAACACCAGCATCTTTTCTTGAAATCCCATCAGTAGCTTCAATTCCGATAGCTTGAAGGATATTCTGCATCTTTTCGTTTCTCACATTTGCTTCTTGAGCTGGCTTAAGTGCTGTCGCTAAAAAAGCTAATATTCCTCCTACTACAGTTACCATAATAACTGCAAATAGTATTGTATATCCGTTACTTTCTCTGTTAATTGCCATGATTACGCTGTTTTAACTCTTTTTAATCTTCTTTTAATATTCGCACTTACGACCATGTGATCGATTAATGGAGCAAATACGTTTGCTATTAAGATAGCTAACATTACTCCCTCTGGGTAAGCAGGGTTAACGACCCTAATTAGAATTGCTAAGAATCCTCCTAAGAATCCATAAATATACTTTCCTGTACTTGTTTGTGCAGCTGTAACAGGATCTGTAATCATGAATACCATACCGAACATGAACCCTCCTAATAACACTTGCTTGATTGCAGGTAATTCGAAGTAATCACTTCCACCAATCATATTGAAAGTTAACGCCATTAAGTATCCTCCTACAAAGAAAGATAACATCACTTTCCAACTTGCAATACCAGTTTTTAATAATAATGCTGCTCCAATTAAAATAGCAATTGCAGACGTTTCACCAACTGACCCTGGGTATAACCCTAACAATAAATCTCCCATTTCGTGTCCAGCTGCAGTAAACTGATCTAAAGAAGTAAATGTTGCTCCTTCTTTTCCGATTGCTGCTAATTCTCCTAGTGGTGTAGCTCCTGTAATTCCATCTACCAATGTTCCATCAGTTTTCATCCCTTTGAATCCTGAAATCCAAACTTCATTACCTGACATCTTAGTTGGATATGCAAAGAATAAGAATGCTCTTGCTGTTAAGGCCACATTCATGATATTCATTCCTGTTCCTCCAAAAACCTCTTTTCCTATTACAACACCAAATGCTGTCCCTACTCCTACCATCCATAATGGCGTATCGATAGGCATAATTAATGGAATTAACATCCCTGATACTAAGAATCCTTCTTGGATAGCATGTCCATTTTTAATACAAAAAATAAACTCTATCCCTAAACCAACTCCATAAGACACTACGATTAACGGTAATACTCTAAGTAACCCGTGTAAAAAGGCATCCATAAATACTGGTTCTGCTACTCCTTGAGCTAAGTAATGTTGGTATCCTACATTGTACATCCCCATTAAAAGAGCTGGTACTAATGCCATGATTACCATCATCATTGTTCTCTTTAAATCTATTGCATCTCTTACATGTGCTCCACCTTTCGTTGTGTGATTTGGTGTAAACATTAATGTATCAAATGCATCAACAAGTGGAAAATACTTTTTCGTTTTTTCCGACTTATTTAATGCTGCATGAGCATTATCAAATATATTTCTTAAAAACTTCACTTTATTCTATTTTTTAATTTAATCTAAAGTTGATTACATACATTCTTCACGTATAACATCTAATCCCTTTCTTACAATTGATTGAGATTCTATTTTTGATGTACATACAAACTCGCATAATGCAAAATCTTCTGGCGCTACTTCGTAAATCCCTAAGCTTTCCATTGCATCAATGTCATTTACAATGATTGATTTCAATAAATGAACTGGATAAACATCCATTGGGAATACTTTCTCATATTGCTCTGATACTACAAAAGCTCTTTCTTCTCCGTTTAAGTTTGTATCTAAATCGTAACGTTTAGATTTTGGCATAATCCAAGTTGGATATGCTCTTGAAGCTGAGAATTTACTGAATCCTAATCCTAACCACCCTTCAGTTAAGAAAAACTTATATCTGTTTCCTTCTGGTAAAGCAGTTAATTGATAATCATAAAATCCTAGGTAGCTATCTGCTGCTTCAACTTTTACTCCTGTTAATGGATTTCCAGAGATTAAACGTGTATCTTCTGTTTTTACATTTCCATTAAAGATTGTTGAAAGCTCAGCTCCTATGATAGTTTTGTAATATTTTCTATTTGTTGCTCCAGTACCAGTTAATGCAACGTATTTTGTCGCATCATATTCACCTGTCATTGCATATTTACCAATAATGGCTACATCTTGTGCATTAACTACCCAAACAACCTCTCCTTTTGAAATTGGATTGATGTGGTGAATTTGTACTCCAACATTTCCTGCAGGATGAACTCCATTAACTTTGTTGATTGTTGCTCCTTTTACTGCAGAGAAAGCTTTATCAGCAGGAGTTTTGCCTCTCAACTGTAAATTTACTTTACCTGTTGTCAATTTCGATAGAACGCTAATACCTGCTTGAAAAGCAGCATCGTTACCATGCATTAAATAATCATAATCTGGCGCTAAAGGATGTGAATCGAAACCTGAGATAAAGATTGCTTTTGGTTCATCTTTTGGATCTGCTACGATATCTAAAGGACGCATTTTTAGCATTGGCCATAAACCTCCCTTTAATAACATTTCCTTTGCATCGTCTTTTGACAACGAATCAACAGGTTTTACTTCTGCTTTTTCGTATGCTATTGTAGCATCTGCTTCGATGATTACTTCCAAAATCTTACGCTTTGCACCTCTCTTGACTTCTTTTACTGTACCACTTACAGGTGAAACATATTGTATTTGGTCTCGATATTTATCAAAAAAGATAGGCGTCCCAGCTTTTACTTCTTCTCCAACCTTCTTGATCATTTTAGGAATTAACCCATGAAAGTCTGTAGGTTTGATAGCATAAGTTTTTGCTACTGGCGCATCTACTTTTACCTTTTCTGCCTCTCCTTTCAAACGGATATCCAATCCTTTACGAATTTTTATCGTTTTTGACATACAGTTATTTTTCAAAATTTTCGCAACAAAAGTAAAAAATAGTTGTTTACTTTTGTAACTATTGTAACCTAATCAATCAATACAAACCAATTTAGAACGATTCTAAATAGAATGACATTAAAATGACAATATCAAAAATAATCATACTCTTCGCTGGTTTAATTCTTAGTAGTTTTAGTTGCTCAATTGGTCGTTCAAATTCTACGATCAATAAGGAAAATACAATTTCTACTTCTACGGTTCACCCAACTTCATCTCCTATAGCACTTCCTGATTATATTCACTCGAAAGCATACAGAGATGATATCTCATCTGTTTTGTTATTCAAAAAGAACTTAGACCTTTCAGACCCCGTAATTAAACTGAATTCGAATGAGGTTTTTGAATTTCATTTTGATGTGCTTGATAGTTACTTCGAAACGTTTCAATATAAACTGATTCATTGCAACGAAGACTGGTCTCCTAGTGACTTAGACGATATGGAATATATTGATGGTTTTAACGATAACTATATTGAAGAGTTTAAACAATCCTACAATACGATACAGCAGTATGTTCATTATGAATTGGAATTTCCAAATGAGAACATTAGAATCATAAAGTCTGGAAATTATGCTATTGCTGTATATAAAGAGAATGAACCTGAAAATATAATATTGACACATCGTTTTTATGTAACCGAAAACAATGTTCAAGTTGTGCCTGATGTAAAATACCCTACCAACTTAGATGATAAATACTACAAACAAGAAATTGATTTTAATATCCTCTTTGCCCCCAATCTTATCATTAACCCTTTTAGTAATTTAAAAGTAGTTATTGAACAAAACCATCGTACAGACAACCCTTGTAAATACCTAAAACCAAACTATGCTAAACAGGATGAATTGATTTTTAACTATGATGAAGAGAATGTGTTTGAAGGTGGAAATGAATACCGACATATAGACCTCACCACTGTAAGAAATAAAACGGATCGTATTGCTAGAATTGAGAGCAGCGACAAAAGTTATATCGCTCACCTTATCCCCGATAACAAAAGAACTTTCCAAAAATACCTGGAATACCAAGATATTAATGGGCGCTTTCTTGTTAAAACGATTGACCAAACGGATAATCACTTAGAATCTGAATATGTCCTAGTTCATTTCACAGTCCCTTATCGCGATCCTTTTAGTCAAGGAGACCTCTACATTTATGGCGGCTTTACCAACTGGGAAATTGATCCAAATTATAAAATGAACTACAACTACTCTACCCGTTGTTATGAAGGCACTGCTTATTTAAAACAAGGTTATTATAATTACAGCTATATCTATAAAAGTGACAAACAGCCAGCAGGTGAATTAAGCAAGATTGAAGGTACACATTTTGACACCGAAAATGAATATACATTTAAGATCTACTATGCTGACCCTAGCGATTTTTATGATCGACTATTGTTGTATTATATAGTGAATTCTAGGGATGGGTTTTAGAGGTTTTATTTTGTGACTTTCCTCAAAACTACCATCTAATTCTCAATACATTTTTGTTTTTCTCAAAACAAAAACACAAAGATAGACGAACTATTTTTTTTAGAATAAAGACTGGTAAGGCATAAAGCTTTGTAAACAAGAGCGTTTAAAAAAAGGAATCCTCTCTTCTCTTTATTCTTTTCTCTTACTTCTATTTACCAACAGCTACACCCTTACACAAATTAACTTTTGCTTTTCGACTTTGGTATTAAACAACCCAAACACTACTGTTACTACTTCTTTGTCAATGGCAACAACCTCTCCTATTTGTTTACCTCCCGTTCTTAAACGTACCTGCGAACCTATTTTGATTGGCTTTTCAGGTTTAGCTTTTTTCTTCTTCTTGGGTTTCTTTTTAGGGAGTCCCTCGTTCTTTTTTAAATCTGCTAATTTTTGGGCTTCTACAATTTTAGATTTTTCTACCGCTAAAAACTTAACAACTTCATCTACCAATTGCTTATTGGCTTTTTTGTTTTTCGGATTGTATTTATTAATAAACGTCTGCAACTTTTTACCCGTTGTGATTAATTTGTTGTTCTTTTCACTAACCTCCTGATTTTGAGCAAGCTTTTGTGCTAAACGTTTACTTCTTGTACGGTATTCTTCCTCGGCTTCCAAGGCTTTTTCTTCTACTATTTGAAAGGCCATTTTGGCCTGCTTTAACTCGCTTTTTTCTTGCTGTAATTCTGTCAACAATTCATCCATTTTTACTCTGTTGACATCTAGACGGTTTTTGGCTTCTGCTATTAAATCATCTGGAATTCCATTAATTTTTGCAACTTCAAATGTAAATGATGAACCTGGTTGACCTATTGACAATTGAAATAATGGCGCCAATGAAGTTGTATCGAATAACATACTTGCATTGACCGCATTTCTCAACACAGATGCTTTTAATTTAATATTAGCATAATGAGTCGTAATTACCCCAAAGCTTTTCTTATTGTATAAAGTCTCGAAAAACACCTCTGCTAATGCTCCTCCTAACTCTGGATCTGAACCAGTTCCAAATTCATCTAACAACAACAACGAACGTTTATTGGCCACTTTTAAAAAGTAATTCATTCGTTTTAAACGATAGCTGTAGGTACTCAACTCATTTTCTATTGACTGATTATCCCCAATATCGGTTAGAATATTGTGAAACCACCCCATTGTACTGTTCTCATCTGCTGGCACTAATAAGCCACTCTGATACATAAGCTGTAATAAACCAATAGTCTTTAAAGTAATTGACTTCCCTCCTGCATTTGGTCCCGAAATCACCAACATTCTACTAAATTTATCCATCTGAATGGATTGAGAATAGGTTTTCTTCTTTTCTTTTTTATTGTTTAAATACAATAACGGATGAATCGCCTTGATGATGTCTATCGAACTCTCGTTGGTAAACTTTGGTTTGTTGGCATTAATTAAAATCGCCAGTCTTGTTTTGGCTTGTAAAAAGTCTAAACGCACGAGCAACTTTTGATATTCATGAATCAATCCTGAATGCTGCTGTAGGTTAGCTGTTAACTCTTTTAGGATTCTCAATAATTCTGCCCTTTCTTCTTCCTCTAACCTTTCTAAATCTGCATTGAGCTGAGCGTTCTCTTGTGGTTCAATATATGTTAAATGTCCACTTTTAGAACTTCCAAAAGACTTCCCATCTACAATTCTTTTATAACTAGAAATTACTGATAACACTCTTCTCCCATCTAAATACCCTTCATTGGTATCTCCTAAATACCCCTTTCCTTGGAATTTCTTAAGAATACGATCAAAGTTTCGATTGATTTGTCGGGTTGTAGACTTTTTTTGCTGTCGAATTTCTTGTAGCTGTTTAGAAGCATCATCTCTTACTTTTCCTCTTTTATCAATGACTTTATCTATCAGCTCTATAATTTCAGTAGTATAATAAACGAACTCAAACTCTTCTTTGAGGCAAAGAAATTCTTCTTCTCGCTTTTTAAAAAACGAAAGCATATCATTAACCAACATACTTGCGTCGTAAATCCTAACAACACCCTCAATTTCAATGGTTGCGCCTTTTATTCTAAGAACCTTTAATTCTTTGAGTAACTCTTCAAACTCTAATCGAGGAAATCCTGATTGTTGCTCTTCTTTAATCAGCTTATAATCATTGAGAATCAATAATTCTTCATTGACTTTTTCCTGCTCACTAAATGGCTGAATAGCTTCTACTAATCCTCTTGATGTAGTCCCTACACAAAAATTAAGCATCAATGTTTTTAACTTTGAAAACTCTAAATCCTTAATTGTTTGCTGATCAAATTTTTGATTAACAGCTATCATACTTTAAGCCCTATCATTAAAACATCGTCCATCTGCGGTTCTCCTCTTCTCCATGTTTCAAAGAAGGTATCTATCTCTATCTTTTGCTGATCAAAAGGCATCTGACATACTTGATCTAACAACTCATTTAATACAGAAATTTTCATTTTACGCCCCTTACTTCCTCCAAACTGATCTGGAAAACCATCACTAAACATATACAAGGTATCTCCTGATTCTAGCTGAAAGTTTTGTGCATCGAATACTTTTCTTGTTTGTGAAATTCCTCCTACTGAATGTCTATTTCCTTTTAATACTTTTCTTACTCCATCCCTGTATACGTATAATGGTCTCATAGCTCCAGCATACGACAACATATTTGTTCTTGAGTCTATTACACAAACCCCTAAATCCATTCCATCTTTATTGGAATCGATATCATCTGTTTGCTTTAATACGTTTACCAATCCTTTATCTATCTCATCTAAGATAACCCCTGGATCTCTTAGGTTTTTAACGGTACAAGTTTCTCTTAACAGGATTCTTCCTATCATACTCATAAACCCTCCTGGCACTCCATGTCCCGTACAATCTGCAAAAACGACAATCTTTTTCCCAAAATACTCTCTTATCCAGTAGAAGTCTCCACTTACAATATCTCTAGGCTTAAACAATACAAAACTATTTGGGAACAACTCTTTTACAAATTCATCTTCTGGAAGGATTGCTGTTTGGATTCGCTGTGCATAGTTAATACTATCTGTTAAATCCTTATTGATTTCCTCCATTTTTTCTTTTTGTTCAACCAACTCGGCCGTTCTTAATTCCAACTCATTTGAAAGTGTATTTAAATAATTAAGATGCTGTCTTTCTCGATATTTTACAATAAAAACAACTATGGATACGATTATCAATAATAAAGCTGGATAGAACCACCATTGTTTATAATAAGGCATGGCAATAGACACAGCCACTGAAATCATATTTCCTTCTACTCCATCATCGTTAAAAGATTTGACCTTAAATACGTAATCTCCTTCTCTTACTTTTGTATACTTTTTTACTTTATCTTCGGTAAAATCTGACCAATCATCATCATAACCTTCCAAAATACACTTGTATTTTAATCCTAAAGAATTTTTTAAACTAATTCCCTTATAGTAAAACTCTAAATCGTGCTCATTAAAAGGCAATAGCGTATCACTAATTACTCCTTTCATTACATCATCATTGACAATTACTTGACTAAAAGATGTAATTGGAGGCATACTGTTTTTTAAAGCTTCTTTTGAGTTGTATCGTACAACTCCATTTTGAGTTCCAAACCATACCTCGTTACCCCAGCTATCGATTGCTGAAACTGAAAATCGAGTATTTAGCCCATATCGCTTACTGTATACATCTACCTTGTCCGCATTCAAATCAATACTACTCAACCCCCCATCATGACTTACCCATATTTTATCTTTATCATCATACGCTACACCGTAACAGTAATTACTAAACAGCCCATCTCTTGTATCATAATGTTTGATAATGGTATCAGCAAAACAAAACACACCTTGTCCATGTGTACTAATCCATATATTCCCACTATTGCTCTCTATAATTTTAGAAACACTTACCGATACAAACTCATCATCTTTATTGTTTATTTTAAAAGGCAACTTAGATACATTATCTTCTTCAATGCTATTTAAAAACGCACTTTTAGATCCTATGTATAACTCTCCTTTTTCTCCAACCAATAAACTTTGGACAGAATTATGAGACAAACCGTCTCCCATACTGAATCCTCGAATTGATCGATCTGCTATACTAACTCTAAAAACTCCATTTTGAGTACCAATCCATGCATAGTCCTCACCTACAGCTATCGATGTTATGTGCCTAGATAAAACATCATCTGAAAGCTCAAAATGTGAAAAGGTCTCTTCATTTTTAAATTTATAGTAAAGTCCTACACTTTCATACCCAATCAAAATGATAGAATCTTTAATAAAGTCGAAACACAAAATATCATCATTTGGTAAGCCGTTATTTTCTTGATTGAAGGAATATTTTAATTTACCATATTGTTTATCGAAACAGTTTAACGCTCTATTTTCAGCCACCCATATTTCTGTATCAGTAACCCCTAAATAATTGACTTCATAGTCTTCTACTTTATCTCTAAAGAAGAAAGTAAACAAATTATCTCCTTTAGAAAAGAGCCCATCTCCCATAGTTCCCAACCAAAGTACCCCCTCTCTATCGATAAAGGTTACTTCAATGTTATCCCCTCCTTTCAACCCATTTTGATTGGTATAAATTTCGGATACAAAACAATTGTTATTAGTCAAGATAGTTCTTAAAACACCACTCCCATGTGTACTAATCCACAATCTCCCTGAATTAATGTAGATATCTTGAATCAGCAGTTCTTCTTCTAAGTTTGAAATTTTTATTGGTGTAACTACAAAGATTTTTTCTTTCTGATCCAGAGCATATAATCCCATTGAACGAGTTGCCACAATCATTCTTCCATTTTCAAGGGTTATAATTTTGATAACCTGATCATCAATATCATTAATATTTTGGATTTTACTTAATACCTTTCCTTTTTTCCCTTCAACAAATCGATAAACCTCTAATTTGTCATCAAACCCTACAAATAGATAATCGTTTTCATCTATATACAATGATCGAATGATTCTTCCTTCAAATTTCTCATTGAAAAACACTGCTTCTCTTTGATCGTTGAGAGTAAAAAGGCCAAATGCTTGTGTAGAAAACCAAATATTACCTTTACTATCCTCTTGAATCCCATTGACCATGGAGTTGATTCCATCTCCTGGATGTACAATTTCGAATTCGTCATTAATATACTTCGAAACACCTCCTTGATTGTGACCATACCATATTGTACCTTTTGAATCTTTAAAGCTTGCACTAATTTGATTATCAACCAAGTTATCATCTGTAGTTTTCATTTCGAAGTGACTACCATCATAAAAACCAATCCCTTGACTAGTTCCCACCATTAAATAACCATTATCTGCTTGATCTATGGTATAAATAAATAGGTCAGTAAGCCCTTGCTCCTGACCGTAATAATTAAATTTATACTCTTGCGCCGTTCCGTATAACTTAATAAGTATAAATAGATATAAAAGTAATATTCTCTTCATTTTTATCTTCTCCGTTGAACGGTGACTTTTGTATTACCTTTAAACTTAGGTACTCCACCTATTGGGACAGTATAGAAAGCCATAGCCTCCCCATAATTATTTCGAATATAAAAAACTACGTTATTATTATCAAGTGTATTGGTCTTTCGCTTTTGAAATTGGATATCTAACGAGGTACCTTTTTCTGATTTTTTCACAAAATACTCACTTGAAGCAGATGTGTCATCTCCAGAAACAGATAAACTTTTAGCCATTGTTGCAACGGAATATAATTTTATTGAACCATCACTATCCCAGTCAAAATTTGTTTGCTTAATCGATATTACCTCATTATCTACATAAGGATAGATGTGCGAAACTTGATTGGCGTCAGCATGTAATCTAAATGTATAAAAGAATGTAAAGGCATTTCCTCCATCAATTGGAGTATTTTTTGTTGGAGAAGTACTTAAATAATAGCGGTATAAATTACCATCATTCCCTTCTGTGCCTTGAGCAATAATTTTAAATACATTTCCATAATATTTTGGAGCATCTTCTCCTTGTGAAGGGTTAAATGGTCCAAATGTATACCACTTATCATCATAAGATGACTTTGAATCAAAGGTTTTGTTTGCTAACAAATTTCCATGTGCTCCATTTCTAGAGGTTCGATTAGAAATACATCCTTTCCCTCCATAAACCGAATATTTTGTTTTTGTATTAGGGTCTCCTATAATTTCATCATGTTCACCTCCAATATTAGGGTCAAATATTCTAATATAGAATGGTTTTCTAAAATCTTTAGGGATTGAAAAATAAAATATCTGTCTAAAATCATCATCACCATATGATGTTTTAGCTTTATTCCCAAATGTTACTAAAAATGGAATATTTTCTTCTGCTGCAGGAACTGGTTGAGCAATGGCTTTAGTAAAAGCTATAAAAAGAAATAAAATAAGTAAATTTAATATTTTCATTTTCGTTTTATTTATAGACGATTCGCTCAATTCCTGTAACAGTATTGGGAGAGTCTTTATCCCAAATTACCAATTTAACATTTATTTCTGACTTATCCTTAAACTTTAAAGTTAATTCCTCTTCAAAAACAAAATCATCCTCTACAATCCAATAATAATCTGTAAACTTTTTATTGGTCCACTTTTTATTTACAAAGACTTTTACAACTCCAGGCTTTAAATCTTCTAGGTCAATTACAGGGTGGTTATGAGCATCAATAATAACTTCATATGAAGATACATTTTCAAATACCGTACCAGTATGTTTATCAATCACAGACATACTTATATGATAATGTCCCGTATCCTCAAAACAATGATCAACAGCCATACCGTTGTATGTGGTTCCATCTCCCAAATTCCATTGAAATTTTAAAGAATCTGTTTCCTCCATTTCTGTTTCTTCAAACAAATAACAGAAATATAATTCTTGTTGATAAAACTCCTGCAATACAGGCATATCATATTCAAAATAAAAAATCCCATCTCTTTTCTTCGTTCGATTTGAAGAAAAATATCCGCTCTTTAAATCAGGATTTAAAGTGTAACTAAAATCATCATATTTAGTGTTAATTGGTTCTGGCAATGCTTTAGGTTTAGACCAAAAATCTCCATCAAAATTGGACACGTAAATATCTAATCCTCCGCGCCCTCCTTTTCTATCAGAGGCAAAATATAAGGTCTTACCTTGTAAACTAGGAAACGTTTCCATGGCTTCTGTATTGATGTTTATTCCTAAATTTTGTGGAGTACTCCATTCTCCATTTTCAAATTTGCAAAAATACAAATCAGACATTCCTTCCCCTGCTATATTATCGGAACTAAACACTAACAATTTCCCATCTTTACTAATTGTTGGATGTGCTACATTAAAATGTTTATCGTTGTATTTAAATGGAATAATCACATTATTTGAAGATGAATCTAGACTACACATGAAAATTCCATACTTCCCTATTTTTTTCTTCTTTACTTCTCCAAAAGAGTTAGACGAAAAATATATCGTATTGTTATAAATGCAACTTGACGTTTCATTAAATTGTCTATTGATGGAATCTGTCAACGGAATATGTTTGGACTTTAATTTATTTTCTCCTTTTATTTCTGCTTTAAAAAGGTCAAAAAATAATTCTCCATCCTCAGTTTGAATTGATGTTAATGAAGATCGTTTCTTATTCGATGCAAAATACAGCCATCCTTCTTGCACATATGGTGCAAATGAAGTTTCTTCAAAATCGTTAACTTTAACTTGTTTTACTGAGATTTTTTGAGCAAAATAACCTCCTAAATTAAATACAAAAGCAAACATCAATAGAACTTTAGAAAGATCTATGAGACGATGTTTTATATTTTTGTACAAAATCATATTTTAACGTCAGTTCATGCGAACCAGATGTATAATTTCTCAATTTACCTGCAATATAGTCATAACTATACAAAACCAACAACTGGCTTGTAGGATTAAAACCTACACCTGCAAGAATGCTGCCATTTGTTCGCAAGCCCAAATTTACGGAAAATTGTTGCTTATACGAAGTTAATATTGAAAACTCTGCTTGTTTAATTAATAAAGTATTGATTTTAAGCAACATTCCAGGAGCATAACTCCACTCTCTATTAATTTTTTTCTTGTATTGAACATAAGTAATTAGATTTCCAAACCCTGCTGATTTGATAACATCATTCATTGAAAGCCCCAATGTTAACTTTTTATCATACAACATGAAACCTGCTCCCATTTTGAATTTATTTACTCGACTATAATCATCAGTAAAAGTTTGATCCGCAGCATCTAAAAGTTCTATTTCGCCTACATTAAACCGACTTGTTTCGACTCCTACATCAGCTCCAAAAGCCAAACGCATTTTTCTTGAAACACGAACCCTATAGGAATAATTAAACTGCAAACCATTAGTTATAGTAGCCCCTACTTTATCGCGATAATATACGCCTCCTAATCCAATTCTTTGCTTATTTAAAGGCGCATCAAAAGCCAACATCTGAGTTGAAGGGGCTCCTTTAATTCTTACCCATTGTTTTCTTATACCAGTATAAGCAACCATATGATCGTTTATCCCTGCTGAAGCTGGATTAATAAATTGATTCGTCTTAAAATACCCATTCATTAAAGGCACATACTGAGCATAGACCATTTGTAAACTGAATACAAAAAGTAAAAAAGTAATATGTAATTTCAATTGTTTCACTATCTTCTCAACTCAATATATCCTGTATATTCTTTCTCATTAATAAAAAGAATGTAAAAATAGGTATCTTCTACCATATTTTTCCCTTCATATGTACCATCCCAAGCCTCATTGGGCTGATCGTTAAAGTAAATTTGTTCTCCCCATCGATCTAAAATTGTAATTCTAGCATCAGAATATAGTTCAAAGCCTTTTATTCTAAATTCGTCATTGACTCCATCTCCATTTGGGCTAAAGGCATTAGGAATTGTAAGCATATCGTAAAAAACCCTCACTGTAGAAGAATCAGAAGGACAAACTCCATTGGTTACAACCCAAACAAAAGTATTCAACCCTAAATTTAAATTTGATACAGACGTATTATACAACGAAGAATCTTCTAAGACCCCATCAGAAACATCTACCCTCCAAGTTCCATAACCGTAATCCCAAGAGGCATTTAAATCAGCTTGATTTTCTTCAACAGTTTGATTTATCCCAGCATCAGCAGTTGGAGTATCAAAGAAATGAACAACAACTGTATCTTTCTCTAAACACTCATCTTTTTTAACATTCCACACAAAGACATAATCTCCTTCTTGACTTACTGTTACAGTTGCATTATTCATCATATTGTTTGGAGTATACATCTCTCCTCCTTGCGTCCAATAGGTATCTGTAGCATTAACTTCAGGGGAAGCTGATAAATCATACTCTCGACCACACACTGAATCTTCCAATCCTGCATTAGCGATTAAACTATGTAAATTGATCACATGAACAATGGAATCAACACAAGCACCTCCTCCGTATACATACACAATAGAATCTTCTGTACCTATGTCACTTGGACTATAATTAGCAGTGGCATTACCATTTACATAAAACTGCCCTCCTGTATACCCGTCTGTATTTATTAGATCCACTAATTCTATTAATGTATCCTGACCTAGGCATAGACCATTTGGAGTGTTTCCTGAATCAAAGGCTGTAAGATCATTTAAAACGACTTCTACATTAAACGAACATGTATTGATATTACCACTTGAATCAACTACTTGATACATTTGATTCGTTATCCCCAACGGAAAATAACTACCAGAAGTAAGGTTCGTTGCATCTATTTGTGTTATGACAGGATTTAAAGTACAATTATCTTCAGCTGTTAGTCCCGTATAATTAAACTCTTGTGTACAAGAAGCAATATCAGCAGTTATAATTGTATCAGAGTAACATGAATCAAAAGTAGGGCTTACTGTATCAACAACACTATAATAAACTTTGCAAAAATCTTCATTCCCTGCAAAATCAACAGCTCTAAACTCCAAACTATCTAACATCGTTATAGTTGACACTGTTCCTGAAGCTATTCCCCAAACCTGAGTTACTGTATCAAGGCAATTATCAGAAGCTACAGGAGTAGGTATTACAACTTCAACGCCACAATTATTTCCTGATAAATAGAAAACAGAAGTATCAGGAGGACAAAGTAATTGAGGAATAATACTATCTACAACTATAACATCAAAAGTACAAGTAGCGCTATTACCACTAACATCTTCTGCTGTAAATGTTACAGATGTTGTATCTAGCGGAAATAATGTCCCAGAAAAGCTCCAGCTAGTCTGAATCCCGCACGCATCAGAAGCAGTAATATGATTTAACAAGACTTCTTTTTCACATTCATTAGCACTTAAATACAGTGTTGTATCCCCACTAATACAATTTTCGATTACAGGTTTAATGGTATCTTGAACAAGCACAATTATATTATCACTAGCAGAAAGAGAGTCATTATCAAGCACTTGATAAGTTAACTCTTTAGGATTAGGACTTACATTAAAATACGCTCCATTCTGATTTGATGTATTACCTACTTGAGAAAGATCTAAAACACCACAATTATCTGAATATGTTAAATACGGTAAAACATCTACAACAGCACCACAAGAATTTGAGTTACTATATACATATAGTGTATCTCGATCGAACTGAATAGTTGGAGCTATATTATCCACTATTGTTACTGAAAATGTAACAGTATCATTAGGATTGAAACCATCAGAAACCACCCAAGATTGCATCGTTGTACCAACTGGGAAAATAGAATCTGAAGAATATCCAGTCATATCAATTTGATAAATTGTATCCTGTCCACAATCAGAAGATGCACTTGATATTGAATATGAATATTGTTTACCACATCCTTGAGAATCAGTATTGGCTGTATCATTGATTGGAGGGTTATCAAAAGCAGGTAGACTCCCTTGTATTATATACAAATCAAATGTATCAGCACACCCTAAAAATGTTGTATATACAATTTGGTGCGTCATATCCCCAGTACTGTTAAAAGGATCTATAACTCCAGTTAAAGGATCGATATCTAGCCCACTTCCTACTTGAGAGAAAGCACCTACTGGGTCTTCAATAAAGTCTGGAACTATTGTATCAGATTCCTGACATATACTTGTGACATTATATTCTATTCGAGGGGTACAATCTCTGTGTTTTAATAAGCTAACAAAACCAGACTCATTGTCCTGGCCTACCATCAAAAAATCATCGTCTAAATTAGCAGAATGTCCAAATGCGCCGCCTACAAAAACATGATTTCTCCATCCTTTAACAGCATTCACCTCATTTGTCCCACTACCTTCAACTTCTTGTTTTTCTACAAAATTAGTGTCTTGAGTATAAAAGGCTACAAATCCTTCGTCCCTTCCGTTACTAGAAACGACATCATTATTTGAATTATTATCATCAAAACGAATAGTTTCATTAGTTTTCCCACCCAGAATTAAATAATCTCTATTAAAAGAGATACTATTGAACATCGAAAACGTTGTATTACTAACAATATTAGGTTCTTTGAATTTACTTAAAGTAGCCCCATTATTAGTACTATGTATTGAGACAAAGGCCTCATTCCCTAAAACTATTCCTGAATTGTTACTCCCTCCATTATACACAGCATTATTAGTTATACTACCTGCTATATATAATTTGTTATTTCGATATGCTATATCACCTGCATAATCCTCTCCATCTCCATATATCGAATAATGCCATGAGCTAATATCTCCATCACTATTTTTAAGTTTAGCAAAGAAAAGGCTTTGACCAGAAGAAGTGTTTGGCTCTGTTATGTCTGAAGAAGATCGATGATGAACGTATATGCCAACTCCATTTTTCCTTTGAACAATAATTCTATGACCATCAGTAAGTGTTCCATCATACTCCCCCAACAGGTACAAATAATCATTATCTCTAGTTAGAGCCACTCCACGTTGAAATTCTCCACCTTGAGACCCTGTAGGATCAGAATATCCTCTCCAGATTCCATCTCCATTTCCTTTTTCTCTAGTAGCCACAAACATATGAACCTTGTTATCAATTGGTGAAGGTCCAAAAGTCATCGTTGAACTATTTAGCTCCATTAGCCCCGTAAAGCTACCTGTATACGCTACACTTCCATTAGCATTCTGTTCAACATGAACATCATTACAAACGTCATCTCCAACCCCACCATCTCTATGTGCCCACTTTAAACGTCCATCACTACGATAACAAGCAATAAAGGCATCAGTCCCTCCCCAAATTTGACTAGCTGACCCAGCAATTGAATTTCCCGAAACACCTATAAAACTAACCCCATCATTGCCAACGTATCCTCCTACATAAATATCTCCATTAAGTCGATCAACATCTATAGACAACACCTCCTCATCTTCACTACCATTCCCAGCAATATCAAATGACCAAATTAAATTACCCAATAAATCAAATCGGGTTACAAAACCATCTTTACCTCCTGTAGCACTTTCACCTCCAAAGTTTTGTGATAAATGACTTTCGAAACCACCTACAACATAGACTGCATTGTTTGCTGAGTCTATTACGATATCATGTACAACTTGATAATTTGAAGAGTCAGCTTCTTGAAACCAATCCCACCTATGTATTTGGCCCTGAGCATATACAGTAGACCAAATAGAAAGACAAAATCCAACAAAGACAATAAATCCCTTCATAGTTGCATAAATTTATGAAAAGATAAACGAATTAACTAATTTTTAACAAAATGATTTTGTTTAAAAACTTTCTATTGAAATTAGTTCAAATGGAACCTTTACGATATTTTGGTAATCCTCCCCTACTTCTTCCATTTCTACATCATCTTCCTCATAATACCACATGATTTTTAACTCAGAGTCTTGAATTTGACCAAAAAGCTTAAAAATATTCAATAGAACAACTGAAGTACTTGTGTTGAAATACTCTAACTTCAGCACTAATTCTGTTTTAGGCTTAGGATTTTTCTGATATTCTTCTACCCATTTAAGTACATCTTGGTAAAACTCTACAGTATTTTCTGGAATAGAAATCCCCTCTATTAACAATACTCCATCTTCATAATTAAAAATTATTTTAGGAGTCTTAATCGTCTTCTCAATGCTTAAATTTTCCATCAACGCAAAAATATACAAACCTTTTATTAAATCACACCTCAATAACGTTTTTTTAACTCATTTTAGACTAAAGTAAATTTAGTTCTGTATTTTTAACTAAAAATTTCAACAAACTTAAGTATGAAGACGACATATATCATTAACATCAAACAACTTAACGGGATTTTACCTGAAGAAAAAAGCTTTTTAAAGGGTAGTGAATTAAAAAAACTTGCTTCAATTAGCAATTCCTATTTAGAAATTGTTGATGGAATCATTTCTGATTTTGGAAAAATGGAAGACCTTCAAATACAGAAATTAGATTCAGACTCCATAATAGACGCTAAAAACGGAATGTTATTTCCTAGTTGGTGTGACTCACATACGCATCTTATTTTTGCTCAATCCCGTGAATCAGAATTTGTTGATAGGATTAACGGATTAACATACGAAGAAATAGCTTTAAAGGGTGGTGGAATTTTAAATTCAGCTAAAAAGCTTTCAGAAAAAGATGAAGATGAACTCTTCCAAGATGCCTTAGTGCGCATCAAAGAAATTGAGCAACTAGGTACAGGAGCTGTTGAAATCAAAAGCGGATATGGTCTTAGTGTTGAAGGGGAACTAAAATCATTACGAATTATTAAGAGGTTAAAGGAAGTATCTAACTTAACAATAAAGGCTACTTTTTTAGGAGCACATGCTATTCCATGGGAATATAAAGAAAATCGTTCTGAATACATTCGTTTAATTATAGAGGAAATGTTACCAGTTATTAAAGCTGAAAAACTAGCTGATTTTATTGATGTATTTTGCGAAACAAACTACTACACTCCTGAGGAAACTGACAGTATTCTTAAAGCCGGGATTGCTATGGGATTAAAGCCTAAAATTCATGTCAATCAATTCACATCAATAGGAGGGCTTCAAACAGGAATAAATAACAAAGCTCTTTCAGTAGATCATTTAGAAGTAATGGAGCCAAATGATATTGAAGCTTTAAAAAATAGCACCACAATCCCTACATTACTCCCTTCATGCTCATTTTTCTTAAGCATTCCTTATGCCCCAGCAAGAGAGTTAATCAACTCTAATTTACCTATTGCATTGGCTACAGATTACAATCCTGGATCTACTCCTTCTGGAAACATGAATTTTGTAGTTTCTTTAGCTTGTATTAAAATGCGCTTAACACCTGAAGAGGCTATTAATGCTGCTACAATTAATGGAGCCCATGCTATGGAAGTAAGTTCTGAATTAGGTAGTATTACTAAAGGCAAAAAAGCTAACTTTTTTATCACTAAACCAATTGAAAACGTAGCTATTCTACCCTACTACTTTGGAAACAATCAAATAAGACAAGTATTTTTAAACGGAAAGGAAGTCCTCTAATTGTTGAGGGCTCCTTGTTTTATCCAACATCTAAAAAGCTCTTTCTCTTCTAAAGTAAGTTCTTCTATCCCAAAAGCATTAGGTATTTTAGGCATGTATCCTGTCTCTATTGCGCTCCAAAATGTCCCATTATTGATAGGGGCTTCCAAATTTTCATACTCTAATATCCAGCCGTCATGACAACCTGTACCAGGCCCTAAATTTGTTGCGCAAGATTGTTGAATTAAAGGGGCAATTTGTGCCGAATAACTCACTTCTCCACAATCATCCTCAACTAACTCAACAGCTTTTTCTTTGGTACAACTTGTTAGCACTAAAACAACAGAAAACAAAAACGAACTTACTCTCAACATAAAACTAATTTTTAAATTCAAACTCTAAATAAATTGCTAAATGATCTGAAAAACCTCCATAATATTTATCTCCCCCATATGTTTTATTTGGAATTCCCCCAAACTTCTTATGTTCAAACAACACTCCTCCTTCTCGATATATTTTAACTGTCTTCTTTTTTAATACATTTCCACTTCTCGCACTTAACCAGCTATTTGAAACCATCATTTGATCTAACATCCCCCATTCATCATCATAAAAGTGAGTACCTTTATCATTCCTGTCTAATTTAGTAGCTAAATTATAAAACTCATCAGACTTAGGTTGTAAAGATGCTTCAAGCACCTCTTTGATACTTTTATTCATAGGATAATCATTAAAATCACCCATTATCAAAATTTTAGCTTTATCGTTATCTTCTTGAATGGTTTCAATTTTTTCTTTTAAAACTTCAGCTGCTGTAATTCTTTTATATTCAGTCTCTTTTTCCCCTTTTCTTCTTGATGACCAATGGTTAACAAATACATGAACTGTTTCATTATTTACAATACCTTTTACATACAAAATATCTCTTGTAAGCACATTTGGAGTTTCTTCAAAGAATACTTCTAGTGAAGCAGTTTCTATAATTTCAAAATAATCTGATTTATACAACAAACCAACATCAATTCCTCTTGTATCAGGGCTATCATAATGAACAATATCATAATTCCCTTTTTTTAACTTTGAGGTATTTGTTAAGTCTACTAATACTTTTTTATTTTCAACTTCACAGACACCTACAAACAGCGGTAAATCATCATCAATTCCTTCTATTACCCTACTTATATTTTCTATTTTTTCTTGATAGCGTTTCTCATCCCACTGTTTAGCTCCATTGGGAGTAAAATCATCGTCACTAGTATGAGGATCATCTTCTGTATCAAATAAATTTTCTACATTATAAAAAGCCACACTAAAACTATCTAATTCCTTCATTTTCGAATTTTGATTCAAGTTAACACCATCTTCGATACCACTTTCCTTAATTCCATTATTACCACAAGAAAAGAACAGTAAAAAAGCACTATATAAAAAATACTTCATATACCTTTTCAAAAAAAAAGGGAAGTTTTTCAACTCCCCTCACATATCCATTTAAAGTTTTACTCTTTCTTTACGAACTGTCTTACGCTTACGCTTTTTGTTACCATACTTACCAGTAGAGAAATTCCCTTTGTATCTACCTTTTAGTACATAGGAATAAGATAAGTTCATATACAAATAAGAATCATTATGAGTAGGATCCCCACGCTTACCATTATTATTTTCTGACGGAGGTCCATAACTCGATATTATTGCTGGGTCTGATGTAACATTAGCTGTTTGATTTGCTAAAGCAGCAGCTTCAGAGCTTAGAGTAGCTGGGTCAGCATACACAGTGCTTATATCATCCAAATAATCACTAAAAGTTGTTACCCAAGTTAAATCCCAGCCTATTCTATGTTTTCTTTTTACAGTAAAATAGAATCCTAAACCAGCAGGAATTCCAACACCAAACTGCTTATAATCTACACCTTCTGTTTGTAAAGGTGCTAATGGTACCCAAGTAGAACCATCTAAACTACCTTTAGGATTAGAATAAAATGCTGAAACACCTAAATGTCCATAAGCCTCAAAAGAAACATAATAACGTCCTCTATTACCAACATCATTTATTTTGTAAAAATACCCTTCTGAACGCGCAGTAAAATCAAATATATTATTTACAAAGCGTAAATTTCTATTCACTCTCCCTGGATTTGTCGATAAATTATCATCTCCTTTTATTCGGTTATAATTAAAAGCCAAATTTGCTGCAACATAATCGTTAAACTTGTATCGACCAAATACACTTGCTGAGCTTCTTGTTTGAGGAATTTTCATATCCCAAACAAAATCTCTTCTTATTTTTTCTTTTCCTCCTATCTCTCCTAGATAGTTTGCTACCCCTACTTTAAACCCTATATCTGATTTATAAAATCCCGATCCTATCTGAGCTAAAGCTGAAAAGGAAACAATAAAAAATATTAATATTAAAACAATAAGCCTGTTCATAATCATACAAATTTATATATATATGTATATAAAACAAATTGATTTTTGAATTATTGGGTAAATTCTTTGTTTTTGTTGACAAACAGCCTCTTTCGTTAACTAACCTTTAACATTTTACCTCAATACATCTAAATTGAAGTTAGATTATATATACATTTGCAGAATCAACCTATCGTAAATGGAGAAAAGTCAAAACAAGATTCTAAACTTTAAATTGTTTAAACGAATTTTAAGTTACATGACCCCTTACAGGGGACAATTTTACTGGGCTCTTTTTTTAACTTTATTTCTTGCTTCTATAAGTATTTTTAGGCCTAAAATCATTGGCGAATTAGTAGGTCAATATGTTGCGACAAAAGACAAAGATGGACTTTTGATAGGTACAATAATTGTAGTTGCCCTTTTGATTACTGAAGCAATAGGAAGTTATTTTCGCGCTTATATTTCTCAAGAATTGGGACAAAATGTTATTAGAGATATCAGAAATCAAACATTTAGTCACATCACCAAACTAAAACTTCATTTCTTTGACAATAATCCTCTGGGAATGCTAGTAACTAGAGTAATTAGTGATATAGAGACTATTGCTGATATTTTTTCTCAAGGTTTTATTATGATTATTGGTGATATACTCACTATTCTTTTTGTAATAAGCACCATGCTCTATTTAAATTGGGAATTAACTTTAATTGTAATTATTCCTATTCCCATTTTATTGTGGGCCACAAAAATTTTTAAAAATGCAATAAAAAAAGCTTTTCAAGATGTAAGGAATGAAGTTTCCAAACTCAATACTTTTGTTCAGGAACACATAACAGGAATTAATATTGTTAAAATATTTAACCGAGAAAAGGTTGAGCTAGAACAATTTAAAGAGATTAATAAAAAACACCGTGCCGCACATATAAAATCAGTTTGGGCCTACTCTATTTTTTTTCCTGTTGTAGAGAATTTAAGTGCATTATCTATCGCCTTATTGGTTTTTTATAGCCTGTTTCAAATCAATGAACCTAATGCTGACATTCAACAAATCATTACTGATTTAACATCATTTATTTTGTTTGTTCATATGCTCTATAGACCTATCAGAATGCTCGCTGATAAATTCAACACATTACAAATGGGAATGGTAGGGTCTGAACGCGTTTTCAAACTTCTAGACACCAAAGAGTTTATTCATAATGAACCTAATAAAGCTGCTGTTTCATTTGATAAAACCATTGAATTTAAAAACTTATGGTTCGCATATAATGCCCCTAATTTTGTTTTAAAGGATATTACTTTTGAAGTCAATCAAGGAGAGACAGTTGCTATCGTAGGTGCAACAGGAGCTGGAAAATCTTCTATTATCAATTTGTTAAGCCGTTTTTACGAATATCAAAAAGGTAAAATTCTAATTAGTGGAAAAGACTTAAAAAGCATTAGTATTGATCAAATCAGAAGTGAAATAGCTGTAGTATTACAAGATGTCTTTTTGTATTCAGATTCTATTTTCAACAATATAACTCTTGGTAACCCCAATATTTCGAAAGCGCAAGTCATTGAGGCATCTAAACTAGTAGGAGCCCATAAATTTATTATGAACCTTCCCAACAACTATGATTTCAATGTAAAAGAAGGGGGGAGTATGCTTTCTGTTGGGCAAAGACAACTTATTTCATTTTTAAGAGCTTATGTTTATAACCCTACAATATTAATACTCGATGAAGCAACTTCTTCAATCGATTCTGAATCAGAAGAGTTAATCCAAAATGCTATTGATAAACTCACAGAAGGAAGAACATCTATTATTATTGCACACCGTTTGTCCACCATAAAAAAAGCAACGAAAATAATCGTTCTAGAAAAAGGAGAAATTATGGAAATTGGAAATCATCAACAGTTGATTCAAAATGACGGTTATTATAAAAAATTATATGATACTCAATTCAATGAACAATAAACTGCTCTTCATGTGTACTGTTCTTGTTTCTGGTTTGCTTTTTACCAGATGCAAAACCCTTCCTCAACAGACAATCTCTTATTCTTCTTTCTCTAAAATAAATACTTTTGACGGACCAGAGGACATTGATATTGAAGACTTAAACAATAAGCGAAGGTTAATTATCTCTTGTGATGAAAGAAGAGCAGGAAACTTAAGTGGAAAAATTTTATCCTATGATTTTTCTTCACAGCAAACTCAAGAATTAAAAATAAAGTTTAAAGGTGACTCTATCCCCTTTCATCCACATGGGATTTCTGTTTTTAAGCATACCATTTACATTATTAGCCATTCCTATAAGGGTCAATCCGTAGTATTAAAAGGTCAACTATCTAAAAATACGATAACGATTACTGACATTATTAAAAACAAACTGATTCACTTCCCTAACGATATTTATGCTACTGGTGAAAATGAATTTTATATCACCCACTATAAATACTTTACAGGTAAGTTGGTTCATTATAACAATGGTAACTTTGCTATTATAGACAAATACCTCAATGCCCCTAATGGCGTTATAAAAATTGATAATCAAGTTATTATTAGCACTACTTTAAGTGGGAAAATAATCTCCTACGATCTTGCTAATAATTATAAAAAAGAAAAGCTTTTTAAGATAAAAGGAGGTGACAATTTATTTGGAACTGCTGACCACCTATTAGTCTCTTCACATCCTAAATTTGGTCGATTCATTAAGCACTACAAGGACAAAAACAAGCCCTCTCCAAGTGTCATTTACGCTTTAGACCTTAACAATAAAAGTAAAAAAGTAATTTACAGTAATGATGGGCAACAAATTTCTGCAGCATCTGGGGCTATTTTTTATAAAAATAAGCTCTACATTGCCCAAGTTTTTGAAAATTTTGTGTTGATTTGCAATCCATAACACGATTTGGTTAAAAACTTTTATAAAAATCGACAATAAAACTAAGGAAGCATAGTTGTAAAAGGAAAGTTGTTTATGAAATTATTAATACCGTTATTGCTTATTGTAGCTTTTTTGAATTCTTGTAGTAAATTCGACAAAGCAGAACAGCGTCCTGCTTTCTTAAAGATCGACACTATTGAGCTCAATACATCTTCCGCTTCTGAAGGTACTAACAGTAGCAAAATAGCTGATGCTTGGGTTTATGTTGATGATGAATTAATTGGAACATTTGACTTACCTACAACAGTCCCAATTACTAAAGTTGGACAACGAGAGGTTAAAATTTTTGCGGGAATAAAACGTAATGGCATTTCTGTTGACCGTAAGAAATACCCTTTCTTTACTCATTACACATACAACCAAGATTTAAAGGCTGATTCCACTTATACGCTAGAACCTGTTGTCAACTATGTTGATGATGTTTTAATTTGGGTTGAAGATTTTGAGGACCCAAGCTACAAACTCAATCCATATCAGAGTGACACTACTATCGTTAGGGTAACAACCCCTACAAATGAATTATTCGAAGGTGGTGCTGGACTAATAGCATTAAACAGCAATCAATATCAATGTGAAATGCGAACAGACGAGCCTAGCTTCAATGACATGCCGACTAACTTAAGCACTCCAGCCTATTTAGAATTAAACTACAGTTCTAATCATAAACTTGAAGTTGGAATCCTTGCCAAAGCATATACAGGAGAACCTTATGAAAGGTCTCCATTAATTACTCTAAATTCTACTGGTAATACATGGAATAAAACTTATTTATACTTGCCTGATGCAAGTAATTTCTTTTCAGGCTCTTCTGAATTCGATATTTACTTTAAAGCTACCAACCCCGATGCTACTGATAACATTAAAATTTACTTAGATAATATTAAAGTTATTTTCTGGAATTAATAATGTTGTCTAAAAGAAATACAATCACTATTTTTTTTGTTGCGGATTTTACAGCAGCTTTAGTTTCATGGGTATTATTTTATCTTTTTAGGAAATATAACATCGAATTGAGCGCCATAAAAATAGACTCTAATTTCTACTATGGCTTAGCCCTTGTTCCCGTTTATTGGGTTTCAATATATATGGCAATAGGTTCTTATAAAAATGTATATCGAAAATATCGATTACGAGAATTTGGTCAAACTCTATTTATTAGTTTAATCGGCTGTCTATTCCTCTTTTTCTTTTTAATTTTAGATGATCAAATCAATGGCTATAGAGACTATTACATTTCATTAACAGCTTTATTTTCTTTTCATTTTTTATTGACACTAATTCCACGATTAATTCTAACCTCTAAAATTGTAAAACAAATTCACTCTGGTTTAATTGGGTTTCCGACTTTGATTATTGGAGGTAATGAAAATGCATTAGCTATTTACAATGAAATTTCTAACCTTAAAAAGAACCCTGGACATCTTTTTAAGGGCTTTGTAAGTACGAATGGTGTTGATAGAGCTTTATTAAAAGCTCCTATTGAATACTATGGTAAATACGATAATATCCAAAGCATCATAGAAGAACATCATATTGAAGAAATTATTATTGCAATTGAATCTTCAGAACATGAAAACCTAAAGAAAATTATTAATGACCTCAATGAATGCGATGTTATTATTAAGATTATCCCTGACATGTATGACATCCTTACTGGTTCAGTAAAATTAACTGCAATATTTGGGGCTTTACTGATTGAAATTAACGCTAATAAAATGCCTGTATGGCAACAAAACTTTAAACGAGTTATTGACATTGTTGCTTCAATTTTAGCTTTAATTTTATTGTCTCCTGTTTTTATTATCTTATCAATTATTATTAAAACAACATCAAAAGGAACTATATTTTTTAAACAAGAACGTATTGGGATAAAAGGAAGCCCTTTTATGATTTACAAGTTTCGTTCTATGGTTAGTGATGCCGAAAAGCATGGACCTCAATTATCCAGTGCTACTGATCAAAGAATAACAAGAATTGGAAAGTTTATGCGAAAATCACGTTTAGATGAAATCCCGCAGTTCTTTAATGTTTTAATTGGTGACATGTCTTTAGTTGGGCCGCGACCTGAACGTCAATTTTTTATTGATAAAATTGTAGAGCAAGCTCCTCACTATAAACATTTACAAAAAGTGAAACCTGGAATTACCTCATGGGGACAAGTCAAATATGGCTACGCAGAAAATGTTGAACAAATGATTGAACGATTAAAGTATGATATACTATATGTCGAAAACCGATCACTAGCTCTCGATTTTAAAATTTTAATCTACACTGTTCTTATTGTACTTAAAGGATCAGGCAAATAAATTTCCTATATTCTATTTTCTGTACCAATTTCTTCTTACTTTTATTATACTTTAATAAAACTGAAGCCAAGATATGTTTTTTGACCGTTTAAATGATAAAGCAACTCCTAGAAGTAAAGAAAAAATTCAAGCGACAATTAAACCGCTTAATTATAACGATAAAATTTTAGTTGCTTGGGGAGAAGCTATAAGCGGAAATTCCAAAATTCGAGATTTCCTAATCAAAAACGGTTATCAAGAATTAGGCTTATTTTGTTTTGCTTTAACCAATGATATTAAATCTTTACAATGGTTATTAAAAAATGGATATCCACATCTGGCAGCTTTAGTTAAGGCAACTGAAGGAGATCAACAAGCATTAGATTGGTTAAATCATTATAAATTTGATTTACTAAAATTTATGGCACTAGCTGCTCAGGGAAACAAAAGTGCTATAGCTTGGTTACAACGTAAAGATCCTTTCGCTATGCAACTTGCATATAAAATAAAAATAGTAAAAGATCGTATAGACGAAAGAAACAATGATGTTCACCAAATCAATCCTTAAAATGGAAATTATTGAAACTCAAAACGCTTTCGTTGAAATTGGTAATATAGCTGACTCTTCTTTACAGTCCATTGTCACTAACTACCAAAAAATAGCTGTTTTAGTTGACGAAAACACCAAAATTTTACTTCCTAAAATAACTCCTCTACTTGCCCCAAAACATATTTCAATAATTGAAATCAAAAGTGGAGAACAGGAAAAAAAACTTAAAACCTGTGAACTTGTTTGGGAGCAACTCATTACACAAAATTTTAATCGTAATGATCTATTAATCAATTTAGGAGGTGGAGTAATTACTGATCTTGGAGGCTTTGTAGCCAGCACTTATAAAAGGGGCATTGATTTTATTAATATCCCAACCTCTTTACTAAGCATGGTTGATGCTGCTGTTGGAGGAAAAACTGGAATTAATTTTTTAAATATAAAAAACAATATTGGGCTTTTTATAGAGCCAAAGGGGGTCTTCTGTGATCACACGATGCTAGTAACACTGCCTAAAGAAGAATTAATTTCTGGTATTGGTGAAGTTTTAAAACATGGAATTTTATTCGATCAGAAATACTGGAACTATTGTTCCAATACTCCTTTGAGTCAATGGGACTGGAATTATATCATTAAAAAGTCTATTCAGTTAAAGAACACCATTGTAAATATTGATCCTTTTGAACAAAATGAAAGAAAGAAACTCAATTTTGGGCATACTATTGGACATGCAATTGAGAGCTATTTTATGAATAGTCCTTCGCAATTATTACATGGTGAAGCTGTTGCTATTGGAATCATTTGTGAAAGCTATATCGCACACATTCAACATAAAATTGATGCTATAACCTTAACGGAAATAACTTCTACCATACTGTCAATATTTAAACACCAACAACTACCAACTGATCATCAGCAGTTAATCGCTATAATGTTGCAAGATAAAAAGAACGAAACTTCTGAGATTAATTTTACACTCATTGAAGCAATTGGAAAAAGTTCTATTAACCATACGGCCACTACTGACACCATTGTTGATGCATTGACCTATTACTCCTCTTTAAATTAACAATATGAAACAACTTTTATTCTTTTCCCTATTGCTTCTAAAAAGTTTGCTAACCTTTTCTCAAAACGACTACTTCCCTCCTACCAATGGTCCTACTTGGGACACTATAGCTACAGCTTCTTTAGGTTGGTGTGAAGATAGCATTTCTTCATTGTACAATTATTTAGATAATGAAAACTCAAAATCCTTTATCCTTTTAAAAGATGGGAAAATAGTTCTTGAAAAATATTTTGGAACCTATACTCAGGACAGTTCTTTTTTATGGTTTTCAGCAGCTAAAAGCCTAAGAGCCATTTTGATAGGAAAAGCTCAAGAAGAAGGTCTTTTGAATATTTCTGATAAGACCTCTGATCATATTGGTCAAAATTGGACTAGTCTAACATTACCTCAAGAAGATTCAATTACAATTTGGCATCAGTTGACAATGACCTCTGGATTAGATGAAAGTAATTTCACATGCGAAAACCCTAATTGTCTAACTTATGTTAGTACGGCTGGTACACGTTGGGCATACCATAATGGTCCTTATGGATTGCTAAAAGATGTATTGGAAAATGCTACTGGAACAACTCAAAATTTGTATACCAATTCTAAAATTAAAAACCCAATTGGTATGGGAGGCTTTTGGATTAGCCTATTGGGGATTAATACTTACTATAGTAAGGCTCGAGACATGGCTAGATATGGTTTATTAGTGAGTAACAATGGTATATGGGGAAATGATACCATTATTGCTGATTCCAATTATTTACATCAAATGATTACACCTTCTCAAAATTTAAATCCATCTTATGGTTATTTATGGTGGTTGAATGGCCAAAGCGGATATGTAACAACTGGAACACCAACTTATGTCACAGGTTTTGTATCCCCAGATGCTCCTGCTGATGTATATACGGCTGCTGGATCCCAGGGGCAATATATTAGTGTTTCACCTAGCAATGGCCTAGTTATGATCCGTCAAGGGAATACTGGGAGTAATAGTTATACTGAGTTTGGCTTACACAATGAGATTTGGAAACGTATCATGAACCTGTCCTGCACAACTTCTAACCTACAAGAAAATAATTTAGCAACACCTTTCATCATGTATCCTAATCCAGCAAAAAATGTTTTGCAAATAAAATATAGTGATAGTAGTATAACTACAATATTGATTTATAACATTTATGGACAATTAATGCATCGTTCTGATGGAAAAAAAATCGTGATTCAAGACTTTCCTAAAGGAACTTATATTTTAAAAGCTATTACTGCTAATGGTAGTTATACTCAATCTTTTATTAAAGACTAATGTTTACAATTAATTCTATTCCTGTCAAACGAAAAGAAGATTTAATTCAACTTCCCAATACAACTGCTGAAGAAGCCAATATTATTCATTTTCTTGATGAGTGGTATAATGACGCGTTTCAAATTACGGTCTTAACTTCTGGATCAACAGGGAAGCCGAAACTTATTGAGCTCCCCAAAAAAGCTGTACTTAAAAGTGCTGCATTAACGTGTTCTTATTTTAATCTAAGACAAGGAGACTCCGCATTACTTTGTCTTCCTACCAATTTTA
>JAUHZI010000157.1 GCA_030426105.1 Bacteroidia bacterium | reverse complement strand
TATAAATTAGAAGGATATGACTTGTTTATTAATATGATGAATGGGTTGAATAAGGAAATTGTATCTTTCTTAATCAAAGCTGAAATTCCTGTACAAGGTAATGCACCTGTACAAACACCTAAAGCGAACTTACAACCAGCTCCAACACCTGACTTAAGTCAAGTGAGAACGAATAAAGAAGATGTTGGTGAAGCTACAGAGCAAAATAGACAAGCAGCTCAAAATAGTGGAGGACAAAGACCCAAACCACAACCTGTTGTTTCAGCAAAAAAATATGGTCGAAATGATCGTGTTAAAGTGTTGAACCTAAGAAGTGGAGAAACACAAGAAATGAAGTTTAAACAAGCAGAAGCGCTAATCACTTCAGGATCTTGGCAGTTGGTTGATTAATCAAGAAAAAATAAATAATTAAAAGGCTTCTAAATATTTTTAGGAGCCTTTTAATTTTGGTTCAATTTGTGATAAAAGTGATTAAGAATTAGATGATTATTAAAGTTGTTATTTTAATTTAAAGACATTATGAGCAGATTGATTTCGTTGTTTTTTATTGTATTTCTGATAGCCCCAATTTATAGTTTTGGTACTAATCGTCAAGCTTCTGAAAATGGTGTAAATGAACTTTCTCCAATGGATACTTTAATCCAATTAAAGAATCATTATAAGAAGAAAAAGACCTTAGAAAAGGAGAATGAGATTAATCGAATTATAGCAAAAAAGTATTTTATTGAAGGCGATTACATCAATTCAAATAAGTATTATGAGCCTTTAATTCAATATTACAGAACCTCAGAGGACACCATAAATCTTATTCGAGTACTTAGAGGAATAGCAGGGAATAATATAAAATTATCAAAAGAAGAAGATGTTGTAACCAAATACTTGAACGAAGCTAAACTGTTAGCAATTGAAAGTAATCAGGTTAGAGAAGCTACAGCTATTGATATCACTTTAGCGGTATATTATAGCGAAAGGAGTAACTTTATTGAAGCATTTAAGCTTTTCAATAAATCAAAGGAAGTAGTAGTAGAGCATAATTACTCTAAGTTAGAATATACGATTGCGTTTAATCTTGGTAATTTATATGCAAACATTGAGGAATATGATAAAGCAATAACACATTATAAGGACGGTTTTCAAATTGCATTGGAGCTTCAAAATGAAGCAGTGCAAATCTTTTTTCAGGAAGCACTGGCTTCAGTATATCAAAACAAAGCGGATTACCAGAAAGCACTGGAATATTATAGAGTAGCATTAGAGTATAATTTGAAAGCCAATAATATCAACCATACCATTTATTGTTATTTGGTTATGTCGGAGTGTTATAATAAATTAAATGATTTTGAAAATGCTGATTATTATTTGGAAGAAGCAGAGAAAATTATTTCAAAAACCCAAGCAGGATATTTGTTGGCGTATTTTAATCAGCTTAGTGGGAATAAAGCATCGAAAAATAAGAATTATCGTATTGCACTAGAGTTATATCATATTGCATACGACCAATATTTGCAAATAGGAAATAAAGAAAGTCAAAAAGAATTGTCTAAATCAATAAGCCTTTGTTATGAGCAACTAGGGGAATTTAAACAAAGTTTAGAGTTCATGAAAATCCATAAGAACCTAGAAAGTGAACTTTCTACCGATTTAATAGCAATGAAAATCAAATTGTATGAATCCAATATAGTAATAGAAACTTTGAGTAATGAAAAAAGAATAGAAGAGCTAGAAAACAAAAACTATGTCCTGATTCTATGGGGAGGAGGAATTATTGTTATAAGTGTCCTCCTGATAGTAATTATTGGATTTATCAAATATTATAAGAGTAATAAAATTAATATAGAGCAGAAAAAAAATGAGTTAACTAAAGCAAATGATGATAAGAAGAAAATTTATGATGACTATTTAAAGAAAGAAAAAGACAACAGTGAACTATCAAACGAATTAAATTTAAAGTCTAGCAAACTGCAAGATCTATTTTTCAAGTTAAAAGAGAAGAATGTTTTGTTAGATGATGTTATACTCAAACTTGAAGGAGGAAAGAACTCACATTTAATCAATAAACTTGGTAAAGCTAGGTTTACTGACGAAGAACTTAAAATAATTAATGAAGAACTAACCTTATTGAACAAATCTTTTCATAAAAACCTCTTAAAAGACTATCCTAAATTAACAAGGAAGGATTTAAAGTTAGCAACACTATTAAAAATTGACTTAACATCAAAAGAAATTGCTGATATTCTTTATATATCAAGTGCAAGTGTAGATGTATCTAGATCTAGATTAAGAAAAAAGATGAACTTAGATAGAGCAGAGAGTTTGAAAGAACTTCTAAACAGGTATTAAATATAAATTCTAACAGTTGAGGAAATAAAAAAGCCGATGTAATAAAAATTACATCGGCTTTTTTATTTAAGCTTTATATCTAATTATAGAGAAGAAATCACTTCATTTAAAGTAGAACTTGGTCGCATAGCTTTAGCTTCCAATTCTCCTTCACAGAAATAATATCCACCGATATTTACGGCATCTCCTTGTGCATCATTCAATTCATTAACGATTTTTGTTTCGTTAGTAGAAAGTTGCTCAGCAATAGGACCAAAAGTAGCTTTCAAATCAGCATCTTTATCTTGTTTAGCTAGTTCTTCAGCCCAATACTTTGCTAAGTAATAATGGCTACCTCTGTTATCTAATTCTTTTACCTTACGAGAAGGTGACTTCCCATTACTTAATAAACTAACAGTAGCATTATCCAATGCCTCTCCTAAAATAGAAGCCTTAGAATTGTTTTCTTTTTCTCCGACGAAGTCAAGAGAAACAGCTAAAGCTAAGAATTCACCTAAAGAGTCCCATCTTAGATGCCCTTCAGAAGTAAATTGTTGAACGTGTTTTGGTGCAGAACCACCAGCTCCTGTTTCAAACAAACCACCGCCATTCATTAATGGAACAATAGAAAGCATTTTAGCACTTGTTCCTAGTTCTAAAATAGGGAATAAGTCTGTTAAATAATCTCTCAATACATTACCAGTAACAGAAATAGTATCTTCTCCTTTTGCTATTCTTTCAAGAGAAAAACGAGTAGCTTCAACTGGAGAAAGAATTTGAATATCTAATCCTTCCGTATTGTGATTAGGTAAATATGCGTTAACTTTTTTAATCAATTCAGCATCATGTGCTCTTTCAGAGTTTAACCAGAAAATAGCAGGTACATTTGTCGCTCTAGCTCGGCTTACAGCCAATTTAACCCAGTCTTGAACAGGAGCATCTTTTACTTGGCACATTCTCCAAATATCTCCCGCTTCAACCTCGTGTTCCATTAATACAGTTCCGTTAGCGTCAGTAACTTTTACAGTTCCTTCAAATGGAATTTCAAATGTTTTATCGTGTGAACCATATTCTTCAGCTTTCTGTGCCATTAGTCCTACATTAGGGACAGTACCCATAGTTGTAGGGTCAAAAGCTCCATTTTCTTTACAGAAATTAATCGTTTCAGTATATACTCCAGCATAACTACTATCTGGAATCACTGCTTTTGTATCTTGTTGTTTCCCTTCTTTATTCCACATTTGACCAGAAGTACGAATCATAGCAGGCATAGAAGCATCAATAATAACATCACTATGTACATGTAAGTTGGTAATCCCTTTATCAGAATCAACCATTGCTACATCTGGTCTAGAATCAAAACATTTTTGAATGTCAGCCTCAATTTCAGCTTTTTTGTCAGCAGGTAATTCATCCAGTTTCGAAATTAAGTTTCCAAAACCGTTTCTTACATTTACGCCAAGTTCATTCAATGTATCTCCATGTTTGTCAAAAACGTCTTTAAAGAAAACTGAAACTGCATGACCAAAAATAATTGGGTCAGAAACTTTCATCATGGTAGCTTTCATGTGTAAAGAAAACAAAATACCTTGAGCTTTGGCATCTTCAATTTCTTTTGTTAAAAAGTCTATTAATGCTTTTTTACGCATTACTGTAGCATCAATAATTTCACCTTCTAATAAAGCGATACCGCTTTTTAGATTAGTAGAGTTTCCATCTTTACCAACTAAGTCAATATTTACACTTGTGGCATTAGGAACAGTTACGGACTTTTCATTAGAAGCGAAATCATCTTTCCCCATTGTAGCAACATGAGTCTTAGAATCTTTACTCCATGCTCCCATTGAATGAGGGTGTTGTTTAGCATATTGCTTTACAGGCTTTGGTGCTCTTCTATCAGAGTTACCTTCTCTTAATACGGGGTTTACGGCACTACCTTTGATTTTGTCATATTTTGCTTTAATAGCTTTTTCCTCATCAGTTTCTGGAGTATCAGGATAATTTGGTAAGTTATACCCTATAGCTTGTAATTCTTTAATAGCAGCTTTTAATTGTGGTATTGAAGCACTAATATTAGGTAATTTAATAATATTTGCTTCTGGAAGCTTTACCAATTTCCCTAATTCGGCTAAATCATCTGAAATTTGTTGTTCAGGCTTTAAGTACTCAGGAAAAGTAGAAATAACTCTACCAGCCAAAGATATATCCTTAGTTTCTACCTCAATATTTGCATGTTTTGTAAACGCTTTTACAATAGGTAATAAAGATTGAGTAGCTAAAGCTGGAGCCTCATCTGTTTTTGTGTAAATGATTTTTGATGCCATTCTTATTTATTTAAATTATATTTTTAAAAATTAATACTGTGGTGCTAATGTACGGATTTTAGAGAGTTTTATCAAGGAGAAAAGAAAGGAAAGTAAGTTAAAATAAGAGAAAATAGAAGAACTAAATGTCGTGATAGTTTTTTAACAATGTTTATGAATTTTGTGAATATGATTTTTCTGTCAAATCAATTTTTTAACCTTACTTTTGTTAGAGAATAATTTATTAATAATCATAAAACAAAAAATAAAAATGGGAGTTTTAGTAGGAAAAAAAGCGCCAGGTTTTTCAGCTCAAGCAGTTATTAATGGTAACGATATTGTAGAAAACTTTACTTTAGAGCAGTTCAAAGGAAAATACGTAGTATTGTTCTTTTATCCAAAAGATTTTACATTCGTTTGTCCAACAGAATTGTTTGCTTTCCAAGAAAAGTTAGAAGACTTTAAAAAGAAAAATGTTGAAGTTGTTGCTGTTTCTACAGATACAGAGCAATCGCACTGGGGATGGTTACAATTAGCTAAAAATAAAGGAGGAATCGAAGGAGTTACTTATCCTTTAGTTGCTGATACAAATAAAACAATCTCTATGAACTATGACGTTTTAGCTGGAGATTTTGCTTGGAATGAAGAAGGGGAGATGATTGCTGAAGGTGAGCTAATTGCTTACAGAGGTTTATTCTTAATTGACAAAGAAGGAATCGTTAGACATCAGTTAGTGAACGATTTACCATTAGGAAGAAATGTTGATGAAGCATTAAGAATGGTTGACGCTTTACAATTTGTTGAAGAAAACGGAGAAGCATGTCCTGCAAATTGGAATGAAGGTAAAGATGGATTAACAACAACTCACGAAGGTGTTGCTGATTATTTAGCTTCTCATTAAGATATTTTAAATAGCTTAAATTAAAAAAAGGCTTATTTCATTTGAAATAAGCCTTTTTTATGTTTAAGAAAATAATATTTATCCTACTAGATTAATTAAGTCTGCTAAGCGATTAGAATATCCTGTTTCGTTGTCATACCATCCAACAACTTTAACTAATCGTCCGTTTACTTCTGTCAATAAGCCATCAATAATACATGAATGCGGATTTCCTATAATATCAGATGAAACCAATGGGTCTTCAGTATATTCTATAATACCTTTTAAGTTTGTTTTTGCAGCTTCTTTAAAAGCAGCATTAATAGCTTCTTTAGTTGTAGGTTTATTAACTAAAAATGTAATATCAGTCAACGAACCATCTGGAGTAGGTACTCTTACAGCTGAACCATTTATTTTTCCTTCTAAATGTGGTAAAATCTTTGTAACTGCAATTGCAGCACCAGTTGTTGTTGGTATAATAGATTCAGCTGCAGCTCTAGCCCTTCTGTAATCTCGATGTGGAGCATCCAATATTCTTTGATCGCCTGTGTACGAATGAATAGTGGTTAAGAAACTACTTTCAATACTGCATAAGTCATCAATTATTTTTACCATTGGAGCAGCGCAATTAGTTGTACATGAAGCATTACTAATTACCGTTTCATCTCCTTTTAAAATGGCTTCATTAATACCAATAACAACAGACTTGACATCTCCGCTTTTTGCAGGAGCCGAAATAATTACTTTTTTAGCACCAGCAGTTATGTGCTTACTCGCTAATTCTTTTGTCCTGAAAATCCCTGTACACTCTATTACAATATCAATTCCAAGTTTACCCCAAGGTAAATCTTCAGGATTCTTTTCTTTAAATACTTGAATGCTTTTTCCATTAATTGAAATCGTATCTTCACTATAAGAAACTTCTCCAGGAAAATGCCTATGAATGGAATCATATTTTAGTAAATGAGAAAGCATTTTAGAGTCTGCTAAATCGTTTACAGCGACCAATTCTATGTTAGGGTGTTTTGATATGGCTCTGGTTAGGACACGTCCAATTCTACCAAAACCATTAATAGCTATTTTAACTTTATTCATTATATATATTCAATTTTATAGTTCTATTTGTTCTAAACAAAAATACATAAAAAAAGCCTTAGTAAATTTACTAAGGCTTTTTTTTAAAGTGAACTAACTAAGAAATTAGTACTTAATAAATTTAGTGACTTCAGAAGCATTTTCTGTTTCAAAAGTAACTATGTATGTTCCAGAAGGATAATCTTGAACATTAAAAGGAATTACATGCTTACCAGCAGTTAAATTTCTTCTGTTAATGTTTTTAATCATCTTTCCTTGTAAATCGTAAATGTTAATGTTAACCTCAGAAGTATTATTGATTTCAAAACCAATTTTTCCTTCAGTACTCATTGGGTTAGGGAAAACAGTAATGTTACTTAATTCTTTAATGTCTTCTTCAAGGATATTTTCTTCTGTACTTAATACAGCATCTGATCTCCAAATACCTCTACCATGAGTCCCTAAATATACTGCATAAGGATTTGATACACCTTCAGCTAAAGATCTCCATTGTTGACGTACATCGAATACTGGAACTAATCCCACTTCGTTGTTAATAGGAGTCCAACTAGTAGAAGAAGCATTAATGTTATCAGTAGCAAATGCTCCATACTCAGTACCAACAATTACAGTTTCGTTAGTTGATGCATTCGCAATAATTTCAACTCCGTAAACTGGCGCATTTGGTAATCCATTAGATCCGTTTCCATCTATTGCAGTCCATGAAGGAGTAGCTGCAGTAGCATTTGTTGAATAGAAAACATGAGTACTTCCAACACCACCTCTTACAATAATCACTTTGTCTGGATTATCTTTATCAACAGAGATATCAGTAATAATACCTGCTCCAGCAACAGAGATCGTTTCAACAGTAAGTTTATAACTAGCACTATCTTTATAAGAGTAATCTGCTTGTTCGAACGAGTATGCACTATCT
>JAUHZI010000156.1 GCA_030426105.1 Bacteroidia bacterium | reverse complement strand
GAATACATATACGAATACAGCAAGTGGGAATAACGATACTGAACATTTTGTCGATGATTTATTATTTGGTCAGCAATATTATTGGCGTGTACGTGCAATTAATGCTTCAGACACTTCAGAGTGGTCTATACGAACGTTTACTACACGCGATTATGTAACGTTAAGCTATCCAAATAACAATGCTGTTAATGCAAGCACATCGGGAGTGAACTTAAACTGGTACAGCTCTTATTATGTTGATTTCTATGAGGTTCAATGGGATACAACAGCTTTGTTTAATTCTTCAGCATTACAAGGCATAGTTAAAACTTATATTAATACATCGAGTTCCAATTCAGATACTTATCAAAGTACTGGTCCGCTATTAACGAATCAAACTTACTATTGGAGGGTGAGAGCAATTAATGCTAATGATACTTCGCTGTGGAGTACCAGAGTTTTTTCAACAGGGGCAACCATACAAAGTTTGTCTGCCCCAATCTTACAAACACCAGTAAACAATGCTACAAATGTTGCTTTAAATCCACTGTTAACATGGAATAGTGTTAGTGGAGCAACCGTTTATTCAATAGTATATAGTTTGTCTTCAACATTCTCCAATCCTCAACAAATTTCCTCCTCCAATACTTCAGTAAGTTTAACAAACTTAACTTCGAATACAACTTATTATTGGAGAGTAAAAGCATCTAATGGTCAGGTAGAGTCTCCATGGTCAAGTATTTGGAGCTTTTCTACAACAAATAGTTGTGTAATATCTGATCAACCAACTTTGCAAATCAATTCAAGTGAAATTTGTATAGGAGAGTCTGCTACAATTAGTATCCAATCTGGAAACTTAAATGATGGAACAACCTGGAGTTTATATGGAGGAGGTTGTGGAATTGGCTATGTAGACGCTAATGTTAATGGAACTTTTACAGTAACTCCTACCTCCAATATGACTTATTATATTCGAGGAGAAGGAGGGTGTGTTACCAACAGTAGTTGCGGATTTATTGATCTATTGGTGCATTCTTCGACTACAAGTTATGATACCATTTCTATTTGCAAAGGAGAAGATTACACATTTCCTGATGGAACAATAATGAATAATATACAAAATAGTACAAATCAAGTTAGTCATTTACAGACAGTTCATTCTTGTGATAGTACAATTATTACCCAAGTCAATGTTAAAGAGGTGAATACAACAATTTCAGTACAAGGCAATGTTTTGATAGCCTCTGAACCATCTGTTGTTTATCAATGGATTGATTGTTCAAATAATACAGAAATATCAGGGGAAACGAATCAATCGTTTGCACCTCTTCAAAATGGAAGCTATGCAGTAATAATTACAGATAACAATTGTATAGACACAAGTTTTTGTGAGGTGATTAATAGTACTTCAATTGCGAATCCCGAAGAGCAGTTAATAAATCTATACCCAAATCCTGTAAAAGATATACTTTATATCAACATCAAGGATTTAGATATAATTAGTGGAAGTATAGTAGATATGAATGGTAATGTTGTATATCAGTTGCCTGTTCTTGATACATTTATAGAGCTTTCAAGTCTGTCGAGTGGTGTCTATTTTATACAGTTAAATACAGTAGAGGGAATCATTCGAAAAAAACTAATTAAACATTAACAATTACTTTCCGTTTAATAAAATGGTTTACTAAAGTTTTGTTAAGGTTAAAGAAAGTTAAAAAGACAATGTGTAAATTCGCGCATTGTCTTTTTAGTTTATATTACCTAAAATTTTGAATATGAAAGTATTGATAACAGGTGGTTCAGGTCTTATTGGGAGTAGTTTAACAAAGCAGTTGTTAGATGAAGATATCGAAGTAGTGCACTTGACGCGTTCAGCACATTCAAAGTTTGGGATTAAAACCTATGAATGGGATTGGAAACAAAAGAAAATAGATGAAAACTGTTTTCAAGGTGTTACTGATATTGTTCACTTGGCTGGAGCAGGTATTGCTGATAAACCATGGACAATGCGTAGAAAGCATGAAATAATTCAAAGTCGTGTAAACACAGCAAAGCTATTGTTTGATAAAGTAAAAGAATTACAAATACCAATCAAATCTTATATTTCTGCTTCGGGTATTGGATATTATGGAGCGGTTAATTCAGATAAAGTTTTCTCAGAACAAGACAAGTCCCATGATGATTTTATTGCTAAGAGCTGTGTCTATTGGGAAAATAGTGCAGATTTATTTCAAGAGGTTGGCGCAAGAGTCGTCAAATTAAGAACAGGAGTTGTTTTAGCAAAAAATAAAGGTGCATTAACAAAAATAGATAAAACAGTGAAATTAGGAATCGGTGCACCAATTGGAACAGGAAAACAAGCAGTTCCTTGGATACACATTCATGATATTGCTAATCTTTATTATCAAGTATTGCAAAACAAAGAGTACAAAGGAGTATATAATGCTGTAGCACCAGAATTTGCAGATAATGAAATGTTGACCAAAACAATTGCGAAAACATTGAATAAAAAAATGTTCTTACCCAATGTTCCAAGTTTTGTGTTGAGAACAATATATGGAGAACTGTCAGATATTGTTTTAAAAGGAAGTTCTGTTTCAGCAGAGAAACTATTAAAATCGGGCTTTGAATTTAAATACCCGATTTTAATAGATGCTTTGGAGAATATCTATAAGAAATAGAAACCCTGATAGGAGGGCGGTTATCTTGCTAGAATAACTTTTCCTGTTACCCACTGTTTCCCAATAGGGTATCTCAATAAATATATTCCAACAGGGTAATCTCCCAAGTATATAGTTGTGTTTCTCGCCCCGTTGAATTCCACTTTTTGGAGAAGTTTACCACTTAGGTCAGTGACATAGATAAATTCGATTTCTTCTGAAGTTTCAACCGTAACATAGTCCCGAGTAGGGTTCGGATAAAACTTCCACTCGATTGTTTCAACAATATTCTCTCTTTGTGTAACACGAGATGAGTCTCTTTTTGTTGAATCAGTATTAATAATGGTATTGGTGTCAACATATACCTGTCCTTGGTCTAAAGTGTAATTGACTACACTATCGGGGTAATTTAAAGGTAAATGTGGCGTGATTTCATCACATTCTGGATAGTAAATAGCTGTCTTAATTACGGTAGTTAAACGCTCCGTTAGTAATTGTACATCAAATTCATCTACAGTTGGTTTGATATGAGAAACACCTATGCCACTGTGATCAGTTAAAAAGAGATAAGTTCCATTAGTGCATAAAGCCAAAGAACGCATTAAATATTCTCCAGACTTATTGATCCCACTACCAGTTATAGGAACAATTTTAATCCCTTTTTTAGCCGCTTTTCTAGCTAGTTTTTCTAAGCGTTGAATGGTGTTCTCATCCGTATGAGCAGGAGCATCTAAGATAACAAATAAAAGTTTCGTTCTTGAATTTTCAGACCAACTGAGTTGATCTATCGCTACCGCTAATCCTTCATCTAAAGCCTCTGGCATATCTCCTCCTCCTTTAGCAAATTGATCGTCAATAAAAACTAAAGCTTCAGACAAAACATTGGTAAAGTCTTTATGCTTTGTCATATAATCTTCTGTTTTGTCTCTATAAAACACACTACCATATTTAATATTTACACCTTTAAATAAGTTTTGAGCTTTATACATTACTTGATTTAAGTCGCGTTTAATGAAGTTTATTTCATCTCCCATACTTCCTGTAGCATCTATTAGAAAAGCAATTTCAACTTCATTAGAAGTTGCACCGCAATCAACATCAAGTTTAATTTTGTTAATCCCTTTAGAAAAAAGCTTAGGTCTTTTTATTTCCTTGATTAAACCTAAATAAGAGACTTCGATTTTTCCTGTTTCTACTTCATCGCCATTGAGCTTTCCCCATAGTTCAACTTTTCCAGTATTGTCAGAAATGGCTTCCCATATTACCGAATTACCTTTGTCAAAAAGCTTTACAGTAGCTCCTACAACTGGATTTTTTTCGGCGTTTAAAACTTGAACTGTAAACCTTTTTTGAGGGTTTAATTTCCAAACCTGTTGGTACTTTAATAAATCTGATTTTAAATAGTCGTTCCACAATTTCCATTTTGCAAAATCATTAATCTCACCAGCAGTTAACCCTTTTCCTTTTGTAATATTATGGACTTGAGCGTTGTTATTACTCAAATAAGCAACCTCTCCCATATAACGAGTGTCTAGCCTATATTCTTTTTCTTCAAGGACTCTCGCTTTTTTTGAAGCATCTTTATTAAGAGAAAAATCATTGACTTGATCCTCTGTGATTTTAATGACCTCTTCTTCAACTTCATAACCAGCATACATGACTTTTAAATGATAGGTTCCAGTGTCTTTAAAGTCCATAGAATAATTTCCATCGGCGTCAGTTAAAACTGAATTTACGAGTTTATTATTGCTGTCGTAAGCTTGTACATTTCCAAACCTTACATTACTAGGTTGTTCAGATTCCATCACCATTACCTCTGCTTTTCCTCTTAGATTTTGAGCAACAGCGAATGCAGAGAAAAGTGATGAGAGCAATATTAGTTTTATTTTCATAATTCTATAGTTTTTAGTCTTCAACATGAGACATTGACATTCTGATCTAGAATAACTGAAACTCGTCCCATGAGTTTTTGTTTAAAAATTCAATAACTGATACAAGTGGTTTTTTAAGAGGTTCAATTTTTTTTTATTTTTTTTTGAACCAATTTATTTTTTTGCTGTACGGGAGGGGGAATTTCAAACAATCGAACTATGAAAATCCTTACACATCAAATGCTTGCTATAGTCATAATAACCCTAATAAATGTTGGTTGTATAACCACAACTCCAAATAAAGAAGAAGACAAAGTAAATAAGACAATAGAAGTTGTTGGTAGCTCAGAAATGTTTATTCAACCAAATCAAATAGTCTTAAACATTGGATTAAAATCAAGAAGTAGCACGTTGAAAAATAAGTTGTTAAAAGTTTTAGAAAAGCATAATATTTCTGAAAATCAAATTACGTTAAATACAATAAACAATAACTGGGATTGGTATTATTATTCCAGTAGAGAATATTTAAACTATGACGTACAAATAGATAGTACAGTTAATTCAGAAGAGCTAATGTATGATTTAAAACCATTGGTTTATAGCGCTCATATTGTCCAAAAAAGACATACCCATATCCAGGCCCACATTCAGAAAGTAAAAGCAGAAGCAATAAAAGCTGCTCAATATAAAGCATCATATTTATTAGCTGCTGTTGGGGAAGAATTAGGGCAGGTGATTACCGTTCAAGAAATTGTTACACCAGTAGCTACTAGAGATAACTGGTGGGGGTATCAGAGAAGTTACCCAAGGGAAACGCTATACAGTAATCGATCTTTTGATTCAGGAGAACAGCCAGTTTCAAATATTTTACAAGAACAACTTAGATACGAGGTGAAAGTCATTTTCGAAATCATATAAAAACAGAGAATATTTTAAAACAAAACCTATAGAATTATGAAAACAACAACAATTTTAATCGGCCTATTTTTAGGAATAGCATCTACAACATTTGCACAATACAATTCAGTAGCAGGGAAAAATAGAATAACAGAAAATGTAGAAGAAGAGTATTACGATAAAGACCTTGGGGTAAAAAAGAGTCGTATCGTCGAAAAAGAAGTAGAAAGTGATACTTATGGGAATGCTAAGGGAAATCAATATGATTTAGCTGTTGATGGAGCTTTTGAAGGACAGACAATCGCTGTTTTGGACTTTTGTGAAGATGGTTATTCTTTTGATACGGCAAAAGGAGCATTAGCAGAAAAAGGATTTTCTGTATACAGATGGAGTAAAGCAGCTCCTAGTCCAAAGGAACTTAAAGAAGGGCTGGATAAGTCTTGCCAATTATGGATAGTTTCTGGCCGCAATAAGTACCTAAATGAAAAACATTTAGCAATTATCAAAGACTTCTTTGAAAGCGGAAGAGGGGTTTATATCTGGGGAGACAACGATCCATATTATGTAGACGCAAACTATATTGCTAAAGCATTAATCGGAGTGCAAATGACAGGGAATACCCGTGGCGATCAGACAGTTAATTTACAGATGGAAGAAAAGAAAGCAGGAGTAATGCCTAATCACCTAATAACAACTGGATTGCAAAATATTTATGAAGGAATAACAATTGCAACGCTACCTAATCATGAAGATCTTACACCAATTATTTACGGTTCGGCAAATAACCTAGTTACTGCAGTGTATGAGAAAGATGGGAAACGTTTAATCTTAGATGGAGGGTTTACACGTTTGTTTATTAAATGGGATACAGCAGGAACAGGTCGTTATGTGAAAAATGCAGCAGCTTGGTTGGTGAATTATGAACGTTTTGGAGATGATGTTGTAGCCAATCAAAAATAAAAAATGATACCGAATATTCTTTCTAATTAATGGTAAAATAAAAAACAATGAAGACAATAGTTATAATATTAGCAATAATATTCACAACCAATTCTTTTGGGCAAGCAATGGGTAATAGCGGTTACTTAAATGTATCAAATGCATCGAAGTCGGTTTCCATAAATAATCATATCAATAACCAAAGGCTTAACCTTAGTAATTTAAACGCCGATATAAATATAAAAGTAAAGGGGATGGCTAATTTAAAGGCTGATACGTATGTCGCTATTTTTAGTTTAAATCAGGTGGGAAAAACAGCTGAAGAGGTGAATAGTTTAATTGATGATAGAATTTCGAAATCAATCAAAGAAATTAAAGCATTACAGGGTGTAGAAACATTTATAGATATGGTCTCTTTTGTTCCTGTATATGAAGTTCAGGTAGAAAAGAAAGTTTTTAGTAAGAAAACATATAATGAAGTACCAGCAGGTTTTGAAGTGAAAAAGAACCTCCATATTAAATATGCTGATGGGAACTTGTTAAATAACATCATTGCAATTCTATCTAAAAACGAAATCTATGATCTCGTTAAGGTAGATTATTTTTCTGAAGACATAGAAGCTACCAAAAAACAATTAATGGAAAAAGCTAAAACAATCTTGTTGGAAAAGATTAAAAATTATGAATCGATCTTGGGAGAAAGTATTGGAGATATTGAAAAACATATCGCAGATAACTATCGAGTTGTTGTTCCTACCGAAATGTATCAAACATACCAAGCGTATAATGGGTATAATTTATCAAATACAATAAAGAAGATCAATACTCGTCAGAAGAGCACTTCTTATTTTTATCAACCAGTAACCGATAGAAGTTTTGATTTTGTAATAAACCCAACCATTTTTGAGCCAGTCACTCAAGTAATGTATGAAATAGATTTAAAAATAAATAGAGCAGAGTTTTTAAGGTTGAAAAAACAGGAAGAAAAAGAAAAAATACAGTACGAAAGACGTCTAAAAGAACAAGAGCAGAACAAGTCTAGTGAATCTGCTAAATACTATATCGTAACACCTAATGGAGAGGTGAAAAACTTAACACTTTAAAAAGCAAATAATTATGAAATTCAAATCAATTTTAATTGGCCTTTTTATAGGTGGGTACTCAATATCTGGTTACTACGGT
>JAUHZI010000155.1 GCA_030426105.1 Bacteroidia bacterium | reverse complement strand
CGGCCCATTTCCTTTGATTACATTCCAAAACTCATCCCAATCAATATCACTAGTTTTGTAAGATCCATTTGGTAACAATTCTACATTATCGTCTGGAACCTTTAAGCCTATTAACTCAGCTTGAGGAATGGTTTTATCAATAAACTGCTGACGCAAATCATCATTCGACTCTAATTTAATCCCCCATTTCATAGACTGTCCAGAATTGGCAGATTCTTTATCATGAGGACCAAACATCATTAATGAAGGCCACCACCACCTATTTAAAGCTTCTTGAGCCATTTGTTTTTGTTCAGGTGTTCCTTTCGCCATCTCAGCCATTATTTCATAACCTTGACGCTGGTGAAAGCTTTCCTCTTTACAAATTCTAACCATTGCTCTAGAGTACGGACCATAAGATGTACGCTGTAAAGAAACTTGATTCACAATCGCAGCTCCATCTACTAACCAACCAATAGCTCCCATATCAGCCCAAGTTGGAGATGGGTAATTAAATACGCTTGCATATTTAGCTTTTCCTTCATGTAGCCACTGAATATATTGATCCCTTGAAACCCCTAAAGTTTCTGCAGCGCAATACAAATACAAACCATGTCCACCTTCATCTTGAATTTTGGCCATCAATATTTTTTTCGCTCTCAAGCTAGGAGCTCTTGTAATCCAATTTCCTTCTGGCTGCATACCTATTACCTCTGAATGGGCATGTTGAGACATTTGACGCACTAATGTTTGTCTATATTTCTCAGGCATCCAATCTTTTGGCTCTATTTTAATCCCAGCATCTATTTTCGCTTGAAACTCTTCTAATTTTTTTTGATCTTCCATAATTTTATATATTGAAGTAGCTTTAGTGCTTTGAATATACTAAGAAGTTGTCTAAAGTTGAAATGATATGTTAAAAATTAACGCTTTTTATATATGATTTCACTTATATAGAACGCTTCTATTTATTTTTCTTTCTCTTTTTGAAAAGAAGGAACCTTTTTCAAAATTTTATATCCTTCTAAATTAGTAACTCCCCAATTATCAAATTCTTCTTTTGACCATAATTCTGGGAAGAAGACTCTTTTTTGGTATTTTGGATGCATATATTTTCTCCATGGACTTCCTCCAGTTGCATCGGCTTCACCTAAATACTTTCCTGCAGCATTATAATGTGCCATCACCCAACTAACATTTACAGTATGGTCATAATGACGCATCGCATTAATTAATCCAATATCTTCTCTTACTTTCAATGGTAAGGATTTAAACTTCGTCCATAAGTTCGTTTGGTTATAATTACGCATTACACGCAATAACTTGACTTTATACTTATCTTCAAAAAACTGTAGTAAAGGTGTTTTCTTGTCTGAATTTGGAATTTTACCTGCTGCCTGCCAATATAAGTATTCAAAAGCGTACTCAAATGGAGTATTTCTATCGATAATTTTTCTAAAACGATAATCTATTAAATTAATTAGCTCTGTTGAACAAAACTCAATCATTCTGTATTGAGCGCTTTGAAAACCACTTGCAGGTGTTAGTGTGTTTCTAAACTTCATATACTGCTCAACATCCATTCCATCTCCCATAATATCAAACGATTTTGACAACATATCAAAATAACGGCTAATACGCATGAGATGTTTGGTAAATTTTTCAGCTGTGATATCTTCTGCATTTGCAATTTGATCGATTTCCCAAATCACCATTTTAAAAAGCAACTCATTGATTTGGTGATACATAATAAACACCATTTCATCTGGTTGATCAGTACGCTGAATTTGTAACCCTAGCAGAGCGTCTGTTTGAATGTAATCCCAATAAGTAATAGGGTTGCCATGCAACAAACCTTCTAACAATACATCTGGATTTATCCCTAAATCGTTGTATTTTTTATCAATCTGTTCCAGTATTTCTTTTCTTTCCATTGTTCTTAGTGTGTAGTTTGTTTTATTTACAATGTTAATTTTAGTTTTTACTCTTTTATCTTTATGGGATATCAAAAAAATCAAAAAAGTAGATAACAGCAGCTTGCTCTTTATCCACTCCTCTAGCAGAACCTATTATACTGCCTCTTTTTCTAATATCTCCATTCGACTCAATTTTTCCAACAATACTTCCGTTCTTTCTTACATCACCATTAGATTCTACTCTTCCTACTATTGATCCATTTTTACGGATACTACCGTTCGATTCAATTCTTCCTTTTATACTTCCACTCACTCGTATCGAACCATTTGATTCAAACCTTCCTTTTATACTTCCTCTAATGCGTACAGCTCCATCTGATTCTATTCTCCCAAAACTGGATCCTCCTTTTCTTAAATCTTGAGCTAAACCTAGGCTTACTGAGCATAAGAATAGCGCTGCTAATGTTATTATATTTCTTAACTTCATAGTTTACCTGTTAATCAATCTTCTTTTCTTCCTATTTGTTCTCCAAGAGAAAACATTCAATCAATACTTATTATTTTAAACTCTGTTCTTCTGTTTAAAGCATGTGCTTTTTCTTGTAATAGCTTTGTGGGAAGAGTTAAAGTTTCCTCCTGTGAAATTATTAAATCTGACTCTCCTTTACCTGAATACTTTAATCTAGATTCACTAATACCTTTAGAAGCTAAATAATACATTACACCTTCAGCTCTCCTTTTAGACACAGCATTATTATACGCTTCTTTACCTCTTACACCTGTATGATTTACTATTAAAACATGCAAACTTTCATTTTGTTTTAAAAACTCAAATATTAAACTTAACTGTCTAATCCCCTTTTGGTGAAGTCTACCATCATAAAAAACCACATCTTCAACTAAAACACTTCCTACTTCAAACACTGAATCTTCTAGTGTAAATGTTTTCAAATAATGCGCATCAAACTTAGCTTGTAATAAAGAATCAATATTGGTAGAATCTATTGTTTGAGCATAAGTATTTACAACCAATAAATTGGTTAGCAAAACAATGATACACCATACTCTTTTCATCTTTTCAATATCAAATAATCTTTAGCTATTCTACTATCAACAGAAAAACAAAGCAATGTGCAATATGTCTAAAAGTAAACACATTGCACACTATTTGAATTCAATTATAACGTTCCTCTATTCTCTTGCTCTCTCTCAATAGCCTCAAATAAAGCCTTGAAGTTACCTACTCCAAATGACTGTGCTCCTTTACGTTGTATAATTTCAAAAAACATTGTTGGACGATCTACAACTGGCTTTGTAAACAATTGTAATAGATATCCTTCATCATCTCTATCAATCAATATTCCGTGCTTTTTTAAGACTTCTACATCTTCATCAATATCACCTACACGCTCTAATAAATCGTCGTAATAGGTATCTGGCACATATAAGAATTCAACACCTCTATCACGCATTGCAGAAACTGTTGCTACAATATCATTTGTAGCTACTGCAATATGCTGTACACCTGCTCCATTATAAAAATCGATATACTCTTCTATTTGTGACTTCTTTTTCCCTTCAGCTGGCTCATTAATTGGGAACTTAATACGTCCATTACCATTACTCATTACCTTACTCATTAGAGCTGTATAGTCAGTTGATATATCATCATCAGTGAAGGAAACGATTTGAGCAAACCCCATTACTTCTTTGTAGAAGTTACACCACGTCATCATTTCATTCCAGTCTACATTACCAACCATATGATCTACATATCTCAACCCTACTGGTTCTGGGTTGTAATGCGACTCCCATTTTTGATATCCAGGTAAGAAAATACCATTGTAATTCTTACGTTCTACAAAAATATGAACTGTTTCCCCATAAGTATGGATTCCTGAACGTACTACCCAACCATTTTCATCTTCTTCTTTCGTTGGCTCTAGATATGGTTTAGCTCCTCTTTTAGTGGTTTCTTCAAAAGCTTTTGTAGCATCTTCTACCCAAAGTGCCACCACTTTAACTCCGTCACCATGTTTATTAATGTGCTCGTTTATTACACCACCTTCATCTAACGGTGTTGTTAAAACTAAACGGATCTTGTCTTGCTTTAAAACGTAAGATACTCTGTCCGTCAAACCTGTTTCTAAACCAGCAAAAGCCTCAGATTGAAACCCAAATGCTGTTTTATAAAAATGTGCCGACTGCTTAGCATTCCCGACGTATAATTCAATATAATCTGTTCCTAATAACGGTAAAAAATCCTCCGCTTCATCGAATAATTTTTCTAAACCGTAAGTTACATTTTGAATGTTTTTTAAGTTTTTTATTTCTGCTGCCATGTTTATTTTATATGAATAAAGAAAAAAGAGAATAGAAAAAAGACATTACTTCAAGTTATTTTGAAAACTCATTGTCATTTTTTGAAATTCAGTAATTTTTTCTTCAATAATTGTTAAATTTTCTTCTGTTATATAATTTCTTTTTTGTGCAATAATCAATTGAGTACCTAACTCAAAAGAAGAACCAAGAGCAATATCAATGAAATGAGAGAATGATTTAGATGTTCTTGAAGAACCTTCAGCTATATTACTAGGTATTGATATTGAACACCTACTAATTTGAGAGATTATCCCAAATTTTTCATCTTTTGGAAATTGACTTATTAAATCAAAAACATCATCAACTATTTCTACTCCTAATTTCCAAATTTTAAGATGCTTATAATTATGTCTTTTTTTTTCCAAAATAAAACGCTTTTCTCTTTATTCTATTTTCTTTATTCTTCTTGTTAAAAATCAATCATCTATCATCCAACTCTTGTAATAATCTTCTGTTTCTAGTTTTAAAGCTTCCTCAGTGATCATTACTGGTGCAAATGGGTCAATCATTACTGCTAGCTCTTCGGTTTTAACTTTACCTATTGAACGTTCAATTGCTCCAGGATGTGGGCCATGAGGTATTCCTCCTGGATGTAAAGTAAATTGTCCTTCCCCTATGTTATTCCTGCTCATGAAATCTCCATCTACGTAATATAAGATCTCTTCTGAATCAATATTACTGTGATGATATGGAGCTGGAATAGCTTTTGGATGATAATCGTACAACCTAGGAACAAATGAACATACTACAAAGCCTCTTGCTTCCCATTGTTGGTGAACTGGTGGCGGTTGGTGTATCCTACCAGTAATTGGTTCAAAATCGTGGATTGAGAATGCATAAGGATAGTTGAACCCATCCCATCCAACAACATCAAATGGGTGGTTTCCGTATGTATACTCCCAAAGAACACCTTGTTTTTTAATTTTTACTTTAAATTCTCCTTTTTCATCATGTGTTTCTAAATTTTGTGGCAATTTATAATCCCGCTCACAAAATGGTGAATGCTCCAAGAATTGACCAAATTCATTACGGTAGCGTTTTGGAGAATATATAGGACTAAATGATTCTATATATAATAAACGATTATCCTCTCCATCAAACTCCAATTGATAGATAGTTCCCCTTGGAATGATAATATAATCTCCATATTCAAATGGTATGTTTCCATATGATGACTTAAATGTTCCTGAGCCTTTATGCACAAACAACATTTCATCAGCATCTCCATTCTTATAAAAGTATCCATCTGAGAACTCCTTTGGAGCTGCGATTCCTATATGTAAATCATTATTTACAAATAAAGTCTTTCGACTCTCAATATAATCAGCTTCTTGTGGCAAAGAAAAACCCTGCAAACTTAAAGCTTTCATGTTTTTTTCTATCGCAATTTTAGGCGATACATCTTTTACTTTTTTCACCTCAGTAACTACTGTTGGTGGGTGAATATGATACAACAGTGAAGACATTCCTGAAAACCCTTCTGTACCAAATAATTCCTCTTGATACAAACTTCCATCTTCTTTTTCGAAAGTTATGTGTCTTTTAGGCGGAATTTTACCTAACGAATGATAACGTGGCATGTAAAATTTAATTTAAGTATGTGTAATGTAAAAGCGTATTTACTACGCAAGAAAGTCAATGTAAAATCAGAACTGGATCATTCTGGATTTCTTTTCAATTCGATTTGTTTATTAAAACAATATTTCGAAACAATTTTCATTAGACTCTTAGTTTTAAGACAGCTAAATATACAAAAAACAATTTTACTTAAACTGATATTCATCAGCTTTTTTAACTATTCTATTTTTTCACTTAACACTGCTTATTGTCAGCAGTTTAAACAAAAAGGCTCTATTTCTATATTAAAGAAATAGAGCCTTTCAATAGCCTTAAAGTAATTTGATTACATTTTTTTGACATAATCTGTTATGATTACCACAGTTTGTCCATCTACTTTTCCTTCAATATATTTTTGGTTATCCTTATCCAAATTTATTCTCCTCACTGCTGTTCCTCTTTTTGCTGTAAATCCTCCCCCTTTTACTTTTAGATCTTTGATTAAAACAACTGAATCTCCAGCATTTAAAATTACTCCATTTACATCTTTATGAATGACTCTATCTTCATCAGATAAATCCTCTCCAGTTGCCTTAGCCCACTCTAAAACATCATCTTCTATATAGAACATATCCAGTAAATCTTGCGGCCATCCCTCAGCTTTTAACCTTGTTAACATTCTCCAAGCCAAGACTTTTACTGCATCAACCTCACTCCACATTGAATCGTTTAAACACCTCCAATGATTGGGATCCATTTCCGTTTTCTTCTCTATTTGATCGATACATGTTTGACTGATATAAACTGAATCTTTTTCTGTACCTTCTGGCTTTGGTTGCACACTGTAAACTGCTAGATTTTCTTCACTTCCAGATAACTCACATTTATTACCACTTCTTTTTTGTAATTTTTTTACAAAAATCAATCGTTAAACCTTCGTAGCTAACCACTCTAACTTTAGGTTCATTCTTGAATGCATTTTCAATAAACAACTGACGTTCTTCCAGTGAGAACATATAATTTTTATCAGCATTTATGCCAATAGCAACGATTACTTCATCAAAAAGCTTGATGCCACGTTTAATGATGTCATAATGGCCTAGAGTTATAGGGTCAAAAGATCCAGGAAATAAAGCTCGTTTCATATGCTCTTTCTGCTACAACAGAATTTCATTTAAGGTTTATACCACAAATATAAATATTAATTATTTGAGCGCTTCTTCAATAGCATTTTCAAATAAATCATTCAGGCTAATACCAGCTTTTGCTGCTTGTTGAGGTAAGATGCTTGCTTTTGTTAATCCTGGAACTGTATTAACTTCTAAAAGGTGAGGCTCATCATTTTTAAAAATGTATTCGCTTCTACTAAATCCTTCTAATTTTAAAACCTCATATACTTTTTTAGCTGTGTGTCTGACTTTTTCAGCTAGTTCCTCATCAATTCGAGCAGGTGTAATTTCTTGAGACTCGCCTAAGTATTTAGCTTTATAATCGAAGAAATCGTTATCTGAAACAATTTCAGTTATTGGTAACACAGTAAGCTCTCCTTTATAAGTAATCACACCAACTGAAACTTCAACACCATCTAAAAAGGACTCAATAATCACTTCATCATCTTCTTTAAACGCGACATCTAAGGCGTTTTGAAGTTCATCTTTTTTATAAACTTTTGTGATTCCGAAACTACTTCCAGCACGATTCG
>JAUHZI010000154.1 GCA_030426105.1 Bacteroidia bacterium | reverse complement strand
CTTGCTTACCAAATACAATACCTGTCAAAAACGTGTTGCGTCATAAATTGCGGGTAATTTCAATATCGTTATTGATACCATCATTTTTTAATAGGTTGGTTGGAAACGGAATATTAATTCCATTTTCATCAAATACTTTAGCATAGAGGGATGGGTTTTCATCAGTCACTCCACCAGAAACAAACTTATCATTATTCATATATAAAGACACAACTGGTGGTTCATTATCTTCAGCTGCATTTTCATTAATCCCTCCAATTATAGGCTGTTCAGTATAACCATTTGCATCTGTTTCTCCATTTTCAGCATAGTAACTAATCCTTCCGTTACCAAATTGAAATGAGATATCCTTTGGAACAATAAAAGAGAATACAAAATCACCATTTTTAACTGAAGCTTTCCCTCTATATACTAAGTTTTTCCATAGGTTAAAGTTTGCAACATAGGAGTCAGAACTATTCCCTAAAGTTGCTAACTCAGCTACCTTATCATATATTTTAGTCGTTATAACACCATTAAAGTCTTCTATTTTTTGACCTAAGTGATTTTCAACATGACCTTTAATTATCACTTTACTTAATGCTGTAATTGTATCCAAAGTCATATTTAAAGCCTTTCCATTAATTGAATCTGTAACCACATTAAATTGAGGTAATGCTAATTTCACTGCTGGGTCACCTAACAATGCAAATTTTCTATAGTTAACATCTCCAGAAATCACTCCATATTTATTCTTTGTTCCCATATATATATCCCCTAATCTTGGAGCCTCATTATTGACTTTATCAAAAACAGTATCATAGAAATAACTATTTAAAGCGGCATTACTAGTTGAATAAACTAGACGAGTTGTAGTAAATAACCCTATACCTCCTCCATTAGGGTTTAGTACAACATACTCCCCTGCTGAAGTTCTATCATGATCATCAAAACGACTAAATTCACATGTTGCTGTCATAAAAATAGGCATCCTTGAAAGATTAGTCCACCCTAAAATTGTTGGTACTGTTAAATAACGCTCATGTCCTAGCCCTGTTTCTCCTCCATGTCCGATATAATTTACCAATAATGCACCGTTCTCAACCTGTTGCTTAAATGCCTTTTCTGCATCGTAATTACGTTCCCCTCCAGCTGTTGAAGTTTCAACATATGCATCTGCATGTATTTTTGATAAGTTAATTTCTGGATGCAATAACCTAGCCTTATTATACATTGTCTCTATATCATCAAAGTAATGATTACCATCACCATCATCACTAATTTGTATCGCTATATTTCTCCAGTCAGACAATATTCCTGAACCTGAATTATTTTCACAATGCCCTACTGTTGTCGTTCCATTGTCTACAGTCCCGTAGTATTTGATTTTGGCGACCATATCATTTGCTTCTTTCAATGATTTAACGGGTAGTCTCCCTATAGCAACATCTAATAAGTCATTATTATTCATTGCCCCATTATCAGAAAGAATAGCGAAATAATCATCTGTTGTGTAAGAAGCTGTTTTAGATAAGGTTTCAACAGATTCGTAGGTTGGAATAAAGTTTTTATTATGCACTAAAATATTTCGATTATCATACGAACCATCCCCCATCAACAAACAATATTTTGGAATAAGATTGGGATTGCTTCCAGCTCTTTTATAAAACATTCTTAAAAAAGATTTAATTGCTGTAGCATCTCGCATTCCAGAAGAGAACTCATTGTAAACTTGCTCTGTCGTTACCACATGTACACTCAAACCTTCTGACTGATGAAATGTAGCTAAATCATTCGAAGCTGATAAAAACTCAGGTGCGGAAATAATAATCATATCTGCATAACCTAAAGCATGTAAATTTTGGTGTTCTACTTTCCCATAAAAGTCTGCCGTTAAGAACCCAGAGTTTTCAATTGCAATAAATGTTCTCAAAGAATCTGTATTGAGCGTAAAACTTGCTTCTGACCCTACCAAACTATAATTCACCATTCCAGTATTTCTAGGATCTGTTATTTCCCAAATCATATCTATACTACTAGCATTATTTACTCTAAAATTTGAAACATTCCCCAATCCAACACTTTCTATCGAACGAAAAGTCATTTGATTTCCAGCCATTGATAAATTACGTTTTACATTTACTTCAAGAAAATCCAACCATCCAATAGCTGAAGGCGAACCTGCCTTATTAAACACTATGTTTATAGAGAAATCACTTGAATTTGCTTTTAAATAGTGTGAGTTCGTTTTTTGCCTTGCATAAGGATTATACTGTCCATTTCCTGACGGGCTTAACATATTAGGAAGTTGATGAACATCGCTTCCTATTCCAACAGTATAATAGGGCGCTACACTCGTCGCAGAAATCAAAGTATTAGATCGTACTAAAACAGAATCTTGCACAATTAAATTAGGGAAATTAAACCCGTAGTTATAACTTGTCTGGACATCATAAACATCTCCAAACCATTCTCTACCAGACTTCCCTAAATTGTACTTTTCATCTTCTACATATCCAAAATCATTAAAAGTAGTTATAGTATTTGTAGTTGCTAAAGAACTTAAAGATACTCCTGCAATTCGTTTAGGAGAACTTCCTGAATTGTCTACATTAATAAAATAATAAGATGTGTCACAATATTGATGAACATCATGAATAAAACTTCCTCCACTTTGTTTCCAAGTGTGGGGTCCTTTAGCATAAAACAAAATGTAATCATTTACATCAAAGCTTGCATCATCATCTCCTTTAACATAAATAGCATTCTTAACTAAATCATCAAATCTAAAAGCGGCATTACTCTCTGGTAACATACCTGCACCATTACCATAAACATTAATTGCATTAGGATGAAGATTATCGATATCTATACCTACTCCTTTTAGAAAGTTATAGTCTAATTTATATACCCCATCATCAGTTAGCCCTATTTTATACCAGTCTCCACTCCCTGAACTTAAAACAGATGTCGTAGCATAGTTTTTTAATTGATGAATTTGAGTAGAACCTATTACAATATTACCATTAAAGCCAATCAATTTTTCAAGTCTACCTGTCTGAACATTTTTACGCACAGCATTGACTTTAATCAATAATTTATTTTGTTTTCGTGAAGAAATAATACTCGTTTCAAATTCAAATGTTTTAAATACACTTGTTTTATTTAAGCAATCTTCTTCTTCTTGTGTCAATTGCTCAACAAAATAGTCTGTTACATTAAATGTTGCTTTTGTTGAGTTCACATTATAAACCTTACTATAATATGGTAATTTTTGCTCTATATCCCAGTTTCCATTAGTAGGTTGGAAATAGTTAAAATGACTTCCTTGAGTGGTGTATTGTTTTACTTCTTCCCAATCCACATCAATATTAACCAATTTGGTTTGACTATAAAATGGGGAAAAAACTAATATGCTAAAAAATACAACTAAGCTATAATACCTTTTCATTATTAAAATTCTGATTAAGTGGCTATTCTTCAAAAAACGATTCCTAATTCAAGTTATTGCATAAAGGTAGGTAAAATATATTTTTTTTTGTATTATTGCATATTGATATAAGACTGAACCAACAATAAATGAGCTATTTAATTAAACACATTCCTACACTTATTTTTAGTAGTTTTTTACTACTACTAAGTAGTAATCATATTAATGCTCAAGATGCAGAATTTACTCAGTTTTATGCTAATCCCTTATACTTAAACCCAGCTTTTGCTGGGACAAACAAATGCCCTCGAATTAATTTAAACTATAGAAATCAGTGGCCTGGGTTATCAGCTACGTTTATCACAACAAGTGCTAGTTACGATCAATATGTTCCTTCAATATCAGGAGGATTAGGTTTAATGGTTGTAACAGATCGTGAAGCTAAAACACTTTCAACTACTAGAGTAAGTGGGATATATGCTTATCAATTAAAAATTAATCGAAAGTTCTCTCTTAGAGCTGGATTAGAAGCTACTTTTTTTCAAAAATCTTTAGATTGGTCTAAATTAACTTTTGGAGATATGATTGATTCTCGTAGAGGTTTTGTATATGACTCTGGAGATATCCCAAGAGGGGGAACAAGATCAGGAATGGATTTTTCTGCTGGGGTGATAGGATTTAGTGAACATTATTTCTTCGGATTTGCAGCACACCATATTAATCAACCTGATGAATCACTTATTAAAGGAAAAAGTCCTATCCCAATCAAATTGACTGGTCATGCTGGAGCTGTTATCCCTTTATCAGGTTCTAGTTCTAAATACAGCAAAGATGAAGGTTTATCTATATCTCCAAATATTCTTTTTAGAAGTCAAGGGCCTTCTAACCAACTTAATATGGGGATGTATGTTAACAAAGGTCCATTAGTGGGAGGTGTTTGGTATAGAAATGCTGATGCCTTTATCATTCTATTAGGTATACATGCAAATCAAGTCAAAATTGGTTACAGCTATGATGCCACTGTTTCTAAATTATCTTTAGCATCAGGTGGAGCACATGAAGTTTCATTAAATTATACCTTCAAATGTAGACCTAAGAAAAGAACATTTCGTTCAGTAACTTGCCCTGAGTTTTAATTTTTTTAATTAATTTTGTAACCTATTCCATAAAAAACAGTTATAAGGAAAAATAAATTTAAGATATGAAGCAAATAAAAATATCTATTCTATTCGTAATCATTGGAGTTACTGCTCTTTTCTCTTCATGTTCTTATGAACGTTCGAGTACTACAGGATGGGAGTTTAACAATACAGCTAATGGTGGTTTTGAAAAGAAGCCTTATGAAGAGCAGGAAACTGGTCCTGGATTAATTTTGATTGAGGGAGGTACTTTCACTATGGGACGTACTGAACAAGATGTTATGCATGAATCACATAACACACCTCGTTCAGCAACCGTTTCTTCATTTTATTTAGACGAAACAGAAATTACAAATCACCAATGGTGTGAATATTTATATTGGACAGGGAGAACGTTTACTGATTTCCCTATGATATATAAAAAAGCTTTACCAGACACCTTGGTTTGGAGAGAGAAATTAGCTTATAACGAACCTTACGTTGAGTACTATTTAAGACATCCATCATACAGAGATTATCCTGTGGTAGGTGTAAACTGGTTGCAAGCTAATAACTTTTGTGCATGGAGAACTGACCGTGTAAATGAGTATATTTTAATTAGAGAAGGAATCCTTGTATTGAATCCAGACCAACAAAATAACCCATTTACGACTGATGCTTATTTTGCTGGTCAATATGAAGAAGGATTAAATGAAGCTGGTCAAATGCCAAACTTAGATCCATCTGCAGCTTCTGGAGATAGAGCTAGAGATATGGGAGTAAGACACGTTAGAATGGAAGATGGGATTCTTCTTCCACGTTACCGTCTTCCTACTGAAGCTGAATGGGAATTTGCAGCTTACGGTTTAATTGGAAACACTGTTGATGGTCGTATTACTGAAAGAAGAATATACCCATGGAATGGTCACTGGGTTAGAAATCCAGATGATAAATGGCAAGGTGATATGATGGCTAACTTTGTTAGAGGTCGAGGAGATTACATGGGAGTTGCTGGAAACTTAAATGATAATGCTGATGTTACCGCTCCTGTTATATCATATTGGCCAAATGATTATGGTTTATATAACATGGCTGGAAATGTTTCAGAATGGGTAATGGATGTTTACAGAGCTCAATCTTCAGAAGATTTTGATGAATTTAGACCTTTCCGTGGTAACGTATTTAAAACAAAAGTATTAAATACTACTGGTGCTATTTCAGACAAGCATGATGCGACAGTTTATGATTTAGATGGAATTAAAGAATACTTAGCTATTTTTAAAGATGAAAGAGAGGGTGATATTGACCGTATCCATGGATATGAAAACAGAGTTAATAAAGTTGATTCATTAGAAACTTTATTATTAGTTGCTATTGATGAAAGAGTTGATGAAGCCTTAAAATTAAGAAAAGATAAACAACACTTACAGGCTGCTGAACAAATTGCAATTATTTTCGAAGAGGTTTTTGAAGACATTAACAATCAAATTCAACAAACACCTGGATATGAAGAGTATGAATTAGAAATTATACCAATGTTACGTTCTGGTCTTTCTGACTTTGTTGTGAACACTCCTGGAAATGTAAAAATGAGAGAGGTAACAACTGAAGAAAATATTAAAAGAAGAAACTACAGAGTTTCAGATAATATTGATGAGTTAGATGGTGATTTAAGATCATCTCTATATTATCCTGGAGGAGAATTAGGGACACCTGTTATTGAAGGAATTAACTCAGGAGAAAAGAAAGAAGACTGGGTTATGTATCAAGGCGGTAAAGATGCTACTTTAGGTGGAGCAAACAACCCTACAACTTTAGTATCTGATAAATCTAGAGTTTATAAAGGAGCTTCATGGAGAGATCGTGCTTACTGGATGAACCCAGGAACAAGAAGATACCTAGACGAAGACTTATCTACATCAACTATTGGTTTTAGATGTGCTATGGATAGAGTTGGGAGTCCTACAGGATTAGGAAGTAAAAGAAAATAATTTCACTGATATTAAAAAAAGGGCATTTGGAAATTCCAGATGCCCTTTTTTATTTTTAAATATTAAGTAAATTTCTAATCTAAATTTAAATCAAGAATTATCTTTGTAGAAAAAATAGATGAGCAATTTTAAACATTGGTTAAAAGCCTTTAGGTTAAGAACTTTACCTCTCTCCCTTTCGTGTATATTTTTAGGAAGTGGGTTAGCTTTTCTTGAGGAGAAATTTTCTTCTATTATTTTTCTTCTTGCTATAGTTACAACTGTTTTACTACAAGTCCTCTCTAATTTAGCGAACGATTATGGAGATGCTCAAAAGGGCACTGACAATGATGATAGGATTGGACCAACTCGAGCTATTCAGAGTGGCGCAATCACTAAACACCAAATGAAAAAGGCTATTGTTATTAATTCTATTTTAGCTTTTATATCAGGGCTGCTATTAATTTTTTATTCATTTGAGTCAAATGCTACTTTATTAATACTCATATTTGCTTTAATAGGTATTGCTGCAATTGTTGCTGCCATAAAATATACAATGGGTAAGAAACCTTATGGATATTCTGGTTTAGGAGACCTATTTGTATTTCTTTTTTTTGGTTTAGTAGGAGTAATGGGATCTTACTTCCTATACACCCAACAACTAAATTTTATATTAATATTCCCAGCCAGCGCTGTTGGTTTATTAAGTGCAGCAGTACTGAACATGAACAACATGCGGGACATTGAGAATGATAAAGCTTCAAAAAAAAATACTTTAGTAGTTAAAATAGGGTTTCAAAAAGCGAAATATTACCATACAATATTAATTCTCCTTTCTTTTATTTTTTATCATCAACGATCCTCTGTTTACTTTGAAGTTGTTTGAAAAGTACCTGCTCACACTACTAAAGGTTCTTATTGTCCACCCTGGGTGCTAAAAATCTCACGTAGCGTGGGTAAGCATCGATTTTGAGTCCTTATCTTGATCATCCCGAGAAATTCGGGACCCTCTTTATCGTAGCAATCATCAATTTTTTAACAACTTCTTTTTATTTAAATAAATCACCAGC
>JAUHZI010000015.1 GCA_030426105.1 Bacteroidia bacterium | reverse complement strand
CGTTCGCAATAGTTTTTGCTCTAGTTCTAGTAGCTCCTTTTCTGCCTTAGCTTTTTTCCTATTCACAACTAAGAACGTGATTAAAGCAATTAATATCACCCCAACAATTGTCCCAACAGCTATTATTGTTTTTAATCTAAAATCTTTCCCTTGAACAGCTATATTTTGCTTGAGAATTTTATTCTCATAGGTTTTCTTTTCTGTATCGTATTTAACTTCTAAATCATATACTGCTTCTATTTTTTTTTGATTTAGTTCAGCCACTGATAGGCTATCATATTTTTTGAAATAATAATAAGCAGAATCAGGGTTAACACGCATATAAACTGTCATTAAATTTTTTAAAATCATTTTGTCTTCAGACTCGTTTATTTCCAACTCTATCTGCCGAGCTTTCTTTAATCGCTCTACTGCTTCTTTATACATCTTTTGAGAATAAAGAATTGCTGCATGGTTAACCTGAGCAGCAACCAATTGTCTCTTTATTCCCAACTGCTCTCCATAAATTTCAGCTTCGCCTAAATAATAAAATGCAGAATCAACTTCTTTTTTTACGGTATAAATATTTGACAAAAACAATGCGGTATGAAAAACCCCCATCGAAACATTCATATTTTTAGCTATCTGATAACCTTTTAACAAATATTTGTGAGATTTTTTATAGTCTTTTATATTAAAGAAAAAAGCTCCTAACTCACCATAGATTTGCTGAACATATAATGAATCGTCCTTTGTTCGTAGTCTTATCAATTGAGTACTCTCTTCTACTGCGCCAACATAATAGATTGCTTTTTCGTTATCTCCAACTTCTAAATACAATAATGCTAGGCTCATCGCCGAGGAATTAAGATCCATTGAATTTAATGAATCTAATAAGTGATATGATTGAAGCGCATATTCAATCGCTAAATCATACTTCCTATTCCTTAAATAAATATCACTTAACCTTATATATTGTTTTCCTATTTCTTCGTCAAGCCCCAATTTACCACAAAGCACTATTGTCTTTTCTGAATAATATTTTGCAGAATCTAGTTTATTTAAGTCAAGTAACAAGCCTACATGGTCTTTATATCTACTTGCTAAGTCTCTAAATTTATTTTCTTTCTCAAAAATTGCAATCAAAATACTATTGTAATAAACAGCCGAGTCTAGGTGGTCATCTTTTGCTTGATCATAAAGAACTTCATATTTTAGGATGGAATCATTTAAAGATGCTAAGCAAACCAATTGACCAAACACAAACAACAATAACAACTTTATCTTTTTCTGCACTTTAGAAATTTATTATACAAAGTTATATATAATAACAATTATTCTGCTATTATTTCCTCAATCATCTTCCAAACATCAGGGTGCTCACTAGCATATCCCATAGCCCAGAAACCAATTCCTCCAATTGATTTTTCTTTTAATAACTGATCTATCTTGTAATTCAAGTTTTCTTTACTTTCAAACCAGCATTGCATAGTATTTTCTCCTTCTTTGTACACATAACAAGAACTCTGGCTTATTGAATCAACCTCTACTAAATCTTTTTCTACCAACTCCATTACTTGGTTATAGCTTATCTCTTTAATCCCTTTAACTGATTTACTGTTCAAGCTTCCTGTTTCAGTTTGCCATATTGTTCCATAAAGTGGTAATGCTACCATAAACTGCTCTTTTGGAAAGGAATGTTTCAGGTATTGATCTACATTATCATTAATATTATAAGGCTCCCAAACAGCACCACTTTTAAAGGGTGAAATAGGTCCAGCGTGATGGCTTTTTAAATGATAACATGCATATCCCATCATCACAAAGTAATCTACACTTCCCTGTAATTCTTTTGCAGCTATCACATTTTCCTGAAATGCTATTGGCAACACAACCATAACACGATGCTTATTTTTCTTCAATTCTTGCGCTAACCGAAGTATAAAGCTGGTAAAAAAACTACTATCTTTTTGATGTATTTCTTCAAAGTCAACACAAACTCCTGTCGCATTTCGTTGCGTTAACATATTCGAAACTCTTTTAATCAGCGTATCACAAGCTTTTTGATTGGATAGCAGCTCTGAATTTTTTGAATAACCAAAATTTGTAATTGTTAAATAAACTGAACAATTATTGGCTTGAGCTGAATCTATTATTGGGTCACTTGCCCAATCAATAATTTCTTCGGCTTCTCCATTTGCTGGGTTCACTTTATAAGAAAAATAAGCCAGCATATTCAAAACATCATAATTGTATGCTTTATAACCTTCTTTTGTTCTATGCCAGCCCAAAACTGGAACCCTTAATTGATCATGTCCCTCCTTTTCGCTTTTTTCCTTTGGAGTAGGTTCAACTTCTTTAGCAGTTCTTTGTACTTCCTCCCCACATGCTAACAAAGACATTAAAGATGTAAAAAGTAATGATGTAAAAAGTAATATAAAGTTTAAGCTTTTTTTCATTCCTATTTATTTACTACAAAACTAATAGATGCTACAAAAAAAGCCTTGTAGAAACTTCCTACAAGGCTTTTAAAATATTAATCAAATTGAGTAAGCAATTATTCTCCTACAACTTCGAAACCTACTTTTACAGTAATTTCTTTGTGTAATTTTACTTCTGCTTCGTATGAACCAGCAGCTTTAATTGCACTTCCTAATAATTTAATTTTTCTTCTTTCTACTTCATAACCAGCTTTGTTTAAAGCATCAGCTAATTGTACGTTAGTAACAGATCCAAAAATCTTTCCGTTCTCACCAACTTTAGCCCCTACTTTGATCGAAGCTTCAGCTAACTTAGCAGCAACTGCTTGAGCCTCTTCTTTAATCTTAGCTAATTTATGACTTCTTTGACGCATTGTTTCAGCGTGCATTTTCTTTACCGATTCTGTTGCAATAACAGCCATCTTTTGAGGGATAAGGAAATTACGTCCGTAACCATCTTTTACAGTTACGATTTCATCTTTATCTCCTAAATTATCTACATTTTTCTTTAATAAAACTTCCATGATATGCCCTCCTTATTTTAATTGATCCGCAAGATATGGTAAAATCGCTAAATGACGAGCTCTCTTAACAGCTTGAGCCACTTTCTTTTGGTATTTAGCAGAGTTTCCTGTTATTCTTCTTGGTAAAATCTTACCTTGTTCGTTAATAAACTTTAATAAAAATTCAGGATCTTTATAGTCTACATATTTAATCCCTAATTTTTTAAATCTACAATATTTATCGCTTTTAACGTCGATACTAATCGGCGTTAAATATCTGATATCTGAATCTTTTCCAGCCATTTCTGATCTTTTTTAATGTTTTTAATTAAGCTTTAGCTTTACTTCTTCTTCTTTCTGCAAAAGCAACATGGTGCTTATCCATTTTAGTCGTTAAGAAACGTAAAATACGCTCATCACGTCTAAATGCAAGTTCTAATTTTTCTACAACATCACCAGCTCCTTCAAACTGAAATAAAGTGTAAAAACCTGTTGATTTCTTTTGAATTGGATATGCCATTTTTTTCAATCCCCAATTCTCCGTCTGAGAAAGCTTCGCTCCAGCATCTTTAAGAACACTCTGGAATTTCTCTACTGCTTCCTTTACCTGAACATCAGATAAAACGGGAGTTAAAATGAAAACAGTTTCGTAATTGTTCATAATAATTTGTTTTAAATAATTCTAATCCGCACACTTTGTACGGCTTGCAAAAGTAAACCTTTTTTATTTACTAACAAAACAATCTATTATTTAACTTCCATTTCTAAATCAAAACCATTTCTATACTTAGCTAAAGTATACAAGTCCTTTCGAAACAACGCGGCTTTTTTATTTCCTGAAATTCTAAGATCTTTAGGATTATCCGTACTGACTTCTCCTTCATTTCTTAAGATAAATGTATAGCTCCCTAATTTTAAACTTTCTTTTCTTTTTTCTACTTCTCCTAGGTCTTTTTCTTTTACATGTACTTGTGGAACATGTTTAATAAAACGTCGTTCTTTTTGTATATAAAAGGCTTCCAAAGGCTTCCAGTCCGATTTTTTCCAGTATGATAACGTCCGGATTGCTTGATCCAACTCATTTATACTTAAGAAATCAACTTCTAATGAATATATATATTCAGTTTTATTTAGTTCGTAGCTTGCCCCAGTTATTCCTTTTTTCGATCTTAACTCTTGAACCGCTGCCGCAATCTCTCTTTCTATTTCATACTGTTTAGGAATTCGATGTCCATCAATACTATCTAATTTCATTAGTGTATTTAGTTTGATTTTGCTTTGACTTAAGTTAATCGTATAAATTGCTTTTCCTCCTTTCGTTTTATTCAGTTCTATTTCTTCTACCACATCTAAGCAACTAATAAAGAATAAAGGAGTTAGTAAAAAGAATATTTTAATTAGACTATGCATATTTTTAGAGGTTAAAGTGTTTTTTAGTTGAAAGTGTTTTAACATATTTGTAAAGCAAAAATAAAATGAATCGGGTGAAAACACTAAAGTTTGTATTTCTTATTTTGGTTATGTGTTCTTTAACCAGCAATTTTAGTGCCCAAAAAGTGGGATTGGTTCTTAGTGGAGGCGGAGCACTTGGTCTTGCTCATGTTGGTGCAATTAAAGCCTTAGAGGAGAACAATATTCCTATTGATTACATTACTGGAACAAGCGCAGGAGCATTAGTAGGTAGTTTCTATGCTAGTGGTTATTCGCCAAAAGAAATGGAAGCTCTTGTTGGGAGCAAGTTATTTTTAAAAATGGCTTTTGGTAAAATTGATAAAAACCTAGACTACTATTACAGAAGCCCTGAAAATGATGCCTCCCTTTTAAAAATTTGGTTTGAAAAAGAATTTTCTATTAGTAAGGCAATTCCTACTAACATTACTAACTCCGCTTTACTTGACTTTGAGTTTATGACAACCTTTTCTGGTGTGTCTAAAGCTGCAGATTATAACTTCAACAACCTCTTTGTTCCTTTTAGATGCATTGGTTCGGACGTCAACACTAAACAAGCAGTAATTTTTAACAAAGGACATCTTAACCAAGCTGTAAGGGCCTCTATGACTTTTCCTGGCTACCTTAGACCGATCAAAGTGGACGGTAAACTTTTATTTGATGGAGGATTATACAACAACTTCCCAAGCGATGTTATGTATGATGATTTTTACCCTGACATTATTATTGGGATCAACTTATCTGACTCCATTACACCTCCAGATGAAGATGATGTTCTTTCTCAGCTTAAAAGCATGGTAATTAATCGAAATGATGCCAATATTCAATGTGAAAACGGGGTACTAATCTCCCCAAAAGTTTCGATTGGAACATTCGACTTTGAAGAGGCTCAAACAGCAATTCAAGAAGGCTATGATGCTACAATTAAATCGATGGATGCTATTAAAGCTCAAATTGCAAGAAGGGTGAACGCTGATAGTATTGCTGTAAAAAGGGAACGTTTTAAATCAAAAATCGCTCAACGACATCCTACTATTAATTTAATTACAATTGAAGGTGTTTCGAGTAATCAAGCGAGATACATAAAAAATGCCTTGATCCACCGTAATGAAATTGAAATTGATTTTTACACTTTAAAAGAACGTTTTTTCAAACTACTGGCTGATGAGAAAATAAAATCCCTATATCCTATTGCAACATTTAACCCACACTCTAAGAAATATGAAGTTAAAATCAATGTTATACCTCAAAAACCTTTTGCTATAAAGTTTGGTGGTGTCTTTTCTTCTAGACCAATTAACACTGGATATTTTGGTTTAGAATATCTAAAACTGGGAAAAATTGGATTAAAAATCAATAGTGACATTCATTTTGGTAAATACTATGGTTCTACTGGACTGGGACTTCAAACTGATTTCAACACAAGGATTCCCTTTTATATAAAAGGTTATGGTGTGCTTAACAACTGGGACTACTTTAAAAGTTTTACAACATTTTTTGACGCTGTTAAACCTTCATATATTATTCAAAATGAAAGTTTTTATGGAGGAGAAATAGGACTACCACTGGGAAAACAGATTAAATTAATCTATAATTCTTCTCATGGAGTCAATAAAGATAGCTATTATCAAACTGATAATTTCTCTGCAAGTGACACCGCTGACATTACTTACTTTACAGGACATGTAAACAGCTTGAACCTCCATACTTCTACATTAAATCGAAAGGCTTATTCTTCTGAAGGAAGGTGTTTATTTGTGGCGGCAAAATACATTAACGGTGTTGAAGACTATTACCCTGGAAGTACAGCAAATACAACTGAAGATCAATTTAACATTCCTCATTACGATTTTTGGTTAACAGCTCATTATGAAGAGTATTTAAAGCTTCATAAAAACTTAAGGCTAGGAATCGAGGTTGAGGCTGTTAACAGTTGGCGAAATCAATTTTTCGGAAATTATACCTCAACAGTATTAAACGCTCCAATTTATCAGCCTTTCCCAGAAAGCAGAACGCACTTTTTTAGAGAATATGCCTCTCATGGTTATTTAGGACTTGGAGCCAAACTTGTTACACCAATTCGACCAAATATTGATGTACGAGGAGAAGTTTATTTATTTCGCCCCTCCGTATTAATAGAACGAACAAATGACAATACTGCAAGCTATAACTATGATGTTTCTTTGAACAACTATAGATACCAAGCTACTGCAAAATTAGTTTTCCATAGTCCAATTGGACCTCTTGCCTTTGCTGTCAACTACTATGACGCACAACCTAACTCTCCTTGGAACTTTTCGCTAAACTATGGGTATATTTTATTTAACAAGCGATTTATTAAATAACTGTATTTCCAAACTCTTCAATATATACCTCAACTCTTTATTCTCTCTATTTCTTTAACGAACACTTCTCTTTCATTAATAGACAAAACTTCTAAACTTGAGTTAAATTAACAACTTCCTAGGAACCATTTCTTATGCAACACACAACAGTTTGCTTTTTATTTCAGGAACATCTATTCCAACTAGCTCACTATCTATTACGATTTAATAGAAGTGCTAATTAGCACACTATCTGAATAAGCTCAATGTTCCTTTATACACTACCCCATTTAAATCTATAATATAGAAATAGGTGCCTTCTGGCACTTTTCTTCCACTTTCTTTTTTACCATCCCATTGAATAGAACTCCCTTCGGATTCAAAGATTAATTGTCCCCATCTATTAAATACTACAAAAGAAGTACATTCTTCTATTTCTGGGTTTAATGCTACTTCAAATAAATCGTTATCACCATCTCCATTTGGTGTAAATACGTTAGGAGGAAGTGCTGAAAACAGTTCATCAAAGACAAGCGTATTACCAAAAATCGTTAATGTATCACTACATCCACTTGGGTCAGTTGTTACTAATACAGCTGAATAAGTTCCATCATATCCGAATACATGAACTGGGTTTTCTTCTGTTGAAGTTGCACCATCACCAAAAGTCCAGTTATAACTTGAAGCATTTGTTGAGTTATTAATAAAACGAACTGTAGTTCCTTCACAATCTGCCTCTATAGCGGTACTAAAACTTGATTGAGGGGCACTTAAAGTTGTTACTGTAACTTGAGCTTGATCTTGACATCCTGCAACATCTGTAACACTAACAATATAGGTCGTTGTACTTGTTGGTGTAGCAATAGGATTTGCTATAGAAGGATTATCCAACCCAGCAGCAGGAGACCAAGAATAGACATCTCCAGGTGCACCATTCACTAATAGAGCAACACTTTCCCCAACGCAAATTGCGGTATCTGGAATTGTTGAAACTTCAAAAACCTCAACTGTTACATTAGCTGCGTTTTCACAGCCATTACCATCAGTCCCAACTACAGTATATTCTGTTGTAGATTGAGGAAATGCAAAAGGATTACTAACAATATCTGAACTTAATGATTGACTAGGTGTCCAGACATATGAAACAGCTCCACTAGCTTGTAATTGGGTGGTATCTCCAATACAAATATTAACAGTTGATTGAGTATGAGCCTGAAGTGTTGGTAGAGAATTAACAATAACTGTTACTTGTCCTTGAGAACCACAACCAATAGTATCAAACCCTGAAACTAAATATGTTGTTGTGACTGTTGGATAAACAATTGGATTTGCTACTGTAGTATCAGAAATATCTATGTTAGGTGACCATGCATAGGCATCTCCACCACTAGCAGAAATCTGTACAGAATCACCTATACAAATCTGGGTTGTTGGGCTTGTTGAAATCGTTGGTGATTGATTTACAAAAACAGTGACTGTATCTGTATTACTGCAACCATAGTTATATGTTCCTTCTACAACATAAGTTGTTGTAACAATTGGAAATGCAAAAGGATTACTCGTTGTAGAGTCACTTAAAGAATCTCCTGGAGTCCACGAATATAAACTTGCTCCTGTAGCTATTAATTGCACAGTATCATTCACACATATTCGCTGATCTGCCCCTGCATTAACTATTGGAAGTGGGTAGACAGCTATATTAACAGAATCGTTATTTACACATCCGTTACTATCTGTAACAGCTACATAATACGTAGTTGAATCCAATGTATAAGACCAAGGATTAGCGATTGAATCATCGCCTAGGTCTAAAGAAGGAGTCCAGACATAATCATTACCTCCAGAAGCCATCAATTGAACTGAATCTCCATAACAAATTAAAGTATCCAATCCTGCGTTAGCATTAGGGAGTGGGTTTACAACGACTTGAGTTGTATCAGTATTTACACACCCATTGACATCAACACTTGTCACAATAAAGCTTGTTGTATCTGTAGGGAAAGCCATAGGGTTAGCAATCTGATCGTTCGTTAAAAACTGACCATTATCCCATGAATATGACACCCCTCCAGAAGCATTTAGTTGAGCCGTATCGCCTATACAAATTTGGACATCATTTCCTGCATCAATCACAGGTAAAGGATTTACTGTTACCACTACTGTATCTGTTCCAGTACAAGTATCATTAGATGTATAAACAATAAACTCCGTTGTGACTAAAGGTAATACTGTTGGATTAGCCAATGTTGAATCGATAATACTTCCTGAAGGAGCCCATGCATAATCTGTACCATTTACAGCAGTTGGATTACCTCCTATTACAATAGAATCCCCTGCACAAATTGTTGTGTCTGCACCTGCATCAGTTGGAACATTTCTACTAGCAGAAACTAATACTGTATCTGAGTTCACACAACCATTTGTATCCGTCACGTGTACAATATAAACTGTATCAACCGTTGGTGTTACAACAGGATTTGCAATTGTTGTATCTGAGATATTAAAATTAGGAGACCACGCATAATTGACCCCTCCCGTCGCATTCAGCTGTGCAGTACCTCCTGGGCATACCCACACATCTTCACCTGCACTAACTATTGGTAAACTATTGATAATCACCTCTACAGTATCCGAACCAAAACATCCATTTGCATCTGTTCCTGAAACAATATAAGACTGATTAGAAATTGGATATACTAATGGGTTACTTACTGAAATATCACTTATTGCAATATTTGGTGTCCAGTTATAGCTAGTTGCTCCTGAAGCCCCTAACTGAACAGTATCACCGATACATAAAGTTGTATCTTGTCCAGCATTAATTACCGATTGATTAACAATAACGCTAACTGTATCCGTATTAATACAAGAACCTCCTCCCATGTTTACTGTTAAAACATAATCAGTTGTAACCTGTGGAAAAACAGAAGGGTTTAAAGTTGTTCCATTAACTATATTTCCCGTAGGGCTCCAACTTGAAGTATATGCATTAGCGGCAATAACCGAAGCACTTAATTGAGCTGTATCACCTGCACAAATTGTTACATCAAGTCCTGCATCAACAGTAGGCCCAGAAGTTTTTGTTACATTAAGGCTTATAGGTGCTGAATTACAACCATATTGATTTGTTGCTGACAGAGAAATTGTCCCTGCTCCAACGCTTCCCCATTGAATATCAACAGAAGAACCATTATTAGCTATAATAGTTCCTCCTATTACTGACCAATTATATGTTGTATTTGGAACTGTTTGTGTTGTATAAGTTTGTACAGAATTTTCACAAATAATTATAGGACCGATGATTGTATCTGGTGGAGCAACAGGATTAACTGTAATCTGAAATACATTATTATTAGATTTTGGTGGACAGCCATTATCTGTTGCTGAAACTTGAAATTGATATGGTAAGTTTTGAGCTTGTCCACAAACTGTTGTCCAGCAAAAACTAGTAGATACTGTATCTAAACCTGAAACTGGAGAATTTACTGTAGCTGGCGGATTAACACTATTGGGATCGAAAATTTGACCATTCACTTCAAGTGTAACACTATCTCCTTCTGGATCATCATATCCAAAATCAAAGCACAGTGTTTCCCCTTCAGTTACCGAATATTGTGTACTTGTTGACCCTAAAGATGGAGACAACGAAGGAGTTCCATTTGCGGTACAATTTAGAACTAACAATTGTAAGTCTCTTCGTGTAACACCAATCAAATTACCATTTCTATATTCTTTGATCTCTACAGCCACGACATAATCTCCAGTTGTAGGAGGATAATATGATGTTAAACCTGTGGAACCATTTATATATGAATATCCTCCTGCTCCAAAAGGCGAAGCCATGCTATAACCTCCTGCATATGTTACATTTGGAATATTCCAGCCTAAGTTTGGTTGTGGAGGAAGTGGTGCTGGGTTATTTGCATTAGCAAATCCATTATAGGGAGTTACGAAGCTAAACACTAACAAATCTCCATCAGGATCATATGCTGTATTTAAAATCGTTGTTGTATCTCCTGCACATAAGAAAGGTACTGGATCATCAGTAAAAATTGGAGACGTATTAGGTAATAAAGGTGAAGGAATAAAAGCATGGAATGCCATTGACTCTGAAGGGATTAGATTTACAATACTTCCATTTCGACAACAACGTTCATAAAAAACATGATAACCGTTGAAATTAAGCGGTAAATCAACAAAACCTTCATATACACCTTTATAAATACAAACATTTGATCCAATTGGGCAGTTACCAGGAAGGTTTGGATCTATTTGATTAGAATCTACTAATGTTATAGTCGCATCAGTAATCCATGTTTTAACACCTCCATTAAGTGGATCATTTTGTACGTCATGTCCATATATCCCAATGGTTAAATTTGGTCCTTCAGGCTGTGGAATATTTGATGTTGCATCACAGTTGGTATAAGTTGTAAGAATAATTTTATAACGATAGTTCGTTCCAAATTGACCTACGTATTCATATCCTAAATTCCCTCCTATTAGGTGTGTTGCTGAAGCAGCAAAATATGAAAAGAATAAAATTGTTAGAAGTAATAATTTTTTCATCTATGTTATTTTCTTATAATAATTTTTTCGATTTGGCTCATTCCATTCGTAAACTGAACCTGTAAAAGGTACACTCCATTTACTGCATCTCTAAGGTTCAATTGGGTAAACAACTCTCCATCTTCTATGGTAACAGCTTTAACCAACTGACCATCGATAGTATATACCATTACTGATTCCAGTTTATAAAAAGTATTACTCACATTAATCATACCATTTGTTGGATTTGGATAAATAGCAAGTACATTTCTTGTCGTTTCAGCTATTGAAGTTGTATCAACCTCAGGTTCAGTTATTTTCAACAAATAATCTTCCACCTGTCCTCTTGTTAAATCACTACAACTATTTAGAGTTGCACCTACCTCATCCGAAAGCACACGCATTCTTAATGGGGTATCCCAGACAACTCCCGTAGAAGGTATTACAATATTACCAGTTGGATTATAACTATTTAATGATTCAAACACAATCTCAGAATTATCAAAAGCACCATCATTATTAAAATCAATCCAAACGCGTGTATCTTGAGGGTTATCTACTCCTGTTCGAATTTCAAGAGGGTAATTACTTCCTCCTACTATACTATCATTATACAGACACGAATAATCTTGATATCCTTCCTCTGCTCCATTGGAATAGCTTGAGAAACCGAATGCTGGATTAAACCCAACATTAAATTGTACCAAATAAATCCCATAACCACAACAGTGACCAAGTGTAGCTGGAGAACATTGAGCTGGGACTAAGTTATTATCCAGATTTACCTCTATATGATTGGTGTAAACAATAGTATCTACACCGAATTGATTAGATACAACGAGCATTATATCATAAGTACCACTTGTCGTATATGCGTGCTGTGGGTGTTGTTGAATTGAGGTACTACCGTCTCCAAAATCCCATAGCCAAGTTGTAGGAATATTCGTTGATAAATCGCTAAACTCTATTACTCCATCGCAGGTTACTTGTTCATTAGACTCAAATGCTCCTACAGGGGGAGAAGTGTCTTGTTCTACAATGATTGTATAATCTTCAGCTTGTCCATAAGTTGGATTTGTACAGGGAGTTGGAACTGCATTTAAATCATAATCGACAACTACACGCATTCTCAAAGGTGTATTTAAAACAGCATTTGAAGCTATAGTTACATTACCAGTAGTAGATAGTGCACTTGTATTTGAAATAATTTTTTCTGTTAAATCATCAAACATTCCATCATTATTATAATCAATCCATGCCACACAATTATGCGTTGTTGGTTGAGCATGTTGAATCGTAATTGGATAAGTTTGTCCAGCAAAAACTGTTGTTTGGGAACATGTGTTATCTAAATATCCTTCAGAAGCATCTCCAGACGCTTCATTAATTGTATTAAAACTCACATTTGTTATCCCAAATCCCAATGTTCCATTCTGAGTCATAGGAGTACACGAGGCTACAACAGGAGTTTGAGCTGATAAATTGACAGTTATATAATTTGTTTTTGTCTCGGTATGTGAACCAAATTGGTTAGTTGCTGTAAGTTGAACAGTATATACTCCAGATGTAGTATAAGTATGTGAGGGGTTCTGTTGAGTACTTGTATTTCCATCACCAAAATCCCAAGACCAAGCTGTTGGGTTTCCAGAAGATTGGTCTAAGAAATGAATTTGTCCTGAACAAGTTGTTATAGAGCTTGCGGAAAAATCAGTAACAGGAGGAACATTGGGAGCCTCCCATTGAAATTGGATATTAGGTCTATTTCCTGATTCACTAAATGAAAAATTATTTTGAGTTACTGAACAAACAGGTTGGTTATCTCTCCTGTAATACAGCACACTATTATATGATGTAGAGGAATAAAACATCTGAGCATTACTTGTATAATTTGTATTTTCAAAACAAGTTTCAATGATTAAATTTGATAGCCCATCCCAATAAAACGGAGTTGAGAAACTATGAGTATTCCACCCACTAGTCTCGGTATAAGATGAAGATGAGAAAACTGTAGTTAACCCAGTTTCAAAGTCATCATTGGGATTCCATTCTGTTTTAGACGTTTGTCCCATTGCCACAGAAAAATTGGTCATTGCTACTCCATTAACTGTAGCAACATTAAAAGCTAAACTTTGTATATTTCCAGCTGTCATACCAGCAGCATTCAATTCCGAAGCCCTGATAATAATTTGGTGCTTAGCTCCATCGTAGTAATTTCCATATGGTGCTGGATACGTTGTATTTCCATTTGTTGTATTATCTGTACCTATTGTAATAGTTGTTTGCCCCCATGTATATAGAGACAGAAAGATGAATAGATATACCAATATATTCTTTTTTATCATAACACTCAAGCTGTTTTATTTGGTAAATAAAGCCTATGACTAATAAGACTCTTAAAACGCACAAAAGGTTGTCTATCAAACAACAATAGTCTTATTATTAGAAGTAAATGTATACTAAAAATCTTTTTTTTGAGTATTTAGAATAATAAAATTGCCCTCAGAACAAAACTTTCACTAATTTTGCAACTCATTATTTTAAATTAATATATAATAAAAAAGAACAAAAATGGCAGGTACTAGAACATTTACAATGCTTAAGCCAGATGCTGTTGAGGATAACAACATCGGAAACATTCTTCAAATGATTACAGATGGAGGATTTAAAATTGTTGCAATGAAATTGAGACAATTAACTACTGAACAAGCTAAAGAATTTTATGCTGTTCATAGTGAACGTCCTTTCTATGGAGAGTTGGTAGAATATATGACATCTGGTCCTATTGTTGCTGCTGTATTAGAAAAAGAAAATGCTGTTGCAGATTTTAGAACTTTTATTGGTGCTACAAATCCTGCTGAAGCTGCTGAAGGAACAATTAGAGCTAAATATGCTGAATCAATTGGAAGAAACGCAGTACATGGTTCTGATAGTGATGAAAATGCTAAAATAGAAAGCGACTTTCATTTTTCGGCTGAAGAATATGTTGGATAATCTTAAAGATTTATCCATAAAAAAGGGCTTAATCAAATTGATTAAGCCCTTTTCGTTTTATAATAGATTATTTATATTATCGTTAAAAATTACTCTATTATTAACTTTTGAGTTCCTATTCTATTTTCAGATTTTATTACAACATTGTAAATCCCTGAATTTAAGAATGACACATCAATTGTCTGTTGGTTAAATCCAGCTCCATAAAACTCATTAGAATATACTGCTTTTCCTTGTAAATCATAAATTGTAATTGCTGCATCATCTTCTAAGTCATATAAGAACGTTACTTGGTTAGATGCTGGGTTAGGATATAATCCTAAATTAATTGCATCTTTTTCTTCTATTGATACAGCTGATATCATTTCTTTCGTAAATTCTATATTTCCATTAGCTGACCCACCAAATCCTGTAAAGATAATTTGCCAAATATTTCCAGCTCTATCTGCAACAAAATAACTTAAATCTGATTCAATTATATATGAGAATGTACTCATATCAAATGCTTTCCAATCGAACCCCATTACATCAATATCTTCTTCTTCTGTGAAGTCTCCCCACAGTGCAACAGCTGGATCAATATTTCTAGCTTCTCTCGTCTTTAAACCTCTATTCGTTAAAACTCCTGTTGAAGAGTAATATCCACCTTGTGGTTGTGGAGCCATATATTTCATTGCGACAAAATCCCATGTTCCTGTTGCAGGTTCTCTATCTATTACCGTACTATTATCTAATGAATAGTAGAAATAGTTTTTATCCGAATAGTTTGACAATTGCACAGACTCACTTACTAAATTTGATCCATTAATATCCGCATATTTGAAGTTATAATGACCATTAGCTAATGTTTGAATCCACAATTTCTTATAATCTCCAGATAACGTTTTTATTACGTAAATAGAGTCTCCAGTTACATAATGTGTTGTTGGATTATAGGCTCCCCATCCGTAATCAAATTGACTTGAAGTTGCCCCTACATTAAACGCTCCGTAATCCCAACTTCTACTAGAGTTGTGGTTCTGAGTCCATGAAGCTATGTTTGTGATATCAACATTTGCAAAATCAGAGGTATCTCCATCTGGATATGTATATAACTCGACACCTTTCCCCCCGTTAATTCTTATATCAACAGCAAAAACACTTGTGTTAAATGCTAAATCCCAATCTTCATTTGAGACATTAGCCACCTCTCCATCTTCTAAACTATAGAAAACAGCATTTGTATACCCTGCACCTGTTGATATCATATCTGATACCTGCTGAGCACTTACTGAATTTAATGCTATTAATGATAAAGCTGATAGTAATATTCTTTTCATCCTTTTTATTTTTTAATTTATTTTTTAATTTCTTCAACAAAGAAAAGAAGTAAAATGTAGCAGAAAACTAACAAAAGTCACTATTTAGAAAAAGTCTAAATAATTTACTTTTTCATGACATTTACATAACCTTTCTATGACATATCCTATAGTTTTTGGATTTCAAAGGTTGGAGTTCCTTTATCACCATTGTCATTATAGAAATCAATAAAATGTAATTTGTAAAAGACTCCTTCTGTTGTCTTAATAATATAATTCTGATCTAAGTTTATTGTATAATTCGCAAGAGAAAAATCATAATATTTCCAGTCATACCCTATGACGTCTATAGCATCTGAAAATTCATAACTCCCTATATCTTCACTAGATATTTCAGCAAAATCTTTATCAAAAACTTGAGCTGTTTGAACTCCATTTCTATTTGCTAATACACCAGTAACCAAATACTCTTCATGTAAATCAACAAATACATATGTATATTGGGTAAACTGAATATCCCAAGCTTCTTTATTAGGCTCAACTTCAACAACCGCTCTAGTATCACATGAAAAAGCTACAAAGTTTAATGAGTTATCTTTAGAAATTGACAGTTGTTCATCAGCAGAACCATCTAAATTCGCTATCCTAAACTCATAAGCATTTGATGTTACTGAAAGGAATTGGATTTTACAAAAACCTCTATGACTTCCGAAATGATCGTTTCCTCTATTAATAATATATATACTATTACTACTTTGCCAATCTCCTATAGCTGTAGAATCTAAGTTTCCAGAAGGAGCATCATAATTCCAATTTACACCTACAGTATCAGTAACTGTATTAAAAGTAGAATTATCAATTTTAGCAACAGCCATAAAATTAGCTGAATTTAAAAGCACTCTGCTTCCATTTTGACCGCATTCAAAGCCTAAATCCCAGACTGTTTTGATATTTTCACTAACAAAAGAATTCGTTTCTAAATCAAAAAATGCTTGTTTACGATAATCTGTCCCCATTTCAAAAGCATTAGAAATGACACCTCCTGGCTGATGTTTAGGAATTGGTATCTCATCTTTTTTACAAGCAATTACGCTCAATAACAATGCTATATATATAATCCTTTTCATGCTTTAATCTTTAATTGGTTTTTTCCATTTTGTTAAGTTCAACTTAAGGGCAGTAAAATATGTTCTTCCCATACCCACAGGCACTGTAGCTCCTCCTGAGGAATGAGTTCCCCCTCCTCCTACCGAAGATGCAACAGTCTTAACATCAAATATATTTTTAACACCTACTGAAAGGTCTATTTGCTTTTTAAATATTTTTTTAGACAGTGTAAAATCTGAAGTGTGGTAAGCATTAATATAATTGGTTTGGATTTCTCCTTCAGCATTTTGGATTACATTTGGCAGTTTTCCTTGATATTTATAAAACAAAGCGAACGTCATCCCTTGCTTTTTTAACTCATACAACAAACTACTTCTCAGTTCAGGGCTAAAGCTAAACTGTGGGGCATCGCTTCCCTCTACACTATTTGACCTACCTATATAAGACCCTCCTAAATTTGCTTTAAAATGGTAAAAACCAACTTGAAAATCCGCTTGCCCACCAACAGATTGAAATTCACCAATATTGACATAAGTATATTGTGTCCCATCTGTTTGGGCTAAAGATATTTGATCTTTAATTGCATTGTAAAACCCTCCTATTTCAGATTTAAAAATCAAGTTTTCATGCAATATATTATACGCCATAGTTAGAATATAATTCGATGACGTTTCTGCTTTTAAATTGTTGGAACCTACTATATTATGGTTGATATCAACAAAATTAAAATACAGTTCTTTTAATGATGGCGCTCTAAACCCTCTTGCATAAGATGCTCTTATTGAATATTTATCTTTTCCAAATTTGATATTTAAAGAGGGTAAGATCGGAGTTTCGTAGCTAGTATTGTACGCATACCTTAACCCTGGTCTAACAATAAAACTCTTATGGCTGTACTCAGTACTTGCAAATAAAGCATAATCTCCTTGTTGTTTTCTGCCATCTTCAATTCTTCTCCCTTCAGCTTGTTCGATATTTATTTCATAACCGATTTGGTAATTTAACTTTGAAGAATCGTTTTGACTAATAAAAGATCCCCTTGATAGAAACTGATTAAACACCGAAGTATCTTGGTCACCAGAGTTCTCTGTCAACAATCTATCAAGTGTTGTAAGGTCCGTATAGAATGTATTTTTGGTTCTTTCAAAATGATTGATAGAAGCTAAAACATTAATTGTAGACTGTTTCCCTTTTCTATTAAAAAACAAAGCGTTGTCGATTCTTGAAGTATGGTATTCATCATCAAATGCTGTTTCTTGATATGGAGGGCGAGGATATCCTCTATTCCAGATAACCTCATCAAAAATATCTCCTTTATATTTTAGTTTTACATTCTTTATTGTTCTTCCCAATTGTACTCCTCCAAAAAACTGTTCTTTAGGTTTCCAAGATTTAAAACGAGTAGAATCTGCTATTGGCGTTGGATTTCTAAACTGAATATCTCCATCATTCCAACCATCAAAGTAATTACGACCACCAGTAATTAAGACATCATTATTCTTTTTATTGAACCCTACTTTACCAGTAAAATTAAACTTTCCAATACTTTCATAATATGACGTTCCTCCAACTGAAACTTGTCCTTTCTTATTGGTTTTAGAAATCAAATTAATAGCGCCAGCCAATGCATTCGTTCCATAATTGACTGATAATGGTCCCTTTACTATTTCTATTCTCTCGATATTATCAAGGTTGATTTGAGACAAATCAATATTTCCGTTTAAACGACCAATCACAGGTACTCCATCTATTAGGATTTTAACATTTTGCCCAGATATTCCTTGTAAACTCATCCCACTCCCAAGAATATTATCTTGTTCTAATCTAATCCCCATACTATTAGAAAGCGCATCCTGTAATGTTACAGCCCCCATGGCATCAATCTTTTTTCGATCAATGATTTCTATCTTATGAACTGCCTTTTCTGGGCTATTTTCTGAATATTGAGCTGTTACAACAACTTGATTTAACATAACGTTGCTCTCTTTCAAAATAAAACGAAATGCCTCTCCTTGTTTTACTTTTTGATAGATTGTTTTGAAACCTATAAAACTAATTTTTGCATCTAATGTCGTTATTCCCTTCGTTTCATCTTTTGAAAATTCAAGTTGCCCATCTGGGTTAGTTAGCTTCATTGCCACCAACTTCCCACTTTCAGAAAAAAGCGATACATGCACTGATGGAATTGGGTATTTATCTTCATCTTGTACACTTATACGAATTTGAGAGAAACTCGAATAAGTGGAAAACATTAATATGAAAACAAATAGTCTATACATTGATCAATTTTTTACAAAGGTAAATTCATCACTCTTTTCGTTTGTCATATTGTTGTCAGATTCCCTTTCAAAAACCCTGATTTAAATCACTTTTTTTGCTGGAAAACCACAATAAAAAAAAGGTAACTTTGTAAATAAAATCATGGAACTATTTACATTAGCACGAATTTTTCATGTTTTAGCTGTAGTTCTATGGATTGGGGGAGTTGCTATGGTAACAACTGTGATTATCCCATCCATCAAGAAGCTGACTAAACCAGAAGATCGATATCAAACATTTGAAAGGATAGAGGGTAAATTTGCTTTTCAAGCTAAAATAACTACATTAATTACTGCTATATCTGGATTTTATATGGTTTATTACCTCAATGCTTGGGATAGGTATCTTTCTCCTAAATTTTGGTGGATGCATACCATGACCTTAGTTTGGGTACTTTTTACGATTGTGCTATTTATTCTAGAGCCATTTATTTTGCATAAACTCTTTAAAAAATATGCCATTTCACACCCTGATAAAACATTTAAAATTTTACATCGTTTTCATTGGGTTTTATTGACTATCAGCTTAATCACTATTATAGGGGCAGTCGCTGGTAGCCATGGATGGTATTTTTTCTGAATCTATTTAGTCTTTGTAATATACTGCCCATCCATGGTTTTGAGTTGTAGAATCATGGGGGACAGCTGTAGACATACCTGCTGAAAAGTTTGGTATTATTTCTTTATACAACCTTATAGAATCGCTAGTTATATCTTTTGCAAAAATCAAATAATAAACATTATCTATTGTATGGCCAACATATCGATTATCGTCTAACAGAAAGGTATCTCTAATCATATTATAATTCGAATTCGCGACAGGCCCTGTTAGTGTGTATCTTATGCTATCCTGATATACCGAATATAGAACCGTTTGTATATTTCCTGGTCCAGCCTCGAATGTTCTTTTCCATTTTCCTTGAAAAGGAATTTCTACTTTTTCAATTTCATTAACAGGCTCGTTTACTTCTGGCTCTTCTTCTTTCTTACAACTTAATAGCGTTACTATCAATGTTGACATAAAAACTATCCTTTTCATCGTCATTAATTTTCATCAAATCTACTCCGCTTATAATTGCAAATTCATAACTTTTATCAGGTTGACAATAAAATGACATTAATAAAACAGAAATTTTACAATACTATTCACTTAGTATTCTTTGCACTTCAAACATTAATAATGCTTCTTCAAATAAAAATATAAGTTCTTTTATTTCGCCAACAGTAAATGCGAAATAGGTATCTTTAATTGGTGAGGTTATCATCAGTTTTTCATTAAAATCAGCATCATCATATATTGCAACACTTTCTTTAATCTCAACTAATGAGAGGTAAAGGTTGGTAAAACGTGTTATTGACATATAACTTATCAAAGCTCCAATTTGAACCTCAACTTGATTACAATATTTACAATGTCTAATCTTTCCTATTTCGTTACTAGCGATCTTTTCTGAGTGCTTACACATGCTATTTAGATTTATTCTAAACAAATAAAAGCAGAAAACGAAATAATTACAATACCACGTTTATGGTATTTATTCGATTTATATAATTCTTGGCAATTTAAAGACTTAATTAGAAGCTCCAGCTAAATCCAAAACTTGGTAAAATTGGTAACTGATATACCTTACGGTTTGCGATAGGCTCTACATAAAAAATATTATTTCTACTGTAAGCATTTGTAACGCTGGCTGTTAATTCCATCAAACTATTGTTCTTCAACTCTAGTTTTCTTTTAACAGCTAAGTCTAACCTATGGTAATCTGATAGACGCCCTTCATTAATATTTCCATAAACAATATCAACATTATTAGAGTTTGCAGTAGTATAATCAGTATTGATTCCTCCTCCATTAAAATCTGTAAACTGTGTAAATCCTTGAATTTGTGTAAATGGTAAACCTGAACCATAATTCCAACGAGCGTTTATCTCCCATTTCTTATCCTTTCCAAGTAAATAAGTTCCAACAAAATTTATATTATGTCTTCGATCAAAAACTGGAGAATAAGTTTGAGTTCCATCCCAACGAGTTACTTTTCCTAAAGAATATACACTCCATAAATAAAGTCTATCATCTGTGAACTTAACTACAAAATCAACCCCATATGCATCTCCTGTTTCTATAATAAAGTCTTTCTTTAAAACGTCAGGATAATCATTTACTCCATCATCATATATTTTGTTTCGGTTCATATTAGAGAGTTGTGTAAACCACTTATAATATCCTTCAACATTTAAAGACCAATGTTTAGCTAAATCATACTCTGCTCCTAAAATTGCATGTGTTGCTTTTTGAAGCTTGTGTGTTATTTCTCTTTCTGTTCCGTCTTCTTGAATCAATTCTTCTTGCAAATTATCAGGTCCTGATAAAAACCCATAGAATAAGTTAACGACATCTCGGTCTGAAGTAGCACTAATTAAGTTTTGAGAGTAGATTCCACTTGCAAACTTTAATCTCAATTTCTCATTAGCATTAAACTTTAAGCCTAAACGTGGCTCAGGAGACACATTTCCTAAAGAAGCATAATATTGCAACCTAAATCCTGGGTTTAAAACGAAGCGATTTCTTACAATTTTATAATCAACATAACCTGAAAGTTCAGTAGTATTATCAACTTGTTCTATAGTTCTTCCTACTGAATTTTTAAAGTTAAAGTCGGTTCTAAATCCATTAATTTCTATTCCATACTTAATTTCATCATCTTTCTTAAAGTATTTAAAATCAAAGCCAAGAGTAAAGTTATTCACTCCACTGTGTCTACCTTTTGACGTATCAACTAAGTTGGTATAAGGGTCTCTTTCTGCCAAAGAAATTTTGTAATCAGAAATATTGAAACGACCTTCGATTAATACAGGTGTTGCCGCAGGAACCATTACAAAATTTGCTCCAGCCCCATAAGAGTCCCATCTTAAATCTAAAAGTTCTTTCCACTTTACATTGTCACTAAAATTGTATCCAAAAAAGTTTGCCTTACTACCATTTTCTCCATTTATTGAAACTTTTCCATATAAATCTGTATAATTAAACGGTAGTCCAGCAGTATCGACATAGGAATAAAACAATTTTGATGTTTGCTCTAAATAAGATGTTTTACCAGAAAGTACATATGAAATTGTAGAACCTCCATCTTCTTTTAATTTTTTAATCGGGCCTTCCAATGTCAGCTTAGACCCAAATGGGTTAACTGCAACTCTTCCAGAAAATTTAGATTTATTCCCATCTTTAGTAGTGATATCCATAACTGAAGATATACGACCTCCATATTGAGCACTAAACCCACCTGTGTAGATATCGGCATTTCTAATTATTTCGGTATCGAAAACCGAGAAAAAACCTATAGAGTGGAACGGATTATAGATAATCATTCCATCAAGTAATACTTTATTTTGAACTGGAGATCCCCCTCTTACATACATTTGACCTCCTTGATCTCCTGTACTAACAACACCTGGTACTGTTTGAAAATAAGTTGCAATATCTGCTTCACCTCCAATTGATGGTACAGCTTGGATTTCCTTTTTTGTCGCTTTAATCATCGACATTTTCACTTGTTTTTTCGACTCTTGGCCTTCAGCTGATACTTCAACTTCATCAAGCAACTTATCATTTTCTTCTAGGTATATATTTTTTGAAATTATCTTTCCTTTGGTTACCGTTAATGGTATTTCTTTAGTAGAATACTGAATATTTGTAATTTCCAATACAACTTCACCAACTGGAGCATTGGAAATTTGGTAGAATCCATTAACATCTGTAGGTGAACCTATACCAGTACCCTTAATCTTTACGTTAGTAAACATTACTGGTTCTCCATTAGATTTATCGTAAACAAACCCTCTTATTGTACCTGTTTGTTGGGCAAAAGCAGTAAACCCTGAAAAGATTATAAATACAGCTATAAGCGTCGCTAATTTTTCTAAAAATAGAGTCAGTGAATTCATAGCTTGCTAAATTACAAATTATTACAATTGTATGACCCAAATTTTGTTAAAACTATTGAACGGTCATTTTTTCCAAGAAAAGGATTCAATTCTTAATCAAATTTTATTGCTTTTACTGGAGTAATTTTAGTCACAATAAACGACGGTATAACGAGAGCTAAATAACAAATTATAAATGCCCCAATATTAACAAGAACCAAAGCTAATACAGGAATATCCATTGGTACTACACTTACATAATAGTTCTCTTGTGGCAAAGTTATAATATGGAATTGTTTCTGTATAAAAATGACCAATAATGCCAATATATTTCCATATATCATTCCTTTTAGAATCAAGTACGCTCCATTATAAATAAACACTTTTCTTACACTCCAATTTGTAGCCCCTAAAGCTTTTAGGATTCCAATCATTTGGGTTTTTTCTAATATTAATACCATTAATGCTGAAGTCATATTAATAATTGCTACAATAATCATTAAGCCAATAATAATGTATACATTCATGTCAAGCATTTCTAGCCAATTAAAAATTTCTTCATTTTGGGTTACTATTGTTGTTACATTATATTGTGGTCCAACATACCTTTCAATAATTTCTTCTCCTTGTTCTAATTCTCCAAATTTATTGAGAAGTACTTCTACCCCTCCACTATAATGGTTAGCACTCCCCCCAGAGGTTCTTAATGTTGCTGTAAACGTACCTCCATTTGTCTGATATTTTGTTACAGAATCATTCAAATATTCTGCATTTAACGCTGTTGTGCGAGTTTCACAATCGCATTTATTTTGACCAGTCGTTTTGATTGTTAACCATGCTGTATCAGCAATTGACTTTTGAGTAATAGGCTCTAAATACCCATTAGATTCAAAGTCGGAAGCTACTAATTGGATAACAGTATCCTTTATAGGGCAAAGAATTTGTTTTTCTTCAATACTGTATGGGCTATTATTCCAACTGTATCGATAATTTTTATTCCCTCCAAAAACCTTTGCTTTCAACACTACAAAGCCATGCTCGCAGTTTTCTTCTACTTGTAAATAAGTTAATATTCCCCATTCATTCAGCTTTCTAACTTGATTAATATCTATAAAGCAAAACTGTTTATCGAAATCTTCCAGTCCTGTTTCATATATTCCAGCTACAATTAAGTTACGTTGTTTAGGCCCTTCCTGCTTAACAAAAAAAGTAGCGACTTTATCGTTTATACCAAGCTGTAGCTTATTGGCTATATACCTTGAAACAACAATACTATCATTTTCATTTTTCTTATTAAAAACGGGGATTTTTCCTTCTTTTAAATGCTTTTGGAAAAACGTTTTATTAAAGTCGGAGCTCACTCCTTTAAAAACAACCCCAAGTATATCTCTTATTCCTGTGTCATTTTCTTCTTCTTTTTGAGACTCTTTAGCTTGCATAATTGCAGGTTTATATGCAAAAACTTGAACATGATTCACATGTTTATCTGCTTTAATATCTGCTATTGCTATATCATCTACTAACAAAGGACTAGATTCAAAAGACTGGTTACTGTAAGAGCTTGATATTTGAACATGAGAACCAAATCCGATGATTTTTTCTCTTACTTCTTTTTGAAATCCTGAAGCAATAGAAATGGATAATAACATAACAGCTATACCAAGAGTAATTCCAGCTATTGCTAAAAAGACAATAGGTTTAGAGACTTTTTTCTCTCCCTTTTTGTTTTCTAGCATCCTTTTTGCTATATATAGTTCTGTATTCAAATCGTTTTATCTATTTTGCGTCAAATTTAGGCAAAAAACCCATTTTATTGAGCACATGAAAAATATATTCATTTTATTTTCTTTAATAGTCCTTTCTTTTACTAACATCTCTGGACAAATTAACACTGGAGCAAATCAGACAGAAAAATACCTGTCATTATTGCAAGGAAAAAAAGTTGCAATTGTTGCAAATCAAACTAGTGTTATTCAGAATACCCACTTAGTTGATTCGCTCATTGCATTAGGCATAGATGTGAAAAAAGTGTTTGCACCTGAGCATGGTTTTAGAGGCACCGCTGATGCTGGAGAAAAAGTTGCTGATGGTAAGGATAAAAAAACAGGCATTTCTATTTTGTCCCTTTATGGACGAAAAAATAGAAAACCTAGTCCTGAAAAACTGGCTAATATAGACATTGTTATATTCGACATTCAAGATGTTGGAGCACGTTTCTATACTTATATTAGCACCATGCATTACGTAATGGAAGCTTGTGCTGAAAATAATATTCCATTACTATTATTGGATCGTCCTAATCCAAATGGCTTTTATATTGACGGTCCAATTTTAGAGGAAAGTCAAAAATCATTTATCGGCATGCACCCTGTTCCAATTGTTCATGGGATGACCATAGGGGAATACGCACAAATGATTAATGGAGAAAAGTGGTTAAATAATGGCATACAATGCCAATTAGAGGTTGTTAAATGTTCGAACTATTCGCATAAAGACAAATATCAACTACCTATTCCTCCTTCTCCTAATTTACCTAATATGACGAGTATATATTTATATCCTTCATTGTGTTTATTTGAAGGGACTAATGTTAGTGTTGGAAGGGGGACAAAAACTCCTTTTCAAATATTCGGTTCTCCTTATATTCCTCAAACTGACTTTTCTTTTACTCCTCAACCAACGTTTGGTGCTAAACATCCTAAACATGAGGGAAAAATCTGCTATGGGTATGATTTAACTTCTTTTGGGAACAATTTTATGCCTGATTTGGGAGAACTATATTTACACTGGCTGACAAGTATGTATCATCAATCTTCTGACAAAGCCAACTTCTTTAGAAAAGATGGCTTCTTTTATTTATTGACTGGCAATAAAAAAATAAAGCAAATGATTGAAAAGGGAGAATCCGTAAAAACAATTCAAAATTCTTGGAAAGAGGAACTCAACACTTTTAAACAAGTTCGTAAAAAGTATCTTATTTATGAAGATTTTGAATAAATCATCTTTTGTAACATTTACTACATAAAATCACTTTTTTGACAAAAATCATAGTTATCCATCTCTAATAAAAGTTATTTTTGTATTGATATAAATTATAAGAGATGATAGAAACAGATATATTGATTATTGGAGCAGGACCTGTCGGGTTATTCACTGTGTTTGAAGCTGGGTTATTAAAATTAAGATGTCACTTAATTGATTCCTTACCTCAAGTAGGTGGACAATGCTCTGAAATATACCCTAAGAAACCTATTTATGATATTCCTGCCTATCCATCAATATTAGCTGGAGATTTGTCAGATAAACTGATGGAACAAATTGCTCCTTTTAAACCAGGCTTTACACTTGGAGAAACAGCTGTTAGTATTGAAGAAACTGAGGACAATCAGTTTATTGTTACAACCAATGCAGGCACAAAACATAAAGCTCCAAATGTTGCTATTGCGGGTGGATTAGGTGTTTTTACACCAAGAAAACCTCCTATACCTACATTAAAACAGTATGAGAAAAAGGGGGTTGAATACATTGTAAAAGACCCTGAAGTTTACCGCGATAAACGAGTTGTAATTAGTGGTGGTGGAGACTCTGCTTTAGATTGGGCTATTTTCTTAGCTGATGGAGTCGCTAAAGAAGTTACTTTGGTTCACAGGAGCAAAAGCTTTAGAGGTCATTTGGACTCTGTTCAACGTATAATGGATATGGCTTCTGAAGGGAAAGTTAAATTAATGACGGATAGTGAAGTGTTTGGCCTTGAAGGAGAAGATCAGTTAGAACGTGTTGTAATTAAAACCAAAGGGGAAGAAAATACAACTATTGAATTAGATAATTGGTTACCATTATTTGGATTAACTCCTAAATTAGGGCCTATAGCTAAATGGGGATTAGAAATTGAAAAGAACTCTATTAAAGTTGACACCTTTGATTATAGCACGAATAGAGAAGGTATTTTTGCAATTGGAGATGTGAATACTTACCCAGGAAAGTTAAAATTAATTTTATGTGGTTTTCATGAAGCGACATTAATGGTTCAGAGTGCTTTTAAAAGAATTTACCCTGATAAGAATAATGTTTTGAAATATACTACTGTAAATGGTATTAATGGTTTTTAATTAATTAAACTTCACTGAAATGGAGAATATCATAACTGTTACTGTTATTGACCGAGAAGGTATTGAGCATCAATTAGAAGCTCCTACTGATATGAACATGAATATGATGGAGCTGTGTAAAAGCTATGAGTTGCCAGTTAAAGGAACTTGTGGAGGAATGGCTATGTGTGCATCATGTCAAATGTACGTTTTAAATGATAAGGTTACGCTTGAACGTAACGAAGATGAACAGCTGATGTTAGATGAGGCATGGCACGTTGAAGACAACAGCCGATTGGGATGTCAAATTCATTTAACTAACGAAATGGATGGTCTTATTGTAGAGCTAGCTCCTGAAGTTGAAGAAGATGACGATGATGATTGGTAAACATAGTCATGGTTCATTGGAGTTTAAACAAACAATACTTATAAAAAAAGCTCAGCATATTCTATGCTGAGCTTTTTATTTATTGGCTTTATTATCTTTAAATCTCGATGCCTAAGACTAACATATCATCTAACTGTTCAGCTCCATCCATCCACTCTACAATCGTCGTCTCTAATAAGTCTCTTTGAAAGTCCATAGATTGAGTTCCTGAACCTTGAAGTATTTCTCTAAATGGTCTATAATAGAACTTTTTACCTTTAGGCCCTCCTTTTTGATCAGCAAACCCGTCAGAAAACATATATAATCGATCACCTGTTCTCAAGTCCATCTCTAAATGTTCAAATTCTGAAGCAATTTTTTTACTGTTATACCCTACGGACATTTTTGTTGCTTTAACTTCTTCCAACTGTCCTTCTCTATAGAAGTATAGTGGATTTCTAGCACCAGCAAAACTTAATTTATTGTTTGACTTATCAATACAAATTAGTGTCATATCCATCCCATCCTTTACTTCTGAAGCTCCAGTTGTCATTCCTAACTGTTTATTGATACGGTCGCTCATGAACTTTAATACATCAGCTGGTTTATCAATTTTTAGCTCTACAATTGCTTTTTCTATTAAGTTATTACCAATAATTGACATAAAGGCTCCAGGCACTCCATGCCCAGTACAATCAGAAACAGATACATATAACTTAGATCCATGCTCATAATACCAATAGAAATCTCCACTTACAATATCTTTTGGTCTAAAAAACACAAATGAGTCTGAAAACTTCTCTTTTAACCCACCTATTGGAGGCAAGATAGATGTTTGAATTTTCTTTGCATAATCCAAACTTTCTTTAATGTTATGATTCTTATGTTCAAGTTCAGCCTTTTGAGCTTCTAAGGAGCTTTTTTGCTCTTCAATGAGTTCATTCTTTGCAACTAATACATCATTTGCTTTCTTTTTATCTCTATAACCTTTGAGGATAAATAGTGCAAGTATCGCCAATAAAGCTAGACCAATGGCTCCAGCTATTAGCATCGTAGTTTGTTTCGCGTTCTCTGCTGCTAATAAATCTTTTTCAGCTGCAGCTTTCTCTTGTTCAGCTTGAGCTGCTGAAGCAACAGTTTCTGCTAATTTTTTAGCTTGTTCTAATTTTAATTTCTCTTCTTCTTTTTCTTTAATTTCTCTATCATAAGCTTCTTTTTGGAGTCGCTCCTTAAGTGCTAAAATCTGCATAGACTCACTTAATTCCTCTATTTGAGCCATGGATTTTATTTTAATATTCTCCAAATCCATAATCTGCTCTTCTTTTTGAGCTGCTAGTTCACGATCTAAATCTGTAATACTGCTTTCCTTTTTCTTTTGATTTTCTTGGACAATCGATAAGTTTTTGGCGGCTGCTTTTTCTAGAGAGTTTAAGCCATATTGTTTTGCTTTTGCTTTTGCTTCTTCAAGTTGTTCAATCGATTTTTCATAATCTCCTCTATTAGCATTAAGTGCACCTATAGCCATCATTGCTTGTACTTCTCCTTGTTTATTCTTAGAGTCTCTATGATGCGCTAAGCTTGTTTCAAACCATGTTATAGCCTTTTTATTATCTCCTGCCTTTTTCTCCATATTGGCATAATCACCAGCTACATACCCTAGTGCTCTTTTATCATTTAATTTTGTATAAATATCATAAGACTCTTGAAAGCTTGTTCTTGCATTACCATACTTCTTAAGAGCTGTGTATTCTTTTCCCAAAAGACTTAAATCATAGGCAGCACTAGGTTCATTACCAAACTCTTTATCAACTTTTAATACTTTTTCGATTGCTTTAATTGCTTCACCATGTTTTCTTAACGCAGATAATGCTTTCCCCTTATTTAGGTATCCATCCATTTCTTCGGCTACATCTCCTAGGTCTTGACTTAACTTAATTGCTTCTTCAGCATAAGATAAACTCTCTTTTCTGTTTTTTCTCAGCAATGTTTTGGAAAGCATATTCAAAACATGTGGTTTTTCTTCTTTTGGAGACGCTTCTAGTTTTTCTTTTAACAACGTCACCTTGTCTTGACTGTAAGATACTGATGCTAAAAAACTTAACAAGGTTATTAAAACAATTTTTATGTATTTCATAATTATGTTAGTACAAATAAAAATTCCTATACAACTGGGTTGTACAGGAATTTTTAATGGTTAGTTAAATATTATAATATTTTTATTTCTACACGTCGATTCTTCTCGGCTTCTTTTTCATTTGAACGCTGTAACTTACAATCATTCAAAATATATTTCTCACCATAACCAACTCCTTTTAATCGTGAGCTAGATATTCCATGCTTAACGATATATTCTACACAAGCTTTTGCTCTCTTTTTAGATAATGCCAAGTTGTAAGAATCTTTTCCTATACAATCTGTATGTGCACTCAACTCTATTTTCACATTAGCATTAGCATTTAAGTACTCTACAATGTTATCCAGAATTGGGTAAGACTCTTCTTTAATTTTTCCTTTATCAAAATAGAAATAGATATTATTAATTTTAAGTTTAACATCTTTTTTAGCTGTTGGGTTAAACTTAAGCGGGTTCATCGATTCAATAATACTTGATCTGTTAGGGTCATTACTAACTACAGATGGTATTTCAAAAGCTTTTTCATCGTAACCTTCTCTGTTAATATTAACTCTATATTCTTTATCTCTACGGATATTATGTTTCCAAGAACCATATTTATCAGTAAGAACACTAGCTACTTTTACATATTCTCCATTATCATTTTTTTCATATAAATCTACGACTGCACCTTCAACAGCTTTATTTGTAATTGCATCAATCATTTGACCAAACAATACTGCTTTTTCTAACTTGACACCACTCTTAATTTTAGCTAACTTTTTCTCTCTTCGTTTATCGTTTTGTAATAACTCTATTTCTTTTATTTCATAGTGAGGATTATCGTAAACAATTTTATAGTCTTTATTTTTAGCAAAATTAGTTCCCCAAACACCATTTTCATCAGTTACATTAACAGAAGATTCAACCCATTCACCATCAACTTTTTCATAAACGATAATTTTAGTTTCAGCAATTGGCTCACCTGTTTCATTATCTACAACTTTATACTCAGCTGGGATAAGTTTAAAAGAGAAAATTTTATCTGATCCATTTTCACTATCTCTGTTAGAAGATAAAAATCCAGTTACTTGATCTTTATTTGGAGAGAAAGCAAAATCATCAAAAGTAGAATTCAAAGGTTTCCCAACATTTTCTGCTTTTTTAAAGGTATTATCTGTATTCATTTCTGCTTTGAAGATATCTGAACCTCCAAAACCAAAATGTCCTCTTGATGAAAAATATAAATTATTCCCTACAAAAGAAGGTGTCATTTCATCTAGTTTAGTATTTACATTTGAACCTAGATTAACTGGTTTACTAAATGTTCCATCACTATTTTTTGTAGCCTTATACACATCATATCCTCCCATAGATCCCTCCATATTCGAAACAAAGAACAATGTATTTCCATCTTCTGAAATAAATGGATGAGCACAGCTATATTCATTACTGTTAAAAGACAATTCTTCTTTCTCTGTCCAAGATCCATCTTTAAATTCTGTTCTAAAAATCTTAAGAACGTTTACTCCTTTAGAACTATAGTCAACTTTTTTTGTTTTTGATGGGCTATATTTATTCTTACCAGAAGAGTTAGATGTAAAATAAATTGTATTCCCATCTTTTGAAACTGAAGGATATCCTGAATAGTATTGGCTAGTTAAATTTTTAGACAAAATAGTTGGAGCCTCAAAGGTATTCTCTCCAGTTTTTTTACTGTAACCTAAATTATAGAATACTGTTTTCCCTTCATCAGTAGACTGTGCTAAACCAGTTAAAACCCCTTCTTTATATTCAGAAGTTCCCATACTAATTCCATTTGTAGAAATATTTGTTACATCAACTAGATATGGAGTTGGATCATCACCATGAGCTTCAGCCCAATCAATCATCTTATTAAAATCTTTTTTCAGTTTAGCATCGCCTTTCTTTTCAGCGTATTTTAAAAAGAAAACTTTAGCTTCTTCTGTTTTTCCTACAGTTCTCAACATTGAACTATAATTCAAAAACTTATCAATATCATTTGGGTTTGCAGCTAAATACTTTCCGTAATAATCAGACGCTTTATTATAGTCGTGCGTTTTTTCATTACATTCAGCCAAACCTTTATAAACAAGAACTTTCTGTTCATCATTAATTTTAGGATTATTTAAAGCTTGTTCGAAGTTAGCTATAGCTTCTCTATAGTATCCTCCTTTTTGCTTTTCAATTCCTACATTAATTTCTTTTTGTTGTGCATTTACTCCTAATACGACAAGCAAAGCAGTGCTTACACTAAATATTAACTTCCTCATTTGTATATATATTCCTTGTTCCTTGTATAAAGTATTTTAAAATCTTGGTGGTTCAATCAATAAAGGCTCCTTTGTTGGCATCTGGAACAACAACATGATTTCATGTGAACCAGTATGATAAGTCCCTAACTTAGATAAAGAGAAATCATAAGAATAAGCCAACTTAAACATTTCATTAATTTGAAATGATAATAACCCAACTAATTCTTTACTTGATCGGTAAGAAACACCTACTCCTAATTTATCATTAAATACAGCTTGTGCATTCAAATCGAACTGGAATGGAGCTCCAGCTATTTGCTTTAATAATGTTGATGCGTTTAAATCTATATTATCAGACAATTCAAATCTATATCCTGCATTAAGATAATAGTGCATTTGAGAAAAGTCAAAAGATGTAGAAGCATTATCTGTTCCTGTAGAATCTGAAGTTACTGAATTCAACAACAATTTTGGTAAAGATAAACCTACATAAAATTTATTTGTATAGTAGTACATACCATATTGAAAATTCGGTAACACATGCATTCTTGTATCATTAGCAAACAAAGGATCATTAGCATCATTTACTGCAGCTTGTGAAAAGTTACTTTGGTTTAAAACTGCCATTCCTGACAAACCTAAAGCTAACTTAGAGTTCGTTCCTAAGGATAAATTATAAGCATACGTCCCTGTTATATCAATTCTATTATTTACACCTATTTGATCTCTAACTACAGAAAAACCTGCATTTCCATTAGTTGTTCCGATAGGAGAATTCACATTGATAGCTTGAATTGATGGAGCACCATCTAACCCAACCCATTGTTGCTTAAACAAACCTGCTCCGTTTAGAGAACCATAGCTTCCAATTGCAGCTGGGTTAACAAACGGTTGGTGCATCATATATTGAGATATATGGAAATAATCCTGTGCTTTTAACGTTCCAGAATATGTGAAAAGTCCAATCGCAACTATTAAAGTAGATATTATTTTATTCATACTAATTCGACTAATATTTTTATTATTTTCTTCTTAATTCAAAATCTCCTTTTAAAGGATTATCATCTTCTGGAGACAACTTTAACACATAAAAGTATGTCCCATCTGGCACTTCAGTTCCTGTTAAAATCATAGCCCCATTTACTTGTCCACTCCAGTCGTTTAAATAAGGTGCTGCTTCATATACAATATCACCCCATCTATTGAATATTATCAATTCATTTTCTGGAAAGTATTCTAAATTTTCAATTACAAAATTATCATTAAAACCATCAGCATTAGGAGAAACACCACCTGGAACTTCTATTTCAAATTCTAATTCAGCTAAGGCAAACACATCGTGATTAAAATCATTTAAAGCTGTTTTTGTTAGCGTCACATCTGGAGAATTAAGGTTAGCTCCTGTAGTTGAGGGCGCGTAGTTAAAGTCCAACCCTTCCCATTGAGAATTTGCTCCACTCCATTGTGCTAATGTTTGATAAGCTCCATCTGCATTGAAGAAGTCAACTTGAACATCTACAGCATCAGTCCCAGTTAATCTCGAAATATTAAAATAGTATTCTGTATTTATTGATCTAACCTGAGCTTCTTTATTCGCTACTGGGAAAGGACCTGTTGCTCCAGAATTTGAAACACCTGTATTATCAGTGTCAGCACTTTCATCAGATAATCTAACTCCATATACATTTGCATTCGATGATGCAGGAGTTAAAAATACTGGTCTATATGTATCAGATAATAAACTAGACCCTACTGGGAAAGTATATAACCCTGTTGAATTTGTTGCTCTTGCTAAATAACCACCTAAACTATCACTGTTCACATATCCTGTATTCCAAACAACTGATCCTACAGCTGGATTATTTACAAAAATTGTATTAGAATTAGTTTGTAGCTCTTCATCTCCTAAATCTAATTCATTAGAAACATTAGCGTCTAATTCCATTGATTTTACCGTTGAACCTCCTGAAAGTTTCAAGTTATAGAAGTCAGTAATAGAGCTTCCTTTTATCGCTTGATTGTTTCCATCTAAAGTAACACTTCCAGGACTATTGTTAACTAACATAGTATTACTTGCATTATTCGTCCAGTCTCCTGAAACAGTAATATCACCAGAGTTGTCTATTGTTCCAGAATTTTGATTAACAACACCACCTTTAACAGTCAATAGACCATTATTAGTAACATGTATACTCCCTCCATCTACAACTAAAACATCTTGTGCGAAAACTTGCATAGATAGGGCAGCAAAGATTCCTAATATATATGTATTTTTTTTCATAAGCTTTTAGTGTTTTATTTTATTGGAAATTAATAAGTTTATAATATCGATGCCAAGGTCCTTGGGCATTATTGGTTCCGTTACCAAGCTGTCCATAGTGTGGTGCTCCTGTCGTCATAACCCTTCCATCTTCAGTTAATGCAACCATACTCATATAATCGTTTCTATAATGTCCTACTGGTTGAATATCTACAAACTTAACTGCTCCACTTAATTCATCCATTGCTCTAGTAAATAATCCATTAGGATCAGCATCATGTGTTCCTCCTGTTCCTAATTGACCTCCTACATTATCTCCACATGCCCATATTCTCCCCAATGTATCTAATACATGGATTGACTTATAACTCCCCCATGCCTGCATAACAACTTTTTTCACCATACCTTGAAAAGGAGCTGATGGCATAGTATAATTGGTTACCGTTGTCCCAACAGTTCCTAGGCCTAGTCCATAATGAGCATTATACCCAGCTACATATAAGTTACCATTATTCGTAACTACTGCTGCTGCATGATTATTAACTCCCATATGGACTTCTTTTGCATTTGTAAAGACATTACTTGTTGGTGTAAAAGTATTTCTATTGGTAGTTGTTCCATCTCCAATAACCCCCAGACCATTATAACCTGCCCCCAGTACATTTCCTGCTGAATTAATTAATAATGTCGAACCATACGACCATCTCCTCATTACAATATCTTGGGCAGTAATCCCAGATATAAACTGTGGACTGTTAAAGTTTGATGTACTACCTGTCCCTAATTGTCCATATCCATTATATCCCCATGTGTATAATGAGCCAGTGGCACTAATTGCAGCAACAGAGACGCCTGTTCCTCCGCCTCCAGACTGCGTCATTTTAACAAT